>JAKFCL010000217.1:0-1825 GCA_036676665.1 Arenimonas sp. | reverse complement strand
CTGCTCGCGCACGCGCTGTTCAGCCAGATCGCCCTGCATGCCGAATACGGCGGGGTCGTGCCCGAGCTGGCCAGCCGCGACCATGTCCGCAAGCTGCTGCCGCTGGTCCGGCAGGTGCTGGCCGAGGCCGGGTTGGAAGTGAAGGACCTCGACGGGGTCGCCTACACGGCCGGTCCGGGCCTGGTCGGGGCGCTGATGGTCGGGGCCGCGGCCGGCCGGGCACTGGCCTGGGCCCTGGACGTGCCGGCGGTCGGCGTGCACCACATGGAGGGCCACCTGCTGGCCCCGCTGCTGGAGGACCCGGCGCTGGCGCCGCCGTTCGTGGCCCTGCTGGTGTCCGGCGGCCATACCCAGCTGGTCGAGGTGCAGGCGGTCGGCCGTTACCGCCTGCTCGGCGAGACCCTGGACGACGCGGCCGGCGAGGCCTTCGACAAGACCGCCAAGATGATGGGCCTGCCGTACCCCGGCGGCCCGGAGCTGGCCCGCCTGGCCGAAACCGGCCGCCCCGGCGTGTTCCGCTTCGCCCGGCCGATGACCGACCGGCCCGGCCTCGACTTCAGCTTCTCCGGCCTCAAGACCCAGGTGCTGCTGGCCTGGAAGGCCTCCGACGGCAGCGCCGCGACCCGGGCCGACATCGCCCGTGGCTTCGAGGACGCGGTGGTCGACACGCTGGCGACCAAGTGCGAGCGGGCGTTGCGGCAGACCGGCGACCGCACGCTGGTGGTCGCCGGCGGCGTCGGCGCCAACCTGCGCCTGCGCGCGAAGCTGCAGGCGCTCGTGGACCGGGTCGGCGGCCGGGTGTGTTTCCCGCGGCCGGCCTTCTGCACCGACAACGGCGCGATGATCGCCTTCGCCGGCGCCCTGCGCCTGCAGGCGGGCGAGCACGCGCCGGCCTCCGTCGACGTGGTGCCGCGCTGGGACATGGCCTCGTTGCCGGCCGTCGGCTCCGCCCCGGGCGACGGCGACGGCATCCGCGGCTGATGCCGCTTCCACCACAGGACCCGACCAGGATGGACAAGGTTTTCATCGAGGCGCTCGAGATCGAGTGCGTGATCGGCATCTACGACTGGGAACGCAAGATCCGCCAGCCGGTGGTGCTGGACCTGGAGATGGCGTTCGACAACCGCGTGCCGGCGGCGACCGACGACATCGCCGACACGCTCGACTACAAGGCGGTCAGCAAGCGCCTGATCCAGTTCGTGTCCGAATCCGAGTTCGGGCTGGTGGAGACGCTGGCCGAACGCTGCGCGGCGATCGTGATCGGCGAGTTCGGCGTGCGCCATGTGCGCCTGAAGCTGGCCAAGCCCGGCGCCGTCCGCGGCTCGAAGGCGGTCGGCGTGATCATCGAGCGCAGCGCCGGCGGATGAGCACCGCCTGGCTGAGCCTGGGCAGCAACCTCGAACCGGAAGCGAACCTGCGCGCGGCCGTCGCGGCATTGCGTGCGCGCTTCGACGGCGTGCGGGTGTCACCGGTGTATCGCACCGCCGCGGTCGGTTTCGACGGCCCGGATTTCCTCAACTGCGCTGCCGCGCTCGACACCGGCCTGGACGTGTTCGCGCTCGATGCGTGGCTGCACGCGCTCGAGGATGCCCAGGGCCGCGACCGCACCCAGCCGCGCTTCGCCAGCCGCCCGCTCGACATCGACATCGTCTTCTTCGACGACCTCGTGCTCGACGGGTCCGGCCACCTGACCTTGCCGCGCCCGGAACTGCAGCACGCGTTCGTGCTCAAGCCGCTGCACGACCTCGCCCCGGCGCTGCGCGTGCCCGGCGACGGCCGCACGCTGGACGAGCTGTGGCGCGCGCACGGCCCGGCACCGGGGCTG
>JAKFCL010000216.1:0-1797 GCA_036676665.1 Arenimonas sp. | reverse complement strand
TCGCCAAGCCGATCACCGCGGTGGCGATGATGCGCCTGGCCGAATCCGGCAGGCTCGATCTCGACGCGCCGCTGTCGACCTACGTGGCCGGCCTGCCCGGGCACATCGCGCCACTGACGGCGCGGCTGCTGGCGTCGCACCGGGCCGGCATCCGCCACTACTCGCGGGTCCCGCAGTGGTGGATGGGCTGGCACGAGAACTATTCGACGACCGCCTACCCGCGGGTCGCCGACGGCCTGCCGATGTTCGTCGACGATGCGCTCGTCTTCGCGCCGGGCACCGGCTTCCGGTATTCCACGTTCGGCTACTCGCTGCTGTCGCGCGGGCTCGAAGGCGCCGCCGGCGAGGAGTTCGCGGCGCTGCTGCAGGCGCAGGTGTTCGGACCGGCCGGCATGGTCGACACCGCGGTCGACACCGCCGCGCCGATGCCGGGCCGGGTGGCGTTCTACCAGGGCGAATCCGGCCGTTACACGCCGTCGTATCCGATCGACGCGAGCTACAAGATCGCCGGCGGGGGCCTGGTGTCGACCCCGAGCGACCTGGCGCGGCTGGGCCTGGCGCTGCTCGGCGGCAGGCTCGTGTCGGACGCCGGCGTGCAGGCGCTGTGGACGCCGCTGGCGCTGGCCGACGGCACGATGAACCCGGAAAACTACGCGCTCGGCTGGCGCGTGGACACGTCCACCCGCCTGCTCGGCGCGGACCGGCCGGTGCGGATCGTGCACCACGGCGGCACCCAGCCGGGCGCGGCCGCTTTCATGATGGTGCTGCCCGAACACGGGATGGTGGTCGTCGCGATGGCCAACTCCGGCACCGGCCGTGCCCGCGGGGAGGCGCAGGAAGCCACCTATGCACTGGCCCGGCTGGCGATCGACCGCTGACCGCGGCGGCGGGATTTCGGCGATCATCGACCTCCCGATCGTCGCCGCCGCCGCCATGTCCCCCGCCACCGATCCACCGCTGCGCTTCCGCCCTGCCACCGCCGCCGACGCCGACGCGATCGTCGCACTGGTCGAATCGGCCTACCGCGGCGACGCCAGCCGCGTCGGCTGGACCACCGAGGCCGACCTGCTCGACGGCCGCCGCACCGGCGCCGACGACGTGCTGGCGCAGATCGCGCGGCGCGACAGCCGGATCCTGCTGGCCGAACGCGACGGCGAACTGGTCGCCTGCGCGCATGTCGCGGTCGAGGATGGCGCCGGCTATTTCGGCATGTTCTCGGTCGTGCCGTCGCTGCAGGGCGCGGGCGTCGGCAAGGCCGTGCTGGCCGAGGCCGAGCGCATCGCCCGCGACGAGTTCGGCCAGGCGCGGATGCAGATGACGGTGATCGACGTGCGCGACGAGCTGATCGCCTTCTACGAGCGCCGCGGCTACCGCCGCACCGGCATCCGCAAGCCGTTCCCGTACGGCGATCCGCGCTTCGGCCTTCCCCGTCGCGACGACCTGCGTTTCGAAGTCCTGGAGAAGGCGCTGTGAGCACCGCGATGACCGACTGGGTGCGCGTCTGCGCGACTTCCGAACTGCTGCCGGGCGAACAGCGCGTCGCCTGGGACGGCGACACGCCGATCCTGGTGGTCAATGTCGATGGCGCGCTGTACGCGCTCGAGGACCGCTGTTCGCACGAGGACTTCGAGCTCAGCGCCGGGACCATCGACGGCGACCAGATCGAATGCGTGCTGCACGGCGCGAAGTTCGACCTGCGCACCGGCGAGGCCTTGTGCGCGCCGGCGTATTCGCCGGTGCGCCGGTTCCCGGTCACGGTGGCGGACGGGGCGGTGTGGACGCGCGACGACCGGTGAA
>JAKFCL010000215.1:0-2169 GCA_036676665.1 Arenimonas sp. | reverse complement strand
CATCCGTTCCACCGCGCCACGCAGCCGCTCGGCGATCTCCGCGGCCGCGTGCGGGGTCGTGTCGGGCAGCAGCACGCAGAACTCCTCGCCGCCCCAGCGCGCGGCCAGGTCGGCCTCGCGCAGTTCGGTACGCAGCAGTTCGCCGAGCCGGTGCAGGACCTGATCGCCGGTTTCGTGCCCGAAGCGGTCGTTGATGGCCTTGAAGCGGTCGATGTCGAACAGCACCACCGCCATCGGCCGGCCGCTGCGACGCGAGCGCGCCAGTTCATGGCCGGCCAGTTCCACCAGGTGGCGGCGGGTGCCCAGGCTGGTCAGCATGTCGGTGGACGCCAGTTGTTCGAGCTGGCGCTTCTGCTGCTGGCGCTCGCTGATGTCGACGAACGAGACGATGACCTGGCGCAGGCGGCCGTCCTGTCCGGTGGCCGGGACCGCGTTGACGAGCAGCCAGCGCACCGGTTCGCCATCGCCGGCCTGGACACCGGTCACGTAGTCGCGCAGCGCCCGCCCGCTGCGGACGACGCGGCTGACGGGGTATTCGTCGACGGGCATCGGCGAGCCGTCCTCGCGGACGAAGTGCCATGCCGGATCGATCACCGTGCGTCCCAGCAGCTGCTCGCGGGTCAGGCCGAGCAGTTCGGCCGCACGGGGATTGGCGAACTCGATCGACGAATCGGCGGCATGCACGACCACGGCGGTCTGCACGTGGTCGATCAGCACCTGCAGCCGCTCTCCGCTGTCGCGCAGCGCCTGCTCCAGGTGCCGGCGTTCGCGGTCGTCGAACAGCATGCTGCGGCTGTGGTGGAACTCGCCGCGGGCGTCGTACACCGCCGTCTCGCTGAGCACCACCGGCAGCACGCTGCCGTCCTTGCGCAGCATCTCCAGCGGCAGGTCGCGCACGCTGCCGTTCTCCTTCAGCCGCGGGAACTGCGCCAGCCAGGTCGCCCGGCTCGCGGGGGCCAGCAGCTCGGGCAGGCTCCGGCGCCCGACCAGCTCGTCGGCCCCGTAGCCCAGCCACGCCAGTTCGGTGCCGTTGATGCGCACGAACCGGCCCTCGGCATCGACCGAGTGGTATCCGCAGGGCGCGTTTTCGTACAGGTCGGCGATCTCGGCCGACTGTTCGGCCTGGCGCCGGTTGGCGGCCGCCAGCCGCAGCGAGAGCAGGCGCATGTGCCGCGCCTGGGCGACGGTGCCGGCCAGCAGGATGGCGAACACGACCGCGGCGGCATGCAGGCCCTGGAGCACGCCCGCGGGCAGGCCGGGCACTTCGATGCCGAGCGCCCGCGAGGCCAGCAGCCCGAGGCCGGCGGCGCCGACGCCGACGCTGCTCGCCAGCCAGGGCTGTTCGACCCACGAGGCGACCCGGCCGGCCTCGCGCGCCGCGAGGATGATGCCGACGCCGAGCACGATCAGGGTGACCGCGGTCAGCAGCGCCATCCGCGTGAAGCCGGCCCATTCGAAGGCGGCGGTCAGGTCGAACGTGTAGCCCAGCACCGCGACGCCGGCGAGCGCCGTGGCCAGGGCCGCCAGCATCGCGGAAATGCTCAGGGCCCAGATCCGCGCGTGGCCGGGCCCGAGGGCGGCCAGGCCCGAACCCGCCAGCAGCAGCGCGACCGCGGTGTTGGGGGCCATCTGGCCCGGATACGGGAACGTGCCGCCCGGGATGAACAGCCGGTCGACCCCCAGGTTCCGGCCCAGCAGGTACTCCAGCAACGTCAACCCCGCCAGCAGCAGCATCGGCACGATGGCCGCCAGCGCCCAGCGCGGACGACGGCCGAGGATCAGCCCCAGGCCCGTGCCGGCCAGCACGAAGCACAGTCCGGTGGTGAAGCGCACCGTCGACGACCCCGGCACCAGCCGCGTGGCGTCCGGGAAGCCGAGCACCCACAGCGCGCAGACCAGCACGCCGACGAAGGCGACCGCCACGGCCGCCACCGCCGCGGTGCGGCGCTGGGGTGGCAGGGGCGGGCCTCGGGTCATGTCCGGCTCTGGCGCGGTGGGTGGTCAGAGCCACCTTGGCCCCGGCGGCGGGTCGGGGCCTTGATCGGGATCAAGAAAGGCCGGGCCGTTCATCCCGGGCGGCAGGCGCGGCCGTGGACGTCAGTAGACGGCGTAGAAGCGCACCATCGCGCCGTCGGGCACGGCCTCGAACATCACGCCGCGCGCGCTGCC
>JAKFCL010000214.1:0-13001 GCA_036676665.1 Arenimonas sp. | reverse complement strand
GTTTCCCAGCGCGACGGCGGATGCCGCTCGGCGGCACGCCGGTAGGTGGCCTGCTTGCTTTCCCAGATACCGGCCTGGCGCATCGCGGCCATGATGTTGCCGCCCTCGGCGGCCCGCGCGAGCGCCGACAGCGCCAGCACTTCCTTGGCCACCATCGGCATCAGCCCGGCCACCTGGTCGCCTTCGGCGCGCAGGGCCGCCAGCATGTGCACCGCGCGGCCGGCGTCGCCGGCGAGTGCGCCGTCGATCAGCCGGAACACGTCGAAGCGCGACGAGTCCGCGACCAGCCGCTCCATCTCCTCCACGTCGATCGCGCTGGCCGCCGGCCCGCGCGCACTCCCGGCGCCGGTCAGCAGCACGAGCTTGTCGACTTCCTGCGCGGCCGCCAGCAGGTTGCCCTCGACGCGGTCGGCGAGCCGGCGCACCGCGTCGGGCGTGGCCACCAGGCCGCGGCTGCGCAGCCGGCGCTGCAGCCAGTCGCCGAGCTCGTGTGGCTTCAACGGCCAGATCGGCAGGGTATGCCCGAGCCTGCCGATCGCCTCGCTCCACTTGCCGGCGTGCCGGTTGCTCCATTCCTGCGCGGTGATCAGCAGCACCGTGTCGGGCGGCGGGTTCTCGCAGTATTCGCGCAGCGCCTCGCCGCCTTCCTTGCCGGGCTTGCCGGAGGGCATGCGCAGCTCGAACAGCCGCCGGCTCGAGAACAGGCTCAGCGTGGCCAGGCCGCGCGACAGTTCGTTCCAGTCGAAACCGGCGTCGACGTCGTGGATCTCGCGTTCGCCGTAGCCCTCTTCGCGGGCCCGGGCGCGGATCGCGTCCGCGGCTTCCTGCACCAGCAGCGGTTCGCCGCCGGCCACCAGGTATACCGGCCGCAGCGGCTCGCTGGCGAGCTGGCGGTCCAGCCGGTCCGGCTTGAGTTCCATTACTTGCTGCGCAGCACCACGTCGATCCGGCGCAGGATCGCCGCCTGCATGTCGCGGCGCAGTTCGGTCTTCAGCAGTTCCTGCTCGGCCGGGCTGCCCGACGGCGACAGCGAGTCGTAGACGTAGTCGCGCGTCAGCGCGATTTCCTGCAACGGCACCAGCGGCTTGCCGGCGGCATCGAGCAGCTCGAACTTGACGATGTAGCGCGACTCGTACTCGCGGACCTGCGCCCGGCGGTCGACCGACAGCGGCCGGGTCACCAGCCGCTCGGAGCGCACCCGCAGCGTCGCCGACGGCTCGCCCTCGACGGCGGCGGTGGCACCGGCGCGGTCCAGCGCCGTCGCCAGGCCATAGGCCAGCGGGCTGTACGGATCGACCGTGACGACCTTGACCGGGCCCAGCTCGTCGGCCAGCGCCAGCGTGTTGCGCGGATGGAAGCCGCAGCCTGCCAGGACGGCCAGGAGCAGCGGAAGCAGGACGATCTTCGGCAGTGGACGATGCATTCGCTTACCCCGCGACGATGTTGACGATCTTGCCGGGCACGAGGATCACCTTGCGCACGGTCAGGCCTTCCATGAACTTTTGCACGTTCGGCTCGGCCAGGGCCAGCGCCTCGACCGACTCGCGGCTGGCCGACAGCGGCACCTCGAGGGTCGCGCGCAGCTTGCCGTTGACCTGGACCGCCAGCACCGCCGCCTCGCGCACCAGTGCGGCCGGGTCGGCTTGCGGGAAGGGTATGTCCTCCAGCGTCGCCTCGGCGTGACCCAGCCGCTGCCAGAGCGCGTGCGCCGTGTGCGGCGTGATCGGGTTGAGCAGCAGCGTCACCGCCTCGAAACATTCCTGGCGCAGCGCCCGGCCCTGCGCCGACGCGTCGTCGAACTTGCCGATGGCGTTGAGCAGCTCCATCACCGCGGCGATCGCCGTGTTGAAGGTGTGGCGGCGGCCGTAGTCGTCGCCGACCTTCTGGATCGTCTCGTGCAGCTGCCGGCGCAGGGTCTTCTGCGCGACGTCGAGCGTGGACGTGTCCAGCACCGGCGCCGGGCCGTCGGCCACGTGCCGCTGCACCTGCGCCCACAGCCGCCGCAGGAAGCGCGCCATGCCCTCGACGCCGGCCTCGTTCCATTCCAGGCTCTGCTCCGGCGGCGCCGCGAACATCGAGAACAGCCGCACCGTGTCGACACCGTACTTGTCGACCATCGTCTGCGGGTCGACGCCGTTGTTCTTGGACTTGGCCATCTTCTCGGTGCCGCCGATCCGCACCGGCAGGCCGTCGGCGCGCAGCACGGCGCCGGTGGCGTGGCCCTTGGCGTCGCGCACGACGTCGACGTCGGCGGGGTTGAACCATTCCTTCGATCCGTCGGCGACGTCGCGGAAGAAGGTGTCGGCGATCACCATGCCCTGGCACAGCAGGTTCACCGCCGGCTCGTCGCTGGCCACCAGGCCCTCGTCGCGCATCAGCTTGTGGAAGAAGCGGAAGTACAGCAGGTGCAGGATCGCGTGTTCGATGCCGCCGATGTACTGGTCGACCGGCGTCCAGTAGTCGGCGCGGCCGTCCACCAGCGCCTGCGCGCCGGGCGACGTGTAGCGCGCGTAATACCAGCTCGACTCCATGAACGTGTCGAAGGTGTCCGTCTCGCGCTCGGCGGCGCCGCCGCAGGTCGGGCACGTCGTCTTCCGCCACTCCGGGTCGGCCTTGATCGGCGAGACGACGCCGGTGAAGGCGACGTCCTCCGGCAGCACGACCGGCAGCTGGTCTTCCGGCACCGGCACGGCGCCGCATTTCTCGCAGTAGATCACCGGGATCGGGCAACCCCAGTAGCGCTGCCGGCTGACACCCCAGTCGCGCAGGCGGAAGTTGACGCGGCGCTTGCCGAAGCCTTCGTTGGCGGCGACGCCGGCGATCTGCTCGAACGCCTGCCGGAAGTCGGACCCTTCCTCGATCGGATCGGAGTCGATGACGTAGACGTCGGCGGGCTCCTTGCTCGAATACCACTCCTTCCAGCGCGCGTCGTCGTATTCGAACTCGCGGAAATCGTCCAGGTTCGCGCCGTCGCGCAACGCGCGGACCCAGGCCGGGTGGGCGATGACCTGGCGGATCGGCAGCGAATACTTGTGCGCGAACTCGAAGTCGCGCTCGTCGTGGCCGGGCACCGCCATCACCGCGCCGGTGCCGTAGCCCATCAGCACGAAGTTGGCGATCCACACCGGCAGCTTCGCGCCCGACACCGGGTGGACGGCGTGCAGGCCGGTGAAGATGCCCTTCTTCTCCTGCGTTTCCAGCTCGGCCTCGCTGACGCCGCCGCGGCGGCATTCGTCGACGAAGTCCTTGACGGCCGGATTGCCGGACGCCGCCCACAGCGCCACCGGGTGTTCGGCGGCGACGGCGAGGTAGGTCACGCCCATCAGCGTGTCCGGGCGCGTGGTGAACACCGTGATCGGGTCCGCCAGCGCCTCCATCGCGAAGGCGATCTCCAGGCCCTCGCTGCGGCCGATCCAGTTGCGCTGCATCGTCTTGACCGCGTCGGGCCAGCCCGGCAGCGTGTCCAGCCCGTCGAGCAGTTCCTGCGCGTAGTCGGTGATCTTCAGGAACCACTGCGGGATCTCGCGCTTTTCCACCAGCGCGCCGGAACGCCAGCCGCGGCCGTCGATCACCTGCTCGTTGGCCAGCACCGTGTGGTCGACCGGGTCCCAGTTCACGACCGAATTGCGGCGGTACGCCAGGCCCTTCTTCAGCAGCCGGGTGAACATCAGCTGTTCCCAGCGGTAGTAGTCCGGCTCGCAGGTCGCGAACGTGCGCGTCCAGTCGTAGGCGAACCCCAGGCGCTGCAGCTGCGCGCGCATGTGCTCGATGTTGGCGTAGGTCCATTTCGCCGGCGCCGTGCGGTTCTTGATCGCGGCGTTCTCGGCCGGCAGGCCGAAGGCGTCGAAGCCCATCGGCTGCAGCACGTTGAAGCCGGTCATGCGCTTGTGCCGGCTGATCACGTCGCCGATCGTGTAGTTGCGCACATGCCCCATGTGCAGCGCGCCCGACGGGTACGGCAGCATCGACAGGCAATAGAACTTCGGCCGCGACGGGTCCTCGACCACCTCGAAGGCGCGGGTGGCCTGCCAGTGGGTCTGCGCGGCGGTTTCCACCGCCTTCGGGTCGTAGGCGCTGGGGTCGTGGATTTCGGACATGGGGGACGCGACTGGAAAAAGCAGGCGCACAGCCTACCAAAACGACCCCTGCCCGGTCTGCGCCGGCGGTGCGGTTACCATCGGCCGTCCCCATCGGAGAACCACCCATGCCCCGCGCCCGCCACCCGCTGCTGCTGGTCCCCCTGTTCGCCCTGGCCCTGCCGGTGCAGGCCGAGACGCTGGCGGTGCACTGCGGCCAGCTGTTCGACGCGGCGTCGGGGCGGCTGCTGCCCGACCGCACGGTGGTCGTCGACGCCGGCAAGGTCCGGGACGTGCGCGAGGGCCATTCGCCGGTCGACGGTGCCCGCTCGATCGACCTGGCCGGCCACACCTGCAGCCCCGGCTGGACCGACCTGCATGTGCACCTGGACGGCCAGTCGAGCCCGGACTCGTATTCCGAAGGTTTCCGCCTGAACCCCGATTTCGTCGCGCTGCGCTCCACCACCTACGCCGCGAAGACGCTGCAGGCGGGCTTCACGACCGTGCGCGACCTCGGCGGCGAAACGACGCTGGCGCTGCGCGACGCGATCAACCAGGGCCTGGTGCCGGGTCCACGCATCTACGCCGCCGGCACCTCGATCGCGACCACCGGCGGCCATGCCGACCCGACCAATGGCGTCAGCCGCGAGATCGGCACCGCGCTGGGCGTGCCCGGGCCGGTGCAGGGCGTGATCAACAGCCCCGACGAGGCCCGCCAGGCCGTGCGCCAGCGCTACAAGGAAGGTTCCGACGTCATCAAGATCACCGCCACCGGCGGCGTGCTGAGCTACGCGGCCAGCGCCGACGGCGCCCAGTTCACCGTCGACGAGGTCGCCGCGGTCGTGGCGGCGGCGAAGGACTACGGTTACCGCGTCGCCGCCCACGCCCACGGCAAGGAAGGCATGCGCCGGGCGATCATCGGCGGCGTCACGACGATCGAGCACGGCACCTACATGGACGCCGAGATCTTCGCGCTGATGAAGAAACACGGCACCTGGTACGTGCCGACGATCAGCGCCGGCCGCTTCGTCGGCGAGAAGGCGAAGATCGACGGTTTCTACCCGGCGATCGTGCGGCCGAAGGCGGCCCGGATCGGCGCGCTGATCCAGGGCACGTTCTCCGAGGCGTACCGGGCCGGCGTGAAGATCGCCTTCGGCACCGATGCCGGCGTCGGCCACCACGGCGACAACGCCGACGAATTCCTGTTCATGGTCGAGGGCGGCATGCCGCCGGCCGAGGCGCTGCGAACGGCCACCGTGCACGCCGCCGAGGTGCTGGGCATGACCGACATCGGGCAGCTGGCGCCGGGTTTCCGCGCCGACATCGTCGCCATGCCCGGCGACCCGCTGGCCGATATCGGCGTCGTGAAACAGGTCGACTTCGTGATGAAGGACGGCGTGGTCGTGCGCCAGCCGTAGCGCCCGGCTTGTCCAATCCCGGGACCGCCACCATCTCGGGCCGACTCCCCTCCCACCCGGACTTCCCCGATGAACGCCGCCGCCCGCCCGCATGTCTTCGACGCCAGCCTTCCGCAGTTCGAGCAGGAGGTCCTGCTGAAATCGAAGGACGTGCCGGTACTCGTGGACTTCTGGGCCACCTGGTGCGGTCCGTGCAAGACGCTCGGTCCGATCCTGGAAAAGCTGGCGGACGAATTCGCCGGTGGCTTCCTGCTGGCCAAGGTCGACGTCGACAAGGAACAGCAGCTGGCCGGCTACTTCCAGATCAAGTCGGTGCCCACGGTCATGCTGGTCAAGGACGGGCAGATCGTCGACGGATTCCCGGGCGCGCTGCCCGAGGGCCAGCTGCGGCAATTCCTCGCCCACCATGGCGTCGTGCCGAAGGCGGTCGAGGAGGACGCGGCGCCGGAGGCCGCGGCGCCGGTCGATCCGCACGAGGAGGTGGTGCGGCTGCGTGCCGCCGTGCACGCCGAGCCGGACACCGACACCCTCAAGCTCGACCTGGCCCTGGCGCTTCTGCGCACCGGTGCCGTCGCCGAGGCGGAGACGCTGCTCGACGCGCTGCCGGCCAACCTGGCGCACGACGATCGCG
Organism: Arenimonas sp.; assembly: GCA_036676665.1. Taxonomy (GTDB): domain Bacteria; phylum Pseudomonadota; class Gammaproteobacteria; order Xanthomonadales; family Xanthomonadaceae; genus Arenimonas. Next base: position 6,876 of record JAKFCL010000214.1, on the reverse strand, counting down.
CGCTGCGCGGCCGCGCCCGCCTCGGCTTCGCCGCACTGCTCGCGGACGCGCCGCCGGCCGCCGTGCTGCAGGCGGCGATCGCGGCCGACCCGGCCGACCTGCGCGCGCGCCATCTGCTGGGCGTGCGCGAGCTGGTGGACGGCGACGCGGCGGCCGGTCTGGAGCAGTTCCTCGAAATGCTGCGGCGCGACCGCGCCTTCGACGACGGCCTGGCGAAGCGTTCGCTGATCGACGCGTTCAAGGTGATCGAGGACGACGACCTGGTCGGCCGCTACCGCCGCAAGATGGCCTCGCTGCTGTTCTGATGGAAGCCGCCCGCCTGCGCCGGCTGCTGCGCTTCTGGCCGCCGTTCGTGTTCTCCGGCATCCGCCTGGTCCGCCTCGACGAGGATTTCGGCCACGCGCGCGTCGAGCTGCGCGAGCGCTGGTTCAACCGCAACTACGTCGGCACGCATTTCGGCGGCAGCCTGTTCGCGATGACCGACCCGTTCTGGATGATCATGCTGATGCGGCGGATCGGCCCGGGATACCTCGTCTGGGACCAGGCCGGCGAGATCCGCTTCGAGAAACCCGGGCGCGGCACCGTCGCCGCCGAGTTCGTGCTCGACGACGCGGTGGTCGAGGAGATCCGCGCGGCCGCGGCGGACGGCGGCAAGGTGCTGCGCTGGTTCGAGACCGAGGTGCGCGACGCCGGCGGCGACGTCGTCGCGCGGGTGCGCAAGCAGGTCTACGTCCGCCGCAAACCCGACCGGCCGGGCGCCGCCGCGCGTCCGGGCTGAGCGGGCGCGGCCCGGCCGGGCCGCTGCCCGTTCCCGTCCGCCTAGTCCGTGCCCCGGCGCCTGCCGTATGCTGGGCAACCCAACCCCCCGCACCCCGATCGCGCCATGCAGCAGGAAGAAGAGCTCTCCCCTGACGAGCTGACCGCGCTGCTCTCCAGCTACATGCCGGAGATCCCGGGCTATCGCGTGCTGCGCCGGATCGGCAAGGGCGGCATGTCGCAGGTCTACCTGGGCGTGCAGGAATCGCTGGACCGCCAGGTCGCGATCAAGGTCATGGCGCCGGCGGCACTGACCGACGAGATCAGCAAGCAGCGCTTCGAGCACGAGGCGCGCACGATCGCCAAGCTCGAGCATCCCTGCATCGTCGGCATCCACGAGGTGGGACGGACGCGCCAGGGCCTGCTGTATTACGTGCTGCCGTACCTGGCCAAGGGCCACCTGGGCCAGAAGGACTTCACGCACGACGAGGACCGCGTCGTCGAAGTGCTGCGGGCGCTGCTGTCGGCGCTCGAATACGCGCATGCGCGCGGCATCGTCCACCGCGACGTCAAGGCCGAGAACGTGCTGTTCGACAACGCCGACCGGCCGCTGCTGACCGATTTCGGCATCGCCCTGTCCAAGCGCGACACCACCCGCATCACCACCGCCGGCCTGGCGGTCGGCAGCGGCGGTTACATGGCGCCGGAACAGGCGCGCGGCGAAGTCGTCGACGGCCGCGCCGACCTCTACAGCGTCGGCGTGCTCGCCTACGAACTGCTGATCGGCAAGCTGCCGTTCCAGGCAGCCGATCCGTTGGCGCTGGCGCTGATGCATGCGCAGGACCCGGTGCCGCGGCTGCCGCCGGAGAAGCGGCACTGGCAGCCGTTCCTGGACCGGGCGATGGCCAAGTCGCCCGACAACCGCTATCGCAACGCCCAGCAGATGCTCGGCGCGCTCAACCAGCTCGCCGCGGCCGGCAAGCCGCCGGAACCGGCGGACCTGGGTGCGGCCCACGGCTGGCTGCGCGAGCATTGGAAGCCGCTGCTGGCGACCGTCGCCGGCCTGGCGCTGGTCGCTTCGGCCGTGGTCTGGCTGCAGCGCGACCCGGCCCCGGCCGACCCCGGCGCCGACTTCTTCACCGTCGAGGAGCCGACGCCCGCCCCGCTGCCTGCACCGGAACCGCCCGCCGCCGCCGCCGAGCCGGCGCCGGCCGTCGCCGAGGGTCCCGCCGGACCCGAAGCCGCAGTCGTCCCCGAACCGTCCGCCGAAGCCGAACCCGCACCCGAACCCGCCGCGCCCGCCGACGCCACCGCCGGCACCGGGGCGTTCGCCGGTGTCACCGCTTCGGTGCAGGTGTTCACGCTCGACTACGACCCGACCGTGCCGGGCGCCCGCGAACTGTCGGCGGCCCGCAAGCAGATCGACCTGCAGCGCCTCAGCCTGCCGCCCGGCGACAACGCGATGGAGTCGCTGCGCGAGGCCGCCCGGCTGGCGCCGGCCAATCCCGCGGTGGCGACGCTGTCGGACGAGGTGATCGCCTACTACGCGCCGCGGGTGCTCGAGGCCGCCGCCAAGAACCGCGACGACGAGGCGCTGTCGCTTTACGCCAAGGTCGAGCCGTTCGTGGAGCAGATGAAGCGCGGCGAGAGCAAGCCATGGCGCGAAATGCGCACCGGCCTGCCGCCGGCGCTGCTGGCGCGCCTGCAGGCGGCGATCAAGGCGCTGGACGGCGCCGCGATGGCCCGCACGAAGTCGCTGGCGACCGCGCTGGCGGTGCCGTCGGCGTTGCTGGAGCCGGCGTGGTCGCAGGCGGTGTCGCTGCCCAAGCCCGGCGACACGCTGAAGGACAGCGCGCAGACGACGATCCTGGTGACGCTGCCGCGTGGTGGCCGCCCCGGGCTGGCGACGATGCGCAGCGAGGTCACGCGCGCCGAGTACGCCGCGTTCGCTTCGGCCAACGGCCGCCCCGCCGCCCGCTGCCGCAACCGCCTCGCGCCGATCACGCTGAAGAAACGCAGCTGGGATGCGCCCGGCTTCCAGCAGGCCGGCAACCACCCGGTGCTGTGCGTCAGCTTCGACGACGCCCAGGCCTACGCCGCGTGGCTCAGCCGCCGCACCGGCAAGAACTACCGTCTGCCGACCCGCGGCGAATGGAGTTCGCTGGTGGCCGGCGGCGCCGGCAACGCCTGCACCTTCGGCCGTATCAACTGCGGCAGCGAGGGCACCGTCGCCGCGAGCCAGGGACCGGTCAGCGCGCTCGGCCTCGCCGGCACCCGCGGCAACGCCCGCGAATGGCTCAGCGACTGCGGCCGCGGCTGCCAGAAGCGCCTGGTCGGCGGCCTCGGCTGGCGCGACACCGCCGCGCGCGGCAGCGCCACGCAGACCGACGACTTCGACGCCGACACCGGCTACGACGATGTCGGCTTCCGGCTGGTGCGCGACGTCGCTCCCGAGGAACTCGGCATCCGCTGAGGCCGCGCCGCATGCCCTAGAATGCGGGGCATGCGAAGACTGCGCGCGTGGTTCCTCACCGGGTTGCTGACCCTGCTGCCGATCTGGCTGGTCTGGATCGTCTTCAAGTTCATGCTCGGGCTGCTGTCCGAGATCAGTTCGCCGCTCGTGTATCCGCTGTCGGCGACGCTGGCGTCCGCATTCCCGCGCGCGCTCGGCTGGCTCGACGATCCGTGGGCCCAGGCCGCCATCGCCGTGGTCGCGACGCTGGCGGTGATCGTCGCGGTCGGCGCCTTCGCCCGCCGGGTCGCCGGGCGCCGGCTGCTGGCCTGGTTCGAGGCCCTGATCGCCCGCATCCCGCTGATCAAGACGGTGTATGGCAGCGCCCGGCAGCTGCTGGACCTGCTGCAGACCAAACCCGACGGCACCCAGCGGGTCGTGCTGATCGACTTCCCGCACCGCGACATGAAATGCGTCGGTTTCGTCACCCGGGTGATGCGCGAACAGGGTACGGGGCGGGAGCTGGCCGCGGTCTACGTGCCGACCACGCCCAACCCCACGTCCGGCTACCTGGAAGTGGTGCCGGTGGACCTGCTGACGCCGACCGACTGGACCGTCGACGAGGCGATGTCCTTCATCATCTCCGGCGGCGCCGTCGCGCCCGACACGATGCCCTTCCAGCGCCAGGGCAACATGCCGTGAGCGGCAACGAACGCGCCAGCCGCCTGTTCCTGGTGCTGGCGACGTTCTTCGTCGCCAACGCGCTGCTGGCCGAGTTCATCGGCGTCAAGATCTTCGCCCTCGAGGACACGCTCGGCCTCGCGCCGCTGCAATGGAACCTGTTCGGCCAGACCGGGTCGCTGAACTTCACCGCCGGCACGCTGCTGTGGCCGGTGGTGTTCGTGATGACGGACGTGATCAACGAGTTCTTCGGCCGTCGTGGCGTGCGTTTCATCAGCTGGCTCGCGGCGGTGCTGATCGTCTACGGCTTCGTGTTCGCCTATCTCGCGATCGGGCTGGCACCAGCCGGCTGGTGGATCGGCGTCGCCGCCGACCAGGGCGTGCCCGACTACCAGAAGGCCTACGCGGCGGTGTTCGGCCAGGGTCTGTGGACGATCGGCGGTTCGCTGGTCGCGTTCCTGATCGGCCAGCTGATCGACGTCAGCGTGTTCCACCGGATCCGCCGCGCCACCGGCGAGCGCATGGTCTGGCTGCGGGCGACGGGCTCCACGGCGGTATCGCAGCTGGTCGACAGCTTCGTCGTGCTGTACATCGCCTTCGTGCTCGGACCGCAGCAGTGGCCGACGTCGCTGTTCCTGGCGGTCGGTACGCTGAACTACGCGTACAAGATGCTGGCGGCGATCGCGCTGATCCCGCTGCTGTACCTGGTGCGCCGGGCGATCATCGCCTGGCTCGGCCGCGACCAGGCAGCGCAGCTCCGCGCCGCCGCCGCCCGCGGATGATGGCCCCTTCCCTCCGGAGAACGACGACATGACCCCGATGCTTTCCCGACTTGCCCCGGCGCTTGCCGCCCTGCTGCTGATCGCGGCATGCGCCGAGAAGGGCGCCGATGTCGCCGGGGCGGACACCCCGCCGGCGGCGGACGCCGCGCAGGACGAGGCGCCGGCGGCCGCCGGCGACGACGCCTCCGCCGCGACGCCCGCGGCGCTGGACGCCGCTGCGCTCGACGCGCTGGTGCGCGGCATCGAGCGGGAGAACACGATGCTCGAGGACGTCGCCGGCCGGGTCGCGAAGGCCGAGACCGACATGGCCAAGCTCGAGGCGATGGGCGACGCCCAGCCGGCCGCCCTCGAAGCCGCCGGCGCCGAAGCCGCCGGCATGGACGTCGCGCGGTATCGCCACATCAAGGACCAGCTGTTCACCGTGGTCGGCATGGTCGAGATGCGGGCCGCGCTCGAGCAGCAGTTCGCGGCCATCGACACCACCGGCATGGACGCGGAAACCGCCGCGCAGGCGCAGAAGAACGCCGACGAGATGCGGGCCCAGCTCAGCGACCCCTACGCGGACGTCGACGCCGCCACGGCCGAGGCGATCCGCGCCCGCCAGGCCGAACTGGCCGAACTGCGTGCGCGCCACATCGGTCTGCTGTTCAAGGCCGCCGGTGGCTGATCCGCACGCGACGCCCGCAACGCCGCGGCGCCATCCGGCGCGCCGCAGCGAAGCCGTGACGCTTTTCGACCGGCTCGCGATGGCCTTCCTCGGCGTCGTGGTCGGCGTGCTGACGTTGCTGGGTTACGTGCTCGCGGTGACCTTTCTCGCCCATCCGCGGGCCGCGCCGGCGCTGCTCGCGCTGCTGGCGTCGCCGCTGGGCATGATCTTCGTCGCCGGCTGCGCCCTCGTCGGCGCGCTGGCGCCGGACAAGCTGGCGGACCTGTTCGCATTGCTGTGGGGAAACCACGCGTTCTGGGACTCCCGGCGCGGCCGCTGGACGGCCGCCGTCGTGGCGATGGCCCTGTGCGCGGGGTTGCTGCTGGTCGGAGACATCGGTCCCGGCTGAACCTGACGACGGAGGCTGCGATGAAGGCGATCCGGATCCTGGTGGGATGGGCGGTGCTGGCACTCGCGGCCTGCGCGCCGGTGGCCCCGGTGCCCGATGCGTCGAGCCTGTCGGCGGCCCGGATCGGCGAAGTCGTCGTGCTGGCCGGTCGCTTCGACGGCCCGGCCAAGATCGCCGACTTCATGCGCGTCGACGACGAGATCGTCTACCTGCCCGACCTCGCGCCAGGATCGTCGCGTCCGAATTACGGTACCCGGGTGATGGTGCGCGGCGTGCTTCGCCACTTCGAGCCGCCGGCCGGCGCCTGCGAACCCGGGCCGACCTGTTTCGACGCCGTGCTGCCGGCCTACTGGTACCTCGAAGCGGCGCGGATCGAGGCGGTGATGGCGTCGGAAGACCCTTGACTCGCGGCTCTTGGTCGCGGCGCCCCGCCCCTTCGCGCCCGCGCGCCCGGGCGGTAAGCTGCCGCCGGACAACCCGTGGAGCCGCCCATGCACTGCCCGAAGTGTTCCGCCGCGATGGCCAAGGTCAGCCACGAAGGCATCGAGGTCGACCGCTGCACCGGCTGCAAGGGCCTGTGGTTCGACATCCTGGAACACGAGGACCTGAAGGCGATCAGCGGCTCGGAAGCGATCGACACCGGCTCGGCCGAGCTCGGCCAGGCCAACAACCGGATCCGCCGGATCATGTGCCCGGCCTGCAACGTGCCGATGATCCACATGGTCGTCGCCGCGCAGCCGCACATCTCCTACGAGGCGTGCACCGTCTGCTACGGCGTGTACTTCGACGCCGGCGAGTTCAGCGATTTCCGCGAGGAGACCTTCGCCGAATCGTGGCGGTCGCTGTTCGGCCGCAAGCGCGCCGACGGCTGACACCGGGACCGGCGATGGGCTTCCGCGCCACCTTCGCGCGCCGCACGCCCTACCTGGTGTGGCTGGCCCTGTCGTCGCTGGTCCTGCTGGTGTGCGAGCGATACGACCCGTACGTGTTCGCGGCGGCGGCCTTCCTCGGCGCGGGCGTTTCGGCGCTGCTGTTTCTTGCATCGCTGTTTGCCGGGCCGCGTTCGGTCGTGCTGGCGATGGTGGCGGCGCTGCCGACGGTCGCCGCGTTCTGGCTGCTGTCGACCTTCAAGTGGGCCTGACCCGGCGCG
>JAKFCL010000213.1:0-32815 GCA_036676665.1 Arenimonas sp. | reverse complement strand
CGGCGATGGACCTGGCTTACCGGGAAGTGCCGTCGCAGCCGATGCGCCGATCGCTGGTCCGGGCCTCGGCGCTGGGAGGCAGCGCGCTGTCGGTGTTGCTGGATGGCGACGCCTGCCCGCCGATCGGTGCCGGACTGGCGATCGACGAATTCAACTACTGCGCGGACGGCGCCGGATGCCCGGTGCACGCCGTCGTGGACGACCTGGCCCTGGACGCCGGCCAGCCCATGGCCGAGCTGCTGGCCGACAGCGAGCGGGGCGCGTTGCGCGAAGCGGAGAGTGAGAACCCGGGTGAACTGCCGGGGTTCGGCCTGGAAGCGCTCCGGGGCCTGTTTCCTCCGTCGAGTCATGTCGACGGCCGCCTGCAGGTCGTGCACGTCGGCGATTCGATCGAGCTGCGCTCGCGCCTCGAAGAGGGGCAGCACGGCTACGTATACGCCTCGCGCTGGTTCCGCGTGGAGGAACTGGCCGAAGAGGGGTTCGCGCGGTTCCATCTGCAGACGTCGGCGGGCCTCTACCTCAATGCGGCGCTGGTCTACCACGATGGCGCCAGGCAGCGCATCAGCCACGCCATCGTGTCCTCCGACACCAACCAGGGACTGCCGGTCCCGGCGGGGACCGAGTGGATCCGCTTCGGCGTGCGTGTGCTCGGGTCGGGCGACACCCGGCTGATCCGGCTGGTCCGCGGCGCGGTGCCGCCGCGCCTGGACCAGATCGTCGGCCGCGGCAAGGCGCTGCTGCTCACCAAGGACTATCCGCGGTACGACAACCTCTACCGCTACGGATTCGTGCACCGGCGCGTGCTGGCGTACGCCGGGCAGGGCGTGCGCGTGGACGTCTTCCGCTTCAGCAACCAGCCACTGGCGTTCGACGAGTTCCAGGGCGTGGACGTGGTGGCCGGGCAGGCCGAGCACCTGGCATTGATGCTCCTGGGCGGCGACTACCATTGCCTGCTGGTGCATGCGATGGACGCGCAGATGTGGGAGGTCGTCAAGCCGCTGCTCGACCGGCTCCGCGTCATCGTCTGGGTGCACGGTGCCGAAATCCAGCCCTGGTACCGGCGCAGCTTCAACCACGACACCGAAGCCGAGCGCGAAAAGGCCCGCCGCAGCGGCGACCAGCGCCGGGCGATGTGGCTCGACGTACTCGCGCACCCGCACCCGAACCTGCGCGTGGTCTTCGTGTCGCGCCATCTCGCCCGCGAGTCGCTCGACGACCTCGGTCTGTCGCTGCCGCCCGGCCAGTTCGCGCTGATCCCCAACTACGTCGACGGCGAACTGTTCCGCTATGAACCCAAGCCGGCAGCCCAGCGCCTGAAGGTCCTGTCGATCCGGCCCTACGCCTCGCGGATCTACGGAAACGACCTGGCGGTGGCCGCCATCCTCGCGCTGTCGCACGAGCCCTGGTTCGGCGAGATGGAGTTCCGCCTCATCGGCGACGGCGCATTGTTCGACGAGGTGGTGGCGCCCCTTCGCGGCTTCGCCAACGTCGTGCTCGAAAAGGGATTCCTGCCGCAGGAACGTATCGCCGAGCTGCACCGCGAATACGGCATCTTCCTGGTGCCGACGCGGATGGACAGCCAGGGCGTTTCCCGCGACGAGGCGATGGCCTCCGGCCTGGTGCCGGTCACCAACAGCGTGGCGGCGATCCCGGAGTTCGTGGACGGGTCCTGTGGCTGGCTGGCCGCGCCCGAGGACGCCCTGGGGCTGGCCGAAGGCATCCGCCGGCTGTACCACGATCCCGGAATGTTCCTGCGCCTTTCCGAGGCGGCGGCGCGGCAGGCTCGTCGCCTGTCCGGCTTCGAGACGACCATCACGCGCGAACTGGCACTCATGGCCGGGCATCCGGCCAGCGCGCCGGCGCTCGATCCGGGACCGATCCGCCAGCGCATCGCGCTCTACGGTGACGTCAACCTCAATGTCACCGACGGCTCCGCGATCTGGGCGTCGTCGCTGGCCGAGGTGCTGGCTGGTGCCGAGGGCGTACGCACGACGCTCTACCTCAAGGCTCGTGTGCGCAGCCCGCACATCCTCGCGCCGGTCCTGATGCTGCCCGGTCTGCGCGTGGTCGAACCGCCGGCCACCGGACCGCAGGCCCTGTCGCCGGACGACGCGCTGGACCGGATCGGCGTGGACGATGCGCTCGAGCCGTACGACGCGATCGTCCTGCGGGGGCTGGAACTGTGCGACCGCGCCTCCCTGCGCAGTCAATTCCACGGGCGCCTGTGGATCTACATCACCGACCTCCCGCAGCGCCGGGAGGACCTGGATGAATCGACGTTGCAGCGCCTGCGCCGCATCGTCGACGCGAGCGCGGTGGTGCTGTGCCAGACCGAGGCGTTCCGCGATTACCTGCAGACCGTGTTGCCCGAAGTGATCGGCAGGACCCGGCTGCTGTCGCCGATGATCCCGGTGCCGGCGCCGGCCGGCCCGCCGCCGGTGCAGGGACCGCTGCGCCTGGCGTATGCCGGGAAGTTCGCGCCGCTCTGGGGCATCCGCGAGCTGTTCAGGACGCACCGCCAGATGGTCGACGCGGGCGCGGAGATCGAGCTGCACGCGTACGGCGACAAGATCCACAACCCGCCGGACGACCCCGACTTCCGGGAGGAAGTGCGTGCCGCGCTCTCTTCGGGAGGGTCGCTGGCCTGGCACGGCGCGATGGAACGCGAAGCGCTGATGACCGAACTGCAGGGCATGCACGTGGGTTGGGCATGGCGACACGCGGAGCTGGAAGCCCACACCCACGAGCTTTCGACCAAGCTGCTGGAGTACGCCATCTGCGGCGTGCCGCCCATCATGGCGGGAAACGCAGTGAACCGCGGGGTCTTCGGCGACGACTATCCCCTGTACGCCGATACCGAAACCGAGGCGCTGGAACTGCTCGGCCGGCTGGTTCGCGAACCCGGCCTGCGGGAGCATGCGCGCGAATGCGTGCAGGCCGTCGCATCCCGGTTCACCTTCGCCGGAGTCCGTCGCACGCTGGTGCAGCAGGGCTTGCTGCCCGCACCGGTCGCGAAGGGGGACCGTTGAGCATCGCGGTGCCGAACCGCCCGCCCGCCGGCGCTGCCGCCGGGTGGCCGGATGCGGTCATCGCCCGCATCGAATCGATCCGCGCCAATCCGGCCGCCGCCCGGGCCGGGCGGCGACTGCTGGATGACGGCACCTACGAGTTCCGCGGCTTTCCGGCCGCCAAGCTGGACCTGCTCGCCGACTGGACCGCCAATCCCTTCGGCCACCGAAGCTGGCAGTGGCACACGGCCTCCTTCAATTTCATGTCTTGGCTGATCGCGCAGGACGCTCAGACGGGTGACCCGCGGGCGATCGAACACGCTGTGGCGGCTGTGCGCTCATGGACGGCGAATTTCGTGGATCGCGACAGCGACTACGAATTCGCCTGGCACGACCACGCGACCTCGACACGTGCGCTGAACGTGCTCTGGCTGCTCGGGCACCTGCGCCTGTCCGGCCGCGAAACCGCCGTGCAGGACGAACTCGAACGTTTCCTCGCCCGCCACGCCGATCGCCTGGCCGAGGAGGGCATGTATTCGCGCCACACCAATCACGGCATCGACCAGTCGCGGGTGCTGGGCATGCTGGGCGTCTGTCTTTCCGGCCAGCCTGGCGCGAAGCAGTGGCTGGCGACAGCGATGGCGCGCCTGGCGGACGAACTCGCTTTTGCGTTCGGGCCGGACGGTACCCACGTCGAGAACAGCCCGACCTATCACCAGTTCGTCAGCAACCTGTTCGCCGAGATCGCGCAGACGTTCTCGGCGGCCCAGCTCGGGCCGATGAAACCGGCGCTGGACGCGATCATGCCGCGGGCGCTCACCTTCATGACGTGGATCGTGCGTCCCGATGCGCGCCTGCCGGCCGTGGGCGACAGCGAACAGCGCATGGCCCTGAATGTCTACTGGAGCCTGGCCGGAACGCCGGATTTCGCGCATCTCGAATGGGTGCTCAGTGGGGCGAAACGAGGCATTGCGCCGTCCGGCTGGATCCGGGCGTTCGAGTCCGGCGGCTACCTGGTCGCCCGCAGCGACTGGTCGATCGGCGATCCGCGCAGCGATGCCTTCCACCTCGTGTTCCGCTGTGGGTTCCGCTCCGGCTATCACCGGCACGACGACGACCTGTCGCTGTGCCTGTACTGGGGTGGCGACTGGCTGATCGATTCGGGCATGTACAACTACATCGAGGATGCGCCGGTCCGGCGCTACCTGCGTTCGAAATGGGCGCACAACGTGCCCGTGCCGGAAGGTTTCGGCCCGCAGTGGTCCCGCCCGGCTTCGGAAGCCGCGGGTGGGCTGTCGCTGGTCCACGCCGATGACCTCCGGGCGGAAGCGGAAGCCTGGTCCGCGTCCTATCCGGGACTGGAGGCGCGCCGCCGGCTGCATCTGGATCCCGCCGCGCGCCGGTTCGAGATCGAGGACACGCTGGTGCCCGTGCAGGGCGGCGGCGAGGACCAGGCGTTCCATTCGCTCTGGCATGTCCCGGCCGACAAGCAGGTACTGATCGGTGACGGCCAGGTGCGTCTGCTCGACCCGGCCAGCGGTCGCGAGCTGCGGATCGTCGTTCACGGTGGCTGCGAGCGCATTTCCCTGCTGGACCCGGGACTTCCCGACCTGGTCGGTGCGGTGCACTCGCGCGAGGTCAATCGACTCCAGCCGACGCAACTGCTTTCCATCACGTACCGCGGACCGGGCCTTCGTTCGCGACTGGAGTTCCAGATGATCGACCCACATCCAGACCTTCGCGCCGGCGCTTTCGATCACGGGCGTCGGCTGTTCGCCAGCTATTGCCGGACCCCCGATACCTGGTGGCCGGAAACGGCCGCCCGTCAGCTCCGGCGCGTGGTTGCGCGGCGCGACATGCAGCTTCGTCGCCTCGGGGTCGATGCGGGCCAATTGGCCGAGGAACTGCACGCGCTGGCGACGCTGAGGCAGCGCAGCCGCCGCCCGACCGTCTTCCTGACCAACCCGGGCGAGGTGGATGCCCCGTGGCTGGAGTCGCTGCTCGTCGCGGCAGGCGGAATGTCGGGCTGCGGGGATGTCGCGCTTCCCAGTGGCATCGTCCAGCGGGCGGTGGACCTGGATCCGCGGCAGCTGGCCATCTTCGTCGACGCGGTCCACCTCCTGCACGCCCCGGGCCACTCCGGCCAGCCGCTGCTCGCGAACCTGGTCAACAGCGCCCCGACTGTCCGCACGGACGTTTTCCTCGCATCGGAGCCGGGCGCCGTGAAAGTGCTGATCGAGGGCGATCCTGTCGCCCTGTGCCTGCGGCGGGCCCTGGCCAACGAGGCCGATCCGGGCAACCCGTCGCCGGCGATGCTGGCGTCGCTGGAAAGCCACCTGCGCAGGATCGAGACCTTCCTGCGCTGGTGCTCGCGGCATACCTTCGATCTGAGGTTCGACCACTCGCAGTTGCGCGCCGACCCGGATTCGGTCGTGCGCGCCATCTGCGCGGCGGCGGGTGCGCCGGTGAACGGCGCGCGCCTGGCGGACGCGATTTCGCGCCTCGTTCCGAAGGACGAAGTGGCCGACAGCAGCCATTTCGAACAGATCGCACCAGCCCTGGTCGCGCAGGTCCGCGCGCGGCTGGATCCACTGCGGGCGCCGCCCGTCACGTGACCCCGCGGGTCCCGTCCCTAGTACCATGGGGGCTGCGCGGTGTGGACATGAAGCTTGTTTCCGGGGTGAATGATGAGAATTCCTGATTTGGCGGACGGCGCGACGAGCCCGGCTGAGGCGTTCATCGACGCGGTGACCGCCCAGGCCCAGGGGATGGCCGAACTGCCCTACGTACTGGGCTACGCGCCCGTGGCGCAGATGAATCCGTTCCAGCGGCTGCTCTACTCGCGCGCCTCCGAAAACGGCTTCGCCATCGTTCCCGCGCTCAAGTTCCAGCATCTTGGCCAAACGAGCTGGCGTGGACGTTCGGTGATCCACCTGCACTGGCTGGCGTCGCTGCTCGAGGGCGTGAGTACCGCGGGCGCCGCGAAAGCCCGCATCGACGCCTTCGAGGCGGACCTCGCGCGCTGGCGCGCCGCCGGCAACCGCGTGGTCTGGACCATGCACAACGTGCTTCCGCACGACTGCGACATTCCCGAAGCCGAAGTCGCCCTGCGCCGGGTCATGGTCCAGGGCTCCGATGCCATCCACCTGCTTTCGCAAAGCTCCGCCGACGAGGCACGGCAGTATTACGACCTGCCGGAAGACAAGCTCTTCCACGTCCCGCATCCGTCCTATGAGGGCTGGTACGCCAATGCCGGCGACCGGATCACCGCGCGCCTGGACATCGGCGCGGAATCGCGCGATTTCGTTTTCGTGCTGTTCGGTTCGATCCAGCCCTACAAGGGGGCGATCGAGCTCGTCGACGCCTTCGAAGCGCTGCGCGTCGCGAACCCGCACCGTTCGTTGAAGCTCGTCATCGCCGGCAAGCCGGTGGACAAGGCCTATGTAGAACAGCTGACGGCCCGCATGGCCCATGTGCCCGGCGCCACGCTCGTCCCCAGCGCGATGGACGAACGCAACATCCAGTCGCTGTTCAACGGTGCCGACGCGGTGGTTGCGCCGTACCGGCGCACGCTCAACTCGGGCGTGGCGCTGCTGGCCGCGACGTTCCGGCGCCCGCTCGTCGCACCGCGTGCGGGCGGCGTGCTGGAAACCTACTCCGCCGACCCGGCGCTGCTGTACACCGGTGGCGCCGGCGACGAGCTGGTCGACGCGATGCAGCGCGCGCTCACGCACCGTCCGCCCGCATCGGCCCTCGACGGCATCCTCGAGTCCCACCGCCCGGCCAGGGTGTCGGATCGGTTCTTCTCCGCCTTGCATGAAAAACTTTTCGCGCGCGACGACCACGGGAACAACCAGCGATGATCGACATCCAGGCCGGCGCCCGCGCCGAAAACGCCGGCAACATGGTGGTGGAACGACCGGTCGTCGCGGGAACCTACTACGCGTTCCGGGTCGACGCCCGCGATGACGAGGCCAGTGTCGGTACCCGCGCGCTGGTGGCGCAGGTACGTTTCCTGGATGCGTCCGGTGCGGAAATCCCCGGGGTCGCGCCCGGCTGCTCGGTGTCGGAACGGTATGGCGCGTTCATCTACCTGCCGACCGTGACCGCCGGGGCGGACCTGCCATGGGCCGAGGCGGTGGTCGGTGCGCCGGAAGGCTCGGTTGCGGTGCGTCTGCATATCCGCCGCTGGAAGTCCTCGCCGGCACTGGTGATTGCCGACGGCCTGGAACTGGCAGATGAACGCAGCCTGGCCTTGTTCAGCGAAACCCTGGATGTCCAGGGCGGCGTTCCCTACAAGCTCGAGCTGACGCTGACGGACGGCGCGAAGGTCGAACGCGCGGCCGTGCTCGCCTTCGAGTTCCTCGACGCGGACGGAAACCTCTTGCCGGGACCCCACGCCGGTACCAGCCAGTCGCCGCGCTTTGGCGCATACCGATATGCAGGCACCAGTGAGGACGGCATCGGCACCACCATCCTCCATCTCGCCAGCCCGGAACGGGCGACTCACCTGGCCGTGCGCGGCTACCGCTGGCACGGCAGCAAGGCATTGAAGCTGGCCTCGCCGATCTCGCTAACCGCCGAAACGGTCGAGGGCGTGGACATGTCGCGCTGGCGCCTGGTGCCGGCGTCCGGCGCCGAATTCGATTTGCCGGTGCCTCCCGGCCAGGCCGGCCTGGCCACCGTCTCCCTGGGTTATCTGTCCAGCCTGGAAGCAACACGGTCCGCAGCGGAGATTTCACTCGTCTTCCTCGACGCCCAGTCCCAGCCGATCGTGGCGGAGGAGGACACGCCGCAGGCCGCGTTCACGGGCACGTCGGTGCTGATGGGCAGCAAGCAGGTGGCTACCCGCGAGCTCCTGGTCTGGCGTCCGGAACAGGCCGTCAGCGCAAGGATCGCGGTGAAACCCACGGATGCGCCGGGGACCCTGTTCGTCGACCGGCATCCGGGTTTCCACCAGATCTCCACCGGCCTGCCGCTGGCGGCGATCGACGAGGTGGTGGCGCCGGGACAGCGTTGCGACCGGCGGGTCCGGATATTCCGTGCCTGGCAGTCGCTCATCGGTGTCACGGTGCTGCGCACGAACTCACCGACCGGCGAGGCGCCGGAGATCTGCCTGTTCTTCGGCGATGCCAACGGCAAGACGGTCGAGCCCAAGGGCTGCATCCTCGACAACGGCGGCACGAAGCACCGCCAGGCCGGCAAGGCGATGTTCATCAGCCTGACGCCGGAGCCGACCGGTCATGCCGGACTGGACGGTTTCGGCGGCAAGGTGCGGTTCCGCACGCCGGCCGGTGCAACCACCGCGGTGCTCCGCATCACCAACGGTTCCGGCGATGCCGACCTGGTGACGCGACTGTCCGTACTGGCCACCGACACCCTGGTGGAGTCCGAGGTCACGCCGGTGACAACTGCGGACCTGCAGGCGCTGGAAGACTACTCGCCCGAAGCGGCGCGACTGACCCTGAACCGGATACTGGCCAAGCATGGCAACGACAATGCGGTGATGGCTGCGGCCATGGACTCGTTCCGTCGCCTCGGCGACGTGGATCAACTGGAGGCCATCGCTTCGCGCGCGGCATCGGTCCAGGGCGCGGCCGCCGGCAAGCTCCGGATGAAGGCCAAGCACATGCTTTCGCTGGTCCGCGAGCTCGACACCCACTGGTTGCCCGACGTCGGCGGCGTCCTGCCCCTGGCGCAGAACGAACGCCCGCCTGGGACGGGCCTGCGGGTGGCGCACCTGTTCAAGACGACGGTGCCTTACGAGAACACCGGCGGCGCGATCCGCTGCAAGAACATCGTGAAGTTCCAGAAGCGCATCGGTATGGCGCCGATCGTGGTGTCGCCACTGGCCTATCCGGGCCGTGGCGGCTCCGGTGCGCCCTGGGAATGCGAGGACGTCGACGGCATCCCGCACTTCCGGCTCAATGGCCTCTCGCGCGAAGACGCCCGCACCGTCCCGGTCACCCGCCAGCTCGATTTCACGGCCCTGCTCAGCGCGCACCTGCTGCGCCAGCAGGGCGTGGACCTCATCCAGGCGAGCTCCGGCTATCGGGGTTACGAACAGGCGCTGGTCGGCCTGGCGGTCGCCCGCCGGCTCGGCGTTCCCTTCGTCTACGAAGTCCGCTCCTACCACGAACATACCTGGCGCCAGATGGTCGACTGGGTGATGTACCACGAGATGACGCGACGGCGGATGGAGCAGGAAAACCGCTGCATGCGCGAGGCCGACGCGGTGGTAACCATCTGCGAGACCATGAAGGAAGGACTGGTGGCCCGCGGGATCGCCGCGGAGAAGATCTTCGTCGTGCCGAACAGCGTGGACCTGGAACAGTTCAGGCCGCAGGCCCCCGATCCGGAACTGCGCGAGCGCCTTGGCCTCACGGCCGCGATGACGGCGGGATACATCTCGAACCTTTCCGCCCGCGAAGGCCATGCCGTGCTGCTGCGCGCGGTGGCCATTGCCCGCGGGCGCGGTGCCGACCTGGGCTGCCTGATCGTCGGCGCCGGCCCCGAACTGCCGAAACTGCAGGCGCTGGCGCAATCGCTCGGCATCGGCGCGCACGTCGTGTTCACCGGCGAGGTACCGCACCACGACGTGGAGAAGTATTACGCCCTCATCGACCTGTTCGTCGTGCCCCGCGTCGAGGACTTCGCCAGCGACTACGTCACGCCGATGAAGCCGTTCGAGGCGATGGCGATGGGCAGGCCGGTCATCATCAGCGACCGGCCTGCGCTGCGCGAAGTCGTGGAGCCCGGCATCCGCGGGGACATCTTCAGGGCCGGCAACTCCAACGAGCTGGCGAACCTCATGCTGGCGGCCTCGCGGGATCCGGTCATGCGCGCGCGCCACGCCGAGGAAGCATTGCGCTGGATCAAGGCCGAGCGCTCCTGGGACCAGACCATCCGCCGGTACGAGGACGTCTACAGCTTCGCGGCAAAAGCCCACAAGGCGTGATCGGCCAGGGCACTGCGCGCTGAAATCAGGAATTCAGGAGTAGGGATGAGACACATAGTCTGTCTTGGATATGCAAAATGCGGCACGACGATGCTCGACTCGGTGTTGAGGAAGTCGAAATTCGTCGCGACCCCGAAGCGCCGCAAGGAGATCAAGTTCTTCCTCCCGCCGCAGTTCCCCGCCTCGGACCCGTACCGGGCCTACCTCGCGGAGTTCTTCGATTCGGCGGACACGGGAACGTACACCGCCACGTTCGAGGCGTCCCCGCCTTACTGCCACCAGACCCCGGAAGTCTTCCGGCAGGTGCTGGAGCGGATCCGCGACACGCTGCCCGACGTCCGGGTGGTCGTGTGCGTGCGGCATCCGGTGGTGCGCGCCTACTCGCACTACATCCACAACCTCCACAACTTCGGCCTCCTCGGCGACGGCGTCTTCTCCGGCCGCCAGGAGCTTCCGAAGAAGCCCTTCAGGAAGACGTTCGACGAGGTGCTGTCCTCCAGCGGCCGGCTGATGACCAGCTACCACGACAACCTCGAGATGGCCTACGAGGTGCTGGGCAAGGACCGCGTGACGCTGTTCTTCCTCGAGTCGGACGTGGTGCGTTTCCGCAGCTGGATGACCGCGCTGATCGGCGAGGAGGCCTACGCGGACCTCGGCCTCGGCGACGAGTCGCCGAGCATGGTCATTCCCCGGCGTCCGGTGCCCAACTATTCGGTCAAGGGCGATGTGCTCCATGCCTTCGGTTCGAGGGACGGCGAGCTGGTGAGCTACGAGGGGTTGACGCATCCGCAGCGGCGGGCGGTGCTCGATTCGAGGAAGTCCTGGACCCTGAGCATCGGCGACGAAGAAGTCAGGCGGCTGGTCGCGACCTATTTCGAGAACGACCTGCGCCAGTGCGCGGCGCTGACCGGCGACACGCGGTTCCTCGACTATCTGGTGAACCTGCCCGAGCCGCAGTCGGCCAGTCTCACCAACGGAACATTGCTCAAATCGCTGCACCGAATCGCATGACCATGCCGCCGTTCCGGGCGGTCCGCGCAGTCGCGGGAGCGCGGACGCCGGCGATCGCGGCGGTTAATTGAAGGACAGTTCGATGGACAGAGTACTTCTTGTGGGCCAGAGCCACGCGAACTGCGTGAATGCCGCGGTGAAGGCCAGGAAGGGCGCGGGACGCAAGTCCGATTGCGCGTTCGAGGTCGTCGCGCATGGTGCCGACGGTCTCCCCGGTTCCTATGTCGTGCGCAATGCGGCGGGGGACGAGATGATCAATCCCATCGTCATGAAGGCGCTCAAGTCCGGTGCCGCTGCCGCGGAACCGCCGAGGAACTGGCTCGTCTCGATGCTGGCGGGAAACAACGCGGTCCAGATCGGCCTGTTCCAGGGCGACGACCGCTGGCAGACGCTGCTGCCGGGCCAGGATGAACTGCTGGACGACGAGGCGAGGTTCATTCCCTACGACGTGCTCGCCAGCGCGATCGCGAAGCGGCTGGCGCTCTTCAAGCGCTTCCTCGAACTGGTCCCGAAAGGGCTCGTCCATCGTTTCGTGCACGTCGATGCGCCGCCGCCAGTGCGCAGCAACGAGTACATCCTCGAGAAGATGCCGGCCAAGATCCGCGCCGTCGCATCGTCGCTGGGACTGGGTGAGATCACACTCGACAGCATCGCGCAGCCCGAGCACCGCCGCCGGGTCTGGGAATGCCAGTCCGACGTCATCCGGCGGATGGTCGAGGGCGTCGGCGGGATCTACCTGCGTCCGCCCGCCGATGCCATCGATGCCGATGGTTTTCTCCGCGAGGAGTTCCGCATCGATCCCTCGCACGGGAATGCGGCCTATGGCGAGCTGGTCCTCGCCATGCTCGAGGACCTGGTCCGGAAGCGCGCTGGAACG
The DNA here is from genome assembly GCA_036676665.1 of Arenimonas sp. Taxonomy (GTDB): domain Bacteria; phylum Pseudomonadota; class Gammaproteobacteria; order Xanthomonadales; family Xanthomonadaceae; genus Arenimonas. Next base: position 20,961 of record JAKFCL010000213.1, on the reverse strand, counting down.
AAGGCACGGGAGGCGACGCCATGAGCCATGAAACCTGCCCCTACTCGGGCATGCCCGACCAGGCCTACTGGAAGCGAGTGGTCGCCGGCGTCGACCCGGGCGTGGTCGATCCGGTCGGCACGCCGCCATTCGGGCTGTCGAAGTCGGATCGCGTCGCCACCGCCGGCAGCTGCTTCGCGCAGCACATCGCCCGCTACCTGGGCAACGCCGGCCTTGCGCCGTACATCACCGAACCCGCGCCGGTCATGGCCGACGCCGCGACGGCGCAGGAGTTCCAGTACGGAACCTACTCGGCGCGGTACGGAAATCTTTACACCGCGCGCCAGCTGCTGCAGTTGTTCAAGCGCGCATTCGATGGTGCCGAGCCGGTCGACGAGGCCTGGGAGCGGGACGGGCGCTATTTCGACCCCTATCGACCCTCGGTGCAGCCGGACGGATTCCGCAGCCTGGCGGAGCTCAGGGCGGATCGGCGCCAGCACCTGGCGGCGGTGCGCCGCATGTTCACCGGGCTGGATGTGTTCGTCTTCACCCTCGGCCTGACCGAGTCGTGGTTCAACAGGACGGACGGCGCCGTCTACCCGGTTTGCCCGGGCTGCGGCTGGGGAACGTTCGATCCCGTGCGGCACGGTTTCATCAATTTCGGCGTCAACGACATCGTGGCCGACCTCGGCGAGTTCCTCGCGAGGCTGCGGGCGGTGAATCCGGCGTCCCGGGTAATCCTCACCGTGTCGCCGGTCCCGCTGGTCGCGACGGCCGAGAAGCGCCACGTGCTGCAGTCCACGACCTTGTCCAAGTCGGTCCTGCGCGTGGCCGCGGACATGATCGCTTCAACCCATGAGCGCGTGGCCTACTTCCCGTCCTACGAGATCATCACCGGCGCGTTCTCGCGCGGCAGGTACTTCGCCGAGGATCTGCGGTCGGTGCTGCCGACGGGCGTGGACCACGTCATGCGGACGTTCTTCAACGCGTTCCTGCCGGGCGTCGAGATGCGCCGCGAATCCGCGGAAGTTCCGGCTGCGTCGCCGCGGCAGGAACGCGGGACGGTCGCGGTGTCGAGCCAGGACCAGGCATTCACGCGCGTGGCCGACCTGATCTGCGAAGAGGAGCAGCTCGATGGCCGTACCGACGACTGACACGCCGGACGCCCCGTTGATCGCCGCCGGACCCGGCCCCGGGGATTCCCCCGCAGCCCGCGCACCCGACGCACCTGGCGTGGCCGTCGCCGCGCACGCGGCTCCGTTCGGGTTCCGCGCGGACGTCGAGGGCCTCCGTGCCATCGCCGTCGTCATGGTGATGATCTACCACGCCGGCGCCACGTGGCTGCCGGGCGGATTCGCCGGCGTCGACGTCTTCTTCGTGATATCGGGGTACCTGATCACGAATCTGCTGCTGAAGGAGATCGAACGCGACGGCCGCATCTCGCTGAGCGGCTTCTACGCGAGGCGGGCGAAGCGCCTGCTGCCGGCCGCCGGCCTGGTGCTGGCCGCGACGGCCGTCGCCGGCTACTTCCTGCTGCCGCGCACCGGCTTCCGCGACGTCGGCGGCGACGTGTTCGCGGCCGCCTTCTACGTCATCAACTGGCGGCTCGCGCATCGTTCCGTCGACTACCTCGCCGAGGATGCGGTGGCGTCGCCAGTCCAGCACTTCTGGTCGCTCGCCGTCGAGGAGCAGTACTACCTGGTGTGGCCGGCCCTGCTCGCGCTGGCGGTGCTCGCCGGTGGACCAAGGGCCATCCACCGGAAACTGGCCTGGGTGGCGCTGCTCGCCATGACGCTTCCGTCGCTGGTGTGGTCGGTGCTGATGACGGAATCGAATCCGGCCGCTGCCTACTTCGTGTCGACGACGCGGGCGTGGGAACTCGGCATCGGCGGCGCCGTCGCCCTGTTGTCGACCCGCCTCCGGGCGCTGCCCGGCCGCCTCGCCGCAGGCATCGGCTGGGCGGGTCTGGCCGCGGTCGTGGCGTCGGGGCTCTGGCAGTCGGCGGCCGCTGCGTGGCCGGGTTACGCGGCGCTGTTGCCGACGCTGGGAACGGCAGCCGTCATCGCCGCCGGATCCGCCGCCGGATCCGCCGGGCCCGTCAGGCTGCTGCGTTCGCCGGCGCTGGTCTGGATCGGCGGGATTTCATACTCCCTGTATCTCTGGCACTGGCCCGTCATCGTCTACTTGACGATGCACCTGGGCAGGCTGTCGCTCACCGCCGCGATCGCGGCGATTGCCGCATCGACGTTGCTGGCCTGGACAACGCAGCGCTATGTCGAGAACCCCGTGCGGTTTTCCGTCGCGATGTCGCGGAGCCCGAAATACGCCCTGAGCGTCGGCCTCAATTTCACCCTCCTCGGGGCGCTGGCGGCGATGCTGCTCCTGGCGGGCGTCCGGACCGCGGGACCCGCCGCGGAAGTGGCCGGATCGTCGACGGTACCGGTCGCGGCGGGCGCGGCCGTGATCGGGAAGGCCACACCGGCCGACCTCAGCCCGGACCGCGTCGACTGGATGACGCCGTTGCCGGAGATGGCGACGGAGGACCTGCCGGCCGTGTACGCCGACGGCTGCCAACAAAGCCAACTTCGCAAAGAAGCGAAGTCGTGCATCTACGGCGACGCGGACGGAGACGTCACGGTCGCCGTGGTCGGCGACTCGAAGATGGTGCAGTGGATGTCGGCGCTCGATGCCATCGCCGCGGCGAACGGCTGGAAGCTGGTCACCTACACCAAGGGCTCCTGCGGCTTCAGCGCGGCGAAGACGATCTTCCGCGGCAAACCTTTCCGGTCCTGCCACGAATGGAACGAGGCCGTGATGGCCGGGCTGGTCGGACTGAAGCCGGACTTCGTGATCACCTCGCACGGGACGGGATCGGCTGACGGTACCGGGTTCGCCGGCGCCGACCCCGTGCTGGTCGCCGGGTTCGAGCGCTGGTGGTCGGCGCTGCAGGAGCAGGGCGCGAAGGTCATCGCGCTGGCGGACAACCCGAATCCGGGAATGAACGTCTACGAATGCGTGTCGCGGAACCCGGAAGCGCTGCGGCTCTGCGAATTTCCGCGCGCGGACGGCCTCGGGACACCGTCGCTGCGTGCGGCCGCGGTCCGCACCGGCACGGCGTTCATAGACCTGACCGATTTCATCTGCCCTGGTGAGCGCTGCCCGCCGGTGATCGGTAACGTGCTGGTCTACCGTCACTCCTCGCACCTGACGAAGACCTACGTGGATACGATTGCGCCAATGCTGGAGGACGCGTTGCTCGAGGCAGGGATGCCCGCGCGGGACCCCGGCGGCGCCGCTGTCGGTGCGTCTGGCCGGTAGTCAGACCGCGGACGAAGGTCCAGACGGTTGCGCGCCGGTGGCGCCGGCATCCCGGCTTTGGCGGCAGTCAGTCGCGGGGCGGCGGGGGAGGACCGCTGCCGGCGTGCGCGAAGATGTGGACCAGTTGCGTGCCGTCCTCAAACGGCATCACGACGACGCGCGAACGCGGCAACGCATCCGCCAGTTCCGTGTTCATGTACATCAGCATTTCTTCGTAGGTGCTGCCGGCGGGGATCTCCAGGGAAATCCTGCACTGGGTGCTTCGGCAATCGACGCTGCTGGTGTCGACGTCGTTGCCCGCCTGCGCCATCGATGACGCGATGGCTTCGTTGATGTCATGGCTGGTCTGTTCGGACCAGGCCGGGTTGACTGGTTCGGACTGGAGCGACGCCTGCATTTCGTTGAGGCGTTCGGTCTGGTGCTGAAGCAGGAAGGCCGGGTCATCCCGCATGCGCTGGCGGTCGATGCGATTTTTTTCCCGTGCCGCCAGTTGTTCGGCGCTGGGTGCGGCAGGGGAGTTGCCACGGTCCGCGGAAATCCGCGCCAACTGCGCCAGGATCTGTGCCTGACTCTGCTTCTGTGCGAGCTCCATCGCCGCGATGCGCGCTTCCAGCGCGTCGACACGATCGTCCGTACCGCCGAAGTTTCCGGTTGTACCGGTCGGGCTTGCCAGGAGCCAGATGGCTGCCGCGATGGCGGCCAGGGCCAGGACGGATGTCGCCACGATGCGCGGGTGGCGGTTCTGCCCACGGGCAATTTCTGCGGGGGTTTCGTTCTGCATGGTTCACCTGCTGCTCAACCGGATGTGCGGCACTCCGCGCGTTCCGGCCGAATGGCCGGAACGCGCGTTCCCCGGGTCATCTGGCCGCATTGCATCCGCGGCCAGGTCCCCTGCTTCGTACCGTTACGGGGCCACGGTCGGCTGGTGGGTGTCGGCGTATTCTTCCAGGTTGATGACGTTCAGGCGGACCTTGCTCGGCAGCAGGCAGTTGAAGCCGACCGCAGCGGTGTTGCCATCGCCCTGGTACAACGCCGGCAAGTACAGGAACACCGTGCTGTCGCCGGCAGTGCCGGCAACGCTTCCGCTGACGGTCTCGATGATCGTGCCGGTGTAAAAGTCGACGACCTGCGCGGTGCAGGTGACGGTGGCGGAGGCGGCGCCGACAAAGCTGAACTGCAGGGCGAGATAGCCAAGACCGCTGTCGGTACCACCGTTGTTCTCTGCGTTCTGCCACGTCTGTTCAGCGTCGACGGTGATGGAGCAGGCGATGTAACGCGCATTGTCTGTGTCGTTGATGATGGCGGACGGAAGGATCTTCATCCAACCCCAGGTTATTCCGGCGCCCGGAACGCAGGCGGCGCCGGTCCAGCTCTTGTCGTCTGCGCCGGTCGTGGTCTGGGCCGCGACGTTGCTGCTCGCGAACAGGCAGGCAGCGAGCAGGATCACGCCGGTGACCGGCCTGGCAAGAATTCGGGAATTGCTACGGGCCATTGGTTGGATCTCCATATGCTGAATGCCAAAGGGGGGAAGTTACGGCGCCCGATGCGGGTCGCGACGTGCCAGCCTCCCGTCGGGCATTCGAGGCGGTTTTCGCTGGCATGCGGTTGAACGGGGAGGGTGCCGGAATTCGGCCATTCACGTGGTGCGCGTGCACCAGCGGAGGAATCCGCCCGACGGATGGCCGGCGGGGGCCGTCCGAAAGTACAGGGGCGGTCCGGCGGCCGGCAGCCGTTATAATTGCCCACCTTTATGAATCCAACGGCCTGGATGCGAGCCCATGAACGTTAGTGAAGACGCTGGGCGACGCGCCCGTGGAAAGATCCAGGCGGATGCGGCTTCCGCCCTCGCGGGAATCGTCGCCGATGGCCAGACCCTCGCCGTCGGCGGTTTCGGACTCTGCGGCATCCCCGAGGCGCTGATCGCCGCCCTGCGCGATTCCGGCGTGAAGGATCTGACAGTGATTTCAAACAATGCCGGCGTCGACGGCTTCGGCCTCGGCCAGCTGCTGACCACGCGGCAGATCCGCAAGATGATTTCGTCGTACGTCGGCGAGAACAAGGAATTCGAACGCCAGTACCTCGGCGGTGAACTCGAACTCGAGTTCAATCCGCAGGGCACGCTGGCCGAGCGCCTGCGTGCCGGCGGCGCCGGCATCCCGGCGTTCTTCACTCGCACGGGTTACGGCACGATCGTCGCCGACGGCAAGGAGACGCGCGAGTTCGACGGACACCACTACGTGATGGAAACGGCGCTGAAGGCGGATGTTTCGCTGGTCAAGGCGTGGAAGGCCGACACCGCCGGCAACCTCGTGTTCCGGCGCACCGCCCGCAACTTCAACCCGGCGTGCGCGATGGCGGGCAAGGTCTGCATCGCCGAGGTCGAGCAGATCGTCGAAGTCGGCGCGATCGATCCGGACCACGTGCACCTTCCGGGCATCTACGTCGACCGCATCGTGCTCAACCCGAATCCCGAGAAACGCATCGAGCAGCGCACCGTGCGAGGAGCCAAGTAATGCCCTGGAATCGTGACGAGATGGCCCGGCGCGCCGCACAGGAGCTCACCGACGGCGCCTACGTGAACCTCGGCATCGGCCTGCCGACGCTGGTGGCCAACCATATCCCCGATGGCATGGACGTCTGGCTGCAGAGCGAGAACGGCCTGCTCGGCATCGGCCCGTTCCCGACCGAGGACGAGGTGGACGCCGACCTGATCAACGCCGGAAAGCAGACCGTGACCGCGCGCGAAGGCGCCAGCTATTTCGGCAGCCACGACAGCTTCGCGATGATCCGCGGCGGCCATATCGACCTGGCGATCCTGGGCGCGATGGAGGTGACCGAACACGGTGACCTCGCCAACTGGATGGTGCCCGGCAAGATGGTCAAGGGCATGGGCGGGGCGATGGACCTGGTGGCCGGCGTCAAGCGTGTCGTCGTGCTGATGGAGCACACGACCAAGACCGGCGAGCCGAAGATCCTGCCCCGCTGCACCCTGCCGCTGACCGGTGTCGGCGTGGTCAACCGGATCATCACCGAACTGGGTGTGCTCGACGTCACTCCGGACGGGCTGGTGCTGGTCGAAACCGCGACCGGCGTCGACGCCGACGAGATCCGCGCGAAGACCGGCTGCCCCGTGCGAATCGCCTCTTGAATCCCATCCGGTCCGGCGCGGTCGAGTCCTTCGCCGGGCCTGGTGGCTTGCCGACGTACCGGCTTCACGGCCCCGGCGGCGCGCACGTCGATGTCTCCGCCCAGGGGGGGCAGGTCCTGGGCTGGGTGGACGCTGGCGGGCACGAGCGGCTGTTTCTGAGTCCCGCCGCGACGCTTGCGGGAGGCGGAGCGATCCGCGGAGGCGTGCCGATCGTCTTCCCGCAGTTCTCGTCGCGTGGGGTGCTGGTCAAGCACGGTTTTGCCCGCCATTCGGTCTGGCGGTTCGAGGCCGCCGGTTGCGAGGAGGGGGCCGCCCATGTCCGGCTGGTGCTGTCCTCGTGCGAGCGCACGCTGGCGCTGTGGCCGCACCGGTTCGTTGCCGGGCTGGCGGTGCGGCTGGATCGCGGCTCGCTGCGGATCGAACTGTCCGTCCGCAACGAGGACGATTCGCCGCTGGCTTTCACGGCGGCGCTGCACACCTACCTGGCGGTTTCGAATCTCGCCGGCACCCGCCTCGAGGGACTGGAGGGCCGCCCGTACGAAGACGCTGCCGATGGCGGTACCTGGAAGGTCCAGGATGGCGCTCCGGTGCGATTCGGTGCCGAGCTGGACCGTGTCTATCCGGACGTCGCCGGCGAACTGGCACTGCGTTCCGGGGCTGATCTTGTTCGAGTGCGCACGGCCGGTTTCAGGGACGTCGTGGTCTGGAACCCGGGCCAGGAACTGGCTGCGCGCCTTCCGGACCTCGGGGCCGGGCAGCAGGAACGGTTCGTCTGCGTGGAGGCCGCCGCGGTGCTGGCGCCCATCGTGCTCGCCCCCCGGGAACGGTGGGTGGGGTCCCAGACCCTGCTGACCGGTGCGTCCCAGGGGTCCTGACCTACCACTGTGGACCGACGTCGGCGAAAATGCCGGTTCGTCGAGGGGTTCGACGAGCCATCCGGGGAATCCATGCAACTCGAGACCGACACCTCGCCGCCAGTCGCGCCACCGCCGCTGCCACCGTCGCTGCCGCCGGCGTGGCGGGAACCGCCGCCGCCGGTCCGCCACGGTCTCGAGTTCAACGGCCGCGCCGGCGAGTTCTTCGGCATCTGGTTCGTCAACCTGGTGCTGTCGGTGCTGACGCTGGGCATCTACTCGGCGTGGGCGAAGGTGCGCACCGAACGCTATTTCTACGGCAACACCCGCCTGGGCGGCGCGCCGTTCGAATACCTCGCCCAGCCGATCGCGATCCTGAAGGGGCGGCTGGTCGCCTACGCGGTGGCGATCGCGCTCGGCCTGTGCGCGCATTTCCAGCTCTGGGCGGTCTACATCCCGCTGATCCTGGCGGTGCTGCTGCTGCTGCCGTGGCTGATCCAGCGCACGCTGCGCTTCCGCGCGCGCTACTCCGCGTGGCGCGGCCTGCGCTTCCGCTTCGTCGACGGCGTCTACGAGGCGTACGTCAACTTCATGTTCCGGCCGATGCTGCAGATCCCGACGCTGTACCTGACGCTGCCGTGGGTGCGGATGCACCAGCACGACTACGTCGTGCGCGGGCACCGCTTCGGCGGCCTGCGCTTCGACTTCCGCGGCGACCTGGGTACCTATTTCATCCCGTTCCTGATCTGCGCCGGCCTCGGCTTCGTCGCCTACATCGCGATGATGGTGGCGATGTTCGGCGTGATCGCGGTGTCGGCGGCGCTGGGCGTGCCGACCGAGGGCGCCGACGGCGCGCCGTCGCAGGGCACGATGATCGCGATGTTCGTGCCGATGGCGATCGCGTACCTGGGGCTCCTGGCGCTGCCGGTGTTCCTGCGCACGCGCTACACGAACCTGATGTGGAAGTTCTCGAGCCTGGGTCCGCACCGCTTCGAATCGACGCTGCGGGCCCGCGACGTCATCTGGATCTATTTCAGCAACGGCCTGGCGATCGTCTTCAGCCTCGGGCTGGCGGTGCCGTGGGCGATGGTGCGGCTGGCGAAGTACCGCGCCGCGCACTTCGCGATGTGGGTGCAGGGCGACCTCGACAGCTTCGTCGCGGAGGCCGAGCGCGCCGAGGACGCGACCAGCGCCGAACTGATCGACGCGCTCGACCTGGACGTGGACATCGGCATCTGAACACGCTGCCCGCCACGTGGTACGACGGCCGCGGCAGCCGCGGCCGCCCGGCGCGGCTGGCACAGCCGTCGCCGGGCACGCTGCAGCTGGAGTCCGAGGGCGAGGTGCTCGAGTTCGCCGCGGCCGAGCTGCGCATCAGTCCGCGCCTGGGCCGCATGGAGCGCATCGTCACGCTGCCGCGGCTGGGCCAGCTGCAGATGCAGGACTCGCCGCTGCTGGACGAGTGGCTCCCGGAGCGCGACCGCATCGAGAGCTGGGCGCACCGGCTCGAGCGCCTGCGCGGCGCGGCGATCGGCGCGGCCGTGGTGACCGTGGTCGGCGTGGTGCTCTTTTTCCATGTGGGCCTGCCGTGGATGGCCGAACGCCTGGCGCCGGTGATCCCGCGTCCGATGGAACGGGCGGTCGGCGAACAGGCGATGGCGATCCTGGACGCCACCCAGCTCGCGCCGAGCCGGCTGTCGTCGGAGCGGCGGCGCGAACTGGACGTGCAGTTCCGCGCGCTGGTGGCCGGGCTGCCACGCGAGTTCGACTACCAGCTGGCGTTCCGGCATGCGCCGAAGCTCGGCCCGAATGCCTTCGCGCTTCCCGACGGCAGGCTGGTGGTCACCGACCAGCTCGTCGAACTGGCGGCATCGGACGCCGAGGTGCTGGCGGTGCTGGCGCACGAGGCCGGCCACCACGAGCATCGGCACGGCATGCGCCAGGCGCTGGAAAGCTCGGCGGTGGTCGTCGTCGCCGGGTTCCTGTTCGGCGACCTGTCGGGCACCGGCTCGCTGTCGGTGTCGGTGCCGGTGCTGCTGCTGGAAAGCGGCTTCTCGCGCGACCACGAGCGCGAGGCCGATGCGTTCGCCTTCGCGCTGCTGCGCCGGCAGGGTCGCTCGCCGGCGGATTTCGCCGCGATCATGCAGCGGCTGTCGGACCACCACGGCGGGCAGGACATCGGGCCGGTCAGCTACCTGTCGACGCACCCGCCGAGCGGCGAGCGCGTCGAGGCGGCGCGCCGCGCGACCGATCCGCGCTGACCCGGAAGGTTCGCGGTCGGCCGGAACCGGCGCCGACCGGGCCGGCGCCCGCGCTTCAGCGGCCGGCGATGAGCGCGGCGATGCGCCTGGCGGCTTCGCCGTCGCCGTACGGATTGTGCGCGCGGGCCATCTCGCGGCAGGCGTCCTCGTCGTCGAGCAGGCGGGTGACCTCGGCGACGATGCGCGCCCGGTCGGTGCCGACCAGGCGCACCGTGCCGGCTTCGACCGCTTCCGGCCGCTCGGTGGTGTCGCGCATCACCAGCACGGGCTTGCCGAGCGACGGTGCTTCCTCCTGGATGCCGCCCGAGTCGGTCAGGATCACATGCGCCTTCGTCATCAGGTAGACGAACGGCAGGTAGTCCTGCGGGGCGATCAGCCGCACGTTGTCGACCCCGGCGAGGATGCGGTTGACCGGCTCCTGCACCTGCGGGTTCAGGTGCACCGGATAGAGCAGCTGCACGTCGTCGCGCGCGGCGAGGTCGCGCAGCGCCAGGCAGATCTGTTCGAAGCCGGCGCCGAAGTTCTCGCGGCGATGGCCGGTGACCAGCACCAGGCGCTTGTCCGGAGACAGGAACGGGAACCGCGCGGCCAGCTCCGCCGCCAGCCCGGCATCGCTTTCGATGCGGGCGACGACGGCGAGCAGCGCGTCGATCACCGTGTTGCCGGTGACGTGGATGTCGGCATCGGCGATGTTCTCGGCCAGCAGGTTGGCGCGCGACTGCTGGGTCGGGGCGAAATGCAGGCGCGTCATCGGCGCGGTCAGGCGGCGGTTTGCCTCTTCCGGCCAGGGCGCCTGCAGATTGCCGGTGCGCAGGCCGGCTTCGACGTGGCCGATGTCGACCTTGGCGTAGAACGCGGCGAGCGCCGTCGCCAGCGTCGTGCTCGTGTCGCCGTGCACCAGCACCATGTCAGGCCGGCGGCGTTCGAGCACCTCGCTCATGCCCGACAGGATGCGGCCGAACAGCGACGGCAGCGTCTGCCCGGGCGCCATCACGTCGAGGTCGTCGTCCGGCACGATGCCGAACAGATCGAGTACCTGGTCCAGCATCTGCCGGTGCTGGGCCGTGACCGCGACCAGCGTTTCGATGCCGGGCGTGGCCTTCAGCGCCTCGACCACGGGTGCCATCTTGATCGCCTCGGGGCGGGTTCCGAAAACCACCATCACGCGTCGCGGGGCGACGCCGCCACCCAGGTCCTTCAAAGAGCTTTCTCCAGTTCGGGCAGGATCTGGAACAGGTCGCCGACCAGGCCGTAATCGGCGACCTCGAAGATCGGCGCCTCCGGATCCTTGTTGATCGCGACGATCGTGCCCGCGTCCTTGATGCCGGTCAGGTGCTGGATCGCACCACTGATGCCGACCGCGATGTAGAGCTCGGGGGCGATGATCTTGCCGGTCTGGCCGACCTGCAGTTCGTTGGCGACGTAACCCGCGTCCACCGCGGCGCGCGAGGCGCCGACGCCGGCACCGAGCTTGTCGGCCAGCGAATAGATGATCTTGAACGCATCGGCCGAACCGAGCGCGCGGCCGCCGCTGACGACCTTGCCGGCGCCCTGCAGGTCCGGGCGGTCGCTCTTGCCCTGCTGCAGCGACACGAAGCGGGTGTGCGAGGGCAGGGCGGCGTCCACCGCGACCGCTTCGACCGCGGCGCTGCCGCCGTCGCCGGCGGCCGGCCACGAGGCCGTGCGGACCGTGCCGACGACCGCCATCGACGCCGGTGCCTCGACGGTGATGATCGCGTTGCCGGCGTAGATCGGCCGCTTGAACGTGTGCGTGCCTTCCACCGCCATGATGTCCGACACCTGCGCCACGCCCAGCAGCGCGGCCACGCACGGCATCAGGTCCTTGCCGAAGGTCGTGGACGGCCCGAACACGTGCGAATAGCCCGCCGCCACCGCCGCCACCTGCGGCGCCAGCACCTGCGCGACCGGGTGGGCGTTGGCCGGGTTGGCGACCGTCAGCACCTTCGCGACGCCGGCGATGCGCGCGGCTTCCGCCGCGACCGCGTCGGGCGCGTCGGACAGCACCAGGACGTGGATTTCGGCGCCGGCGACGGCCTGCGCGCAGGTCACGCAGCGGGCCGTCGAGGAATTCAGCTTGCCGCCCAGGTGCTCGGCAACGATCAGGATCTTGCTCATGGTCATCGGCTCCTTACACCAGGCCCTTGGCCCGCAGCGCCGAAACCAGCTCGGCGACATCCTTCACCATCACGCCCTTGCTGCGTTTCGCCGGCGGGGCGTAGATGGTGGTCTTCAGGTGGTCGCCGCTGTCGACGCCCAGGTCGGCCAGCGCGATCGTCTCCATCGGCTTGGACTTGGCCTTCATGATGTCGGGCAGCTTGATGAAGCGCGGCTCGTTCAGGCGCAGGTCCGTGGTGACCACGGCGGGCAGGTCGACCTCGAGCACTTCCAGGCCGGCGTCCACTTCCCGCGTCACCGTGGCCTTGTCGCCGGCCACTTCGAGCTTGCCGGCGAACGTCGCCTGCGGCCGGCCCCAGAGCGTGGCCAGCATCTGGCCGGTCTGGTTGGCGTCGTCGTCGATCGCCTGCTTGCCCAGCAGCACGAGCTGCGGCTGCTCCTTCTCGACCAGCTTGAGCAGGGCCCGCGCCGCGGTCAGCGGCTGCACGGCCTGGTCGGTGACCACGTGGATCGCCCGGTTGGCGCCCATCGCCAGGCCGTTGCGCAGATGCGCCTGGGCGTCGGCGGGGCCGAGCGTGACCACGACCACCTCGGTGGCGAGGCCCTTGTCGCGCAGGCGCAGGGCCTCTTCCAGGGCGATGTCGTCGAAGGGGTTCGGGGAGAGCTTCACGCCCTCGGTGACCACGCCGGAACCGTCCGGCTTGACCTGGATGCGGACGTTGTAATCCACCACCCGCTTGTATCCGACAAGGATCTTCATCGTGCTTGGTTTCCTGAGGGGCAGGGGCCGGGGCCGACGCGGGGCCGGGTCCGGCGAGCCCGGCATTTTAGCCCGGGTTGCCCCGGTCCCGGGGACCCTCCTGTAAACTCGCCGGTTCTCAAACCTTGGCGGTCCCGGCAAGGGCCTGCCGGCCCCGGTGCGGGCCATGGATCCGTATCGGCATGGTGATGCAATGAGTTGGCAGGGCTGGCTGACGGTAGTCGTGGTGCTGGCCACGTTGGGTCTGCTGCTCTGGGAGCGGCTGACCCCGGACAAGGTCCTTGCCGGCGCGGTCGTCGTGCTGATGGCCAGCGGCGTGCTGACCCCGACCGAGGCGCTGGGCGGGTTCTGGAACCCGGGCGTGCTGACGGTGGCCGTGCTGTTCGTGCTGGTCGCCGCGCTCAAGACCACGGGCGCCATCCGCTGGCTCGGCCATGCGGTGATGGGGCCGCCGACCGGCGAACTGCGCGCCCATGTGCGCCTGACGGCGATCACCTCCTCGCTGAGCGCCTTCATCAACAACACGCCGGTGGTGGCGACGCTGATTTCCGCGGTGGAGCACTGGAGCAAGGCCAGCGGCGTGCCGGCGTCCAAGCTGCTGCTGCCGATGAACTACGCGACGATCCTGGGCGGCATGTCGACGCTGATCGGCACCAGCACCAACCTGATCGTCGCGGGCCTGGTGGTCGCGCAGGGCATGCCGGCCCTGCACATGTTCGATCCGTTCTGGGTCGCCTTGCCCGCGGTGATCGCCGGCCTGGTGTACATGAGCACGGTCGGCCGTTTCCTGCTGCCGGCGCGGCGCTCGGCGATCGACCAGGCGGCGGCGGAGAGCCGCGAGTATTCGGTCGAGATGCTCGTCGACCCGGATGGCCGCCTCGTCGGCAAGACCGCCGACCAGGCGGGGCTGCGGCATCTGTCGGGGTCGTTCCTGGTGGAGCTGTCGCGCGAGCGCGAACTGCTCGCCGCGGTCGACCCCGACACCGTGCTGCGCGCCGGCGACCGCCTGGTGTTCGTCGGGGTCACCGATGCCGTGCGCGAACTGCGCCGCATCGAGGGCCTGCGCCCGGCGACCGACCAGGTGTTCAAGATCGACGGCGCCGAGTCCCGCCGCAACCTGGTGGAGCTGGTGCTGTCGCGGTTCTCGCCGGCGATCGGCAAGAACCTGCGCGAGTCGGCGTTCCGCAACCACTACAACGCGGTCGTGATTGCCGTGTCCCGCCACGGCCAGCGCCTGCACCAGAAACCCGGCGACGTGGTGCTGCAGGCCGGCGACACGCTGCTGGTGGAAACCGCGCCGGACTTCATGGCGCGCTTCGGCAACTCGCCCGACTTCCTCGTCGCCAACCTCGTCGACGGCGAGCGCCCGGTCGACCGCCGCCGGGCGGTGATCACGCTCGGCATCCTGGTGTCGATGATCCTGGCCAACTCCGTCTTCGGCGTCGACATCCTGTGGTCGGCGACGATCGCGGCGGTCGCCGCCGTGGCCCTGCGCTGCGTCGGCCTGAACGAGCTGCGCCGCAGCCTCGACCTGCGCCTGATCGCGGTCATCGCCTGCTCGTTCGCGCTCGGTGCGGCGATCGACAAGACCGGCGTGGCCGACCTCGTCGCGGCGAACCTGCACGGGTTCGCCTCCTCCGACCCGTTCATGACGCTCGTGCTGGTGTACGTGATGGCCGTCGTGTTCACCGAGCTGCTGACCAACAACGCCGCGGCGATCCTGATGTTCCCGATCGGCCTGAGCGCGGCGACGCTGCTGGGCGTGAGCCCGATGCCGTTCGTCATGGCCGTGATGATGGGCGCGTCCGCCGGCTTCATGACGCCGATCGGCTACCAGACCAATCTGATGGTCTACGGTCCGGGCGGTTACCGCTTCATGGACTACGTGCGGGTCGGTGCGCCGCTCTCGCTGGTCGTCGGCATCGCCGTGCTGTGGGCGATCCCGCGCGTGTGGCCGTTCTGAACCGTTCCCCCGACATGAATCCGCTTAGCAAGGGCACTCCGATGATTCCTGAGCACCGCCTCTCCCACCTCGACCGCCTGGAAGCGGAAAGCATCCACATCCTGCGCGAGGTTGCGTCCGAATTCCGCAACCCGGTGATGCTGTACTCGGTCGGCAAGGACAGCTCGGTGCTGCTGCACCTGCTGCTCAAGGCCTTCCACCCGGCGAAGCCGCCGATCCCGCTGCTGCACGTGGATACCGGCTGGAAGTTCCGCGAGATGATCGCGTTCCGCGACCTGCGTGCCCAGCAGACCGGCGTGGAACTGCGCACGCACACGAACCCGGACGGCGTCGCCCAGGGCATCGGCCCGATCACCCACGGCGCCACCGTGCACACCGACGTGATGAAGACCCAGGGCCTGAAGCAGGCCCTGGACCAGTACGGCTTCGATGCCGCCATCGGCGGTGCCCGCCGCGACGAGGAGAAGTCGCGCGCCAAGGAGCGCGTGTTCTCCTTCCGCAGCGCCCAGCACCGCTGGGACCCGAAGAACCAGCGCCCGGAGCTGTGGGACGTCTACAACACCCGCATCCACAAGGGCGAGAGCGTGCGCGTGTTCCCGATCTCGAACTGGACCGAGCTCGACGTCTGGCTGTACATCTTCCGCGAGAACATCCCGGTGCCGTCGTTGTACCTGGCGGCCGAGCGGCCGGTGGTCGAGCGCGACGGCGCCCTGATCCTGGTCGACGACGAGCGCCTGCCGCTGCGCGACGGCGAGGTGCCGATGCGCAAGAAGGTGCGGTTCCGCACGCTGGGCTGCTACCCACTCACCGGTGCGATCGAATCCGAAGCCGACACGCTGGAGGCGATCATCGCCGAGATGCTGGTCGCCACGACCTCCGAGCGCCAGGGCCGCGTGATCGACCACGACCCGTCGGCGTCGATGGAAAAGAAGAAGCAGGAGGGTTACTTCTGATGAATGCTCCCACCGACCACGCCGCGGCGGTCGCCGCGTACCTGCAGCAGCACGAAACCAAGGGCCTGCTGCGCTTCATCACCTGCGGCAGCGTCGACGACGGCAAGAGCACGCTGATCGGCCGCCTGCTGCACGACACCAAGCTGCTGTTCGACGACCAGCTGGCGGCGCTGGAGAAGGACAGCGCCCGGCACGGCACCCAGGGCGCCGACATCGACTTCGCGCTGCTCGTCGACGGCCTGTCCGCCGAGCGCGAGCAGGGCATCACGATCGACGTCGCCTACCGCTACTTCAGCACCGACAAGCGCAAGTTCATCGTCGCCGACTGCCCCGGCCACGAGCAGTACACCCGCAACATGGCCACCGGCGCCTCCACGGCCGACCTGGCGATCGTGCTCGTGGACGCCCGCAAGGGCCTGCTGACCCAGACCCGCCGGCACAGCTACATCGTGTCGCTTCTGGGCATCCGCCAGGTGCTGCTGGCGGTCAACAAGATGGATCTGGTGGATTACGACCAGGGCACGTTCGACGACATCGTGGCCGGCTACGCCGAACTGGCGTCGCAGCTGGGCATCGAGGCCGTGCAGGCGATCCCGCTGTCGGCGCTCAAGGGCGACAACATGATGGCGCCCTCCGACGCGATGCCCTGGTACACCGGGCCGTCGCTGCTGGAACACCTGGAAACCGTTGACGCCGAGCGCGGCGCCGACCGCCTGGCGATGCGCATGCCGGTGCAGTGGGTGTGCCGCCCCAACCAGAACTTCCGCGGTTTCGCCGGCACCCTCGCCTCGGGCAGCATCGCGCCCGGCGACGAGGTCGTCGTGCTGCCGTCCGGCCGCCGCTCGAAGGTGGCGCGCATCGTCACCGCCGACGGCGACCTCGACCGGGCCCACCGTGGCCAGCCCGTGGTGCTGACGCTGGCCGACGAGGTCGACGTCAGCCGCGGCGACGTCATCGCCGCCGGCGACCAGCCGGCCGAAGTGGCCGACCAGTTCGCCGCGCACCTGCTGTGGATGGACGACGCGCCGCTGCTGCCGGGCCGCCCGTACTGGCTGAAGATCGGCGCGCGCACGGTCAGCGCGCAGGTCACCGAGATCAAGCACAAGGTCGACGTCAACACCCAGGCCCAGCTCGCCGCCAAGCATCTGGACCTCAACGAGGTCGCGTACTGCAACTTGAGCCTCGACCAGCCGATCGCGTTCGAGGCCTACGCCGACAACCGCACGCTGGGCGCGTTCATCATGATCGACCGCCAGACCAACGCCACCGTCGGTGCCGGCACGCTCGACTTCGCGCTGCGCCGCGCCTCCAACATCCACTGGCAGCACATGGAGGTCGACAAGGCCGCCCGCGCCCGCGCCAAGGGCCAGCAGCCGCGCTGCCTGTGGTTCACCGGCCTGTCCGGCGCGGGCAAGTCGACGATCGCCAACCTGGTGGACAAGCGCCTCACCGCGCTGGGTTACCACACCTACATCCTGGATGGCGACAACGTACGGCATGGACTCAACAAGGACCTGGGCTTCACCGACGAGGATCGCGTCGAGAACATCCGCCGCGTCGCCGAAGTCGCACGCCTGATGACGGACGCCGGTCTGATCGTGCTGGTCAGCTTCATCTCGCCGTTCCAGGCCGAGCGCAGGATGGCGCGCGAACTGTTCCCGGAAGGGGAGTTCATCGAAGTCTTCGTCGATACCCCCATCGATCTCGCGGAACGACGGGACGTCAAGGGCCTGTATGCCAAGGCGCGGTCCGGCCAACTGAAGCATTTCACTGGCGTCGATTCGCCCTACGAAGTGCCCGAGGCTCCCGAAATCCATCTGCGGACGACCGAGGCCGATGCGGAGCGTCTCGCCGATCTGGTCGCCACCCGGCTGCTCGAGGGCATGGGATGAACCTGCGGCACACGGGGGGCGGGCCCGCCGGCGACACGCTCGTGCCGTCGGCGGGAACCGGTACCGTCTACCGCCCCGACATCGACGGGCTGCGCGCGGTCGCGGTGCTGAGCGTCGTGCTCTACCACCTGCAGCCGGACTGGCTCCCTGGCGGCTTCGTGGGCGTGGACATCTTCTTCGTGATTTCCGGCTTCCTGATCACGAGAAACATATGGCTTGAAATGCTCGACGGGCGCTTCACGCTCGGAAACTTCTACGTCCGGAGGATTCGCCGGATCGCCCCGGCCTTCCTGGCGATGGTTTCCGCGACGCTGGCCTTCGGCGCGCTGGTCCTGACCCCGGACGATCTCGACCGGCTCGCGCAGACCGCACTCTGGGGCGTGTTCTCGGCGTCGAACGTGTTCTTCTGGCTGAAGCTGGAGACGTCGTACTTCGCCGACAGCAGCGCCGAAGAGATGCTGCTCCATACCTGGTCGCTGGGCGTGGAAGAGCAGTTCTACATGGTCTGGCCGCTGCTCCTGCTGCTCTGCGTCCGGCTGCCGCGGCGAGCCATGGCCGCGATCGTCCTGGCGGCAACCCTGTGCGTGCTTTCCTATCTGTTGACCGAGCTCAGGCTCGACGAGGCGCCGAAATTCACCTACTACATGCTGCCGTCGCGTGCCGGGGAGTTGATGCTGGGCGCGTTGCTGGCGCTGTTCTCCCGCGAAGGGCCGAGCCGCCGGGTTCTCCCCGGCGCCATCGTGGAGCTGGCGGCGGCGGCGGGGTTCCTGTTGATGGGTGCCTCGCTCGTGCTGCTCCAGCCCGACTCCAGGTTCCCGGGCATCAACGCGCTATGGCCGACGATGGGAGCGGCGCTGGTGATGCTGGCCGGGCACAACGGCTCCCGGCTGGCGTCGGCGCTGCTGTCCACGCGGCCCATGGTCTTCATCGGCCTGCTGTCGTATTCGCTGTATCTGTGGCATTGGCCGGTGCTGGCCTACATCCGCTACTTCTACGGCGACGTCAGCCTCCCGCACGGCCTGCTGGCCGTCATCGTCATGTCCGCGCTGGCGTACGCAGCCTATCGGTGGGTCGAGGTTCCGGCGCGTCGCTGGCGAGCCCCGGCCTGGCGCCAGGTCGTTACCCTCCTGGCTGTTCCCGGGGCCCTGCTCGCCGGCGCCGCGGTGCTGATATTCGCGGCGGGCGGCGTCGCCGATCGTTTGCGCGAGTCCACGGACTACCTGGCCGGCATCGAGCGGCTCGAGAAGCTGACGCAGGCCGCCCCGGCGTTCGAACAGGTCTGCCAGCTTGCGCAGCACGACGACAGCATCCTGGATCAATCGCGCTGCATGCTGGGGCCCAATTCCACGGCCCTGACGGAGGCCGGGGGAGACGCCCGGATCCTCCTCTGGGGCGACTCGATGGCTTCCCATTATGTGGGCCTGATCTCGGTGCTCGCGGATGCGGGTGGATTCGATTTCAGGAACGCCGCGCACGCGGCGTGCCCCCCGGTCTTCGCCGCGGGCCACGGGGTGGGCCGCTATGCGGACGGATGCAGCCGCTTCGTCTCCTTCATGCGCGAGCAGCTGCTCTCCGGTCGATATGAAACGGTGGTGATGAGCGCGGGATGGAAGAACTACGACGACCGCAATCCGAATTTCCGCCGCGATTTGTCGCAGACGATCGATGCACTCCACCGGGCCGGGGTGCGGGTGGTGCTGATCGGTCATTTGCCTCGATTCAATGGCTACAACCGGCGATGTGAACTGCGCGAAATACGCAGCTGGCACCTGGACTGCAGTGAACGGGGGTCGATCGTCGACAGCGGAGACACGTGGATCAACCGGCACCTGCGGAAGGTCGCGGACACCCAACCAAATATCACCTACCTGGACGCCCGGGCCCTTCTTTGTTCCAACGGCCGCTGCGACGCCTACGCGGATGGGTTGCCCTTGTATTTCGACACGGGGCACCTGAGCATGGCGGGCTCCCAGCGGCTGGGCGAGCGGATTGCCGACACCGCCGTGGGTCGGCAGTGGATCCGCGCGCTGACCGGGTCCTCCCGGTGACGGCCGCCCCGCGCCGGTGCGTCGTCCGTCGCCCCCCTGGCGGACCCCGCCGCGGCCCCGCTCCCGCACCGTCCGCGGCCTGTCAAGGCCCGCGGCCTGCCCGAGTTCACGCGTCGTTTTTCTAGGTTGGCGCAACCATGGCCGCTTCCTTTTCAGTCCCTGCCATTTTCCCGTGAGGATCTACCGATGAAAAAAGTCGTATTCATGCTCCTGGCGGCCATGATGCTGGCCGCATGCGACCCCAAAAGTGCCACCCCTGCGACCGAGCCGGCAGCCGCATCGCGCGATCGCGCCGCGGCCGAGCCCGCTCCGGCGCCCCGGGTGGCGCAAGGCTCGCCGATTCCGCAGCCGCTGGCGGAAGGCGTCAGGTTCAGCTTCCCGCACCATTTCCGTTCGCAGACGGTCGATTCCAGCATCCCCGGCCGTACCAAGCTCCGGATTACAGTCGAGTTCCTCGGCGACGACGTGGCGACCGTCGCCGACACCCTGATAAAGGACATGAAGGCGGCGGGATTCCGGGTCGCCAAGGACGAGACCACGCCGGATGCACGCCGGATGCTGTTGTTCCGCAAGGACGGCTTCGGGCCCGTCCAGGTGCAGGTGGCGCCGAGGGCGGGTCGGCCGCTGAAGCACCGGGCCGCCAGTGGCACCGTCTACTCGGTCTGGCCGCACGCCGGCCAGGGCTAGCCAGGCCGCAGATCAGCGGCCCCGGGTCGAGCCCGCCGCGAAGCCGAAATTCCCTCACACGTCCCACCCGGAGTCCAATATGAAAAAGCTGTTGGTAATACTGATCGCAGCGCTCGCCCTTGCGGGCTGCGGAGAAAAGCCGCGGTCCGAAGCCACGCCGGTTCCGGCGCCGGACCCGGAAGCAACGGCGGATTTGCCGGCGAGTCCCGTCGATCCGGTCGCGGTGCTGAGCGGGAAGCCGCTGCCACATGCGTTGGCGCAGGGCGTTTCCTTCAGTTTCCCCTACCACTTCCTGGCGCGAAAGATCGTTGAGGTCGCGCCGGGCAGGTATCAGGATCGCCTCACCATCGAGTTTCTCGACAACGATGTGGAGACGGTCACCGAACAATTGATCGGTGACATGGCGAAATCCGGGTTCCGGGTTTCAAAGAACGATCTCGCCGAAGACGGTCGCCGCCTGCTTGTTTTCAGCAAGAAGGGTTTTGGCGGTGTCCGGATCAACGTCGCACCGATCGGCGCCCGCAAGCTCAGGCATGCCGAGGCGGATGGCACCGTTTACATGGTTTGGCCCAGCGATGGGCTGGACGCCGCGGGCCCGCCTGCGGGCGGCTGATCGCCGGGCGCAGTTTCCGCGGGCTCCGGCGCCGGCCTCCCGACGCGATTGCCGGACTTATGCGGCGGCTGCCGCCGACCGCACCTGCGGCCCGAGCGGCGCGGCGCCGAACCAGTGAAGCGATGTCGCCAGCGCGGCGACCTCGCCGACGATCAGCAGCGCCGGCGACACCACCGCGTGCCGGGCGGCGAGCGCCGGCAGGTCCGCCAGCGTCCCGGTGACGACGCGCTGCTGCGGCCGCGAGCCGTTTTCGACCAGGGCGAACGGCGTCGCGGCGGAGCGCCCATGGGCCACCAGACGGTCGCGGAACGAACCGAGCGCCGCCACGCCCATGTACACCGCCAGCGTC
>JAKFCL010000212.1:0-4546 GCA_036676665.1 Arenimonas sp. | reverse complement strand
TGGCTGACGCCGGTCTGAACCGGGAACGGAAAACTAGCGAACCAGCGAACTAGAAACTGGTCCGAGGTTCCGGCCCTCTTGAAGATCTGGGAACCCGCCGGACTAGTTTCTAGTTCGCTAGTTCGCTAGCTCTTGGTTTCTGCGTCCGAGAACCGCAACGTCGCCACCGCCCCGTGCTCCGCCCGCGGCGCGATGCTCACCGTCCACCCGTACAGCTCGCACAGCCGCCGCACGATCGACAGGCCGATGCCACCGCCGACGGTGCCGCCGGCGCCGGAGCCGCGGTAGCCGCGTTCGAACAGGCGGGCGGCGTCCTCGACGCTCAGGCCCGGGCCGGTGTCCTCGATGCGCACCTGGCCCGACTCGACGACGATGCGCACCTCGCCCTGCGCGGTGTATTTGCAGGCGTTGCCGATCAGGTTGCCGAGCGCGACGGCCAGGATCGCCTCGGGCGCGTCGACGGTGACGTCCGGATCGCCGTCGACGACCACCTGCACCGGCTTGGCGCCGAGCTGGGTGCGGCTGGCGTCGGCGAGCTGCTGGGCCAGGCGCATCAGGTTGGTGTTGCCGGTGCCGCGCTCGTTGCGCGAGAGCATCAGCAGCGCGGTGGTCAGGTCGGTGCTCTGCTGGGCGGCGCGGTCGATGCGCAACAGGCGCAGCCGCACCTTGTCGGGCAGGTCCGGATTGGCCAGCAGCAGCTCGGTGGCGCCGCGGATCACCGCCAGTGGCGTGCGCAGCTCGTGGCTGACGTCGGAATTGAACTCGCGGTCGCGCTTGACCAGGTCGGTCATGCGCGCGGCGTAGTCGTCCAGCGCCGACGCCAGCTGGCCGACCTCGTCCTCGGCGAAATGCGGCGCCAGCCGGGTCGGCTTGTCGCTGCCGGCCAGGCCCTCGACGCGCCGCGCCAGGTCGGTGACCGGGCTGATCACCCGCTTGGACGACCAGATGCCGATGAACAGCGACAGGATCGAGAACAGCGCCACCACGCCGATCAGCGCGTACATCAGCTGCTGCTGGCTGGCGCGTTCCTGGGCGATGTCGTAGCTGAGGAAGAACCAGTAGTCCGGATCCTTCTTCACCGCCAGCTTGTAGGTGCGCATCCGGCCGTTTTCGTCGGCCTCGGTGATCTCGTGCACGCCGTCGGGCAGGTCGCGCCAGTTGAACGGCACGTTGCCGAAGCGGCGCTCGCTGAAGACGATGCCCTTGATCTTCTCGAACGCGACGCCGCCGGCGCCCTCGGGATCGCGGTAGAACTGGTCGGCGTAGTCGCCGACGTTCTCCACCAGCGCCTCGCCGATCAGCTGGTCCTCGAGCTGCTCGCGCAGCAGCACCGTGGCGGTGGCGAACAGGCCGGTCAGGCCCATGCCCAGCAGCAGGAACGACAGGATGATTCGGCTGCGCAGCCGCCGCCGGTAACGCATGGGTTCAGGCCGCTTCGGGGTCGGCGATCCGGTAACCGATGCCGTGGCGCGTCTGGATCAGCGCCTTGTCGAAGGGCTTGTCCACCGCGGCCCGCAGGCCGTGGATGTGCACGCGCAGGCTGTCGGAATCCGGCAGCTCCTCGCCCCACACGCGCGTCTCCAGCTCCTGCCGGGTCACCACCGACGGCGACGATTCCATCAGCGACTGCAGGATCTTCAACGCGGTCGGGTTGAGCTGCAGAAGCTTGCCGCCGCGGCGCACCTCGAGCGTGTCCAGGTTGTATTCCAGGTCGGCGACGCCCAGCACGCGCGGCTGGGCGGCCTTGCCGCGCCGGGCCAGCACGGCCAGGCGCGCCTCCACTTCCTGCAGCGCGAACGGCTTGACCAGGTAGTCGTCGGCGCCCGACTCGAAACCCTCGAGCTTGTTGTCCAGCGAATCGCGCGCGGTGAGCATCAGCACCGGGGTCTGCTTGCGCCCTTCCAGGCGCAGCTTGCGGCAGACCTCCAGGCCATCCATGCCCGGGAGGTTGAGGTCGAGCACGATGGCGTCGAAGTCGTTGACGACCGCGAGGTGCAGGCCGGTGACGCCGTCGGCGGCGTAGTCGACCGTGTGGCCGCGGTCCTCGAGGTAATCCCCGAGGTTGGCGGCGATGTCGCGATTGTCCTCGACTACCAGGATGCGCATGGGTCAGTTGTTCGGCGGGCCGATGCCGTTCTGGACCTTCCGCAGGTGGTCGCGGTCGGCTTCCCGGCGGCGGTCGCGCTCGGCCACGGTCTGGCAGGTGGTCTTGGCCATGCGGCTGCCGGTGGGCGTGTCGCGGTCGCAGACCAGACGGCTGGCGGCAGCAGCCTGGGTCAGGATCGTGTTGATCTTCTCCTGCTCGTTGAACACGCGCACCTTGACGTCCTCGGGCAGCGCGTCGACCGACGGGATGCCATCGAGGGCGCCGGAAATGTGGTCGAGCGACTCGCGCACCCTGGCGCGGTCACCGCGGCTGATCTCGGCGTAGGTCTTGCCGTCCGCGAGATCCTGCTCGATCTGGGCGCGCTGCGCCGCGAAATCGCCTTCGGCGAGTGCAACCTGCGGCTGTTCCTGGTTGGCCGAGGCGGTGGCGGCGGCGAACAGCAGGAGCGAGAAAACGGTTGTACGGATCATGGGGATGTCCTTGGGGAATGGCGCCCGTCGATTCTGCCAGATGAACGGACGAAGTGCGGGCGCCACAGGTCATGGGGAATAAAAAGGCCCGGGGGGCGCCCGAAAGCGCCTGACCCGGGCCGAAAGGTTGCTACTGCCCCGATTGCCGTATTCCGTTGGATGACGCTCTGACGAGGAGTGACCTTCAAGGTTTAGCGGCCCGGCAAGCCTAGGCCGTCAGGTATTAAATGTCCGTTAAAAACAGGCCTTCACGAAGTTAAGGAATGTCCACGTTCCGGGCCTGGCGCGGAGCCTTCTTCTTCACGGGCTTGGCCAATGCGGCCTGGGCTGCAACGAAGGCGATGATTTCGCCGGCCACGTCGACACCGGTGGCCCCTTCGATGCCTTCCAGGCCCGGGCTCGAGTTCACTTCGAGCACCAATGGCCCCCGTTTCGACCGCAGCAGGTCCACGCCTGCAACGCCGAGCCCCATCGTCCGGGCGGCCCGCAGCGCGGTGGCCGTTTCGGCTTCGGACAGCTTCACCGGGCTGGCGCGGCCACCCCGGTGCAGGTTGGAGCGGAACTCGCCGGCCGCGGCCTGGCGGCGCATCGCCGCGACCACGCGGTCGCCGACGACGAAGCAGCGCAGGTCGGCGCCCTTGGCTTCGCCGATGAATTCCTGCACGAGGAAATTCGCGTACAGGCCGCGGAACGCTTCGATGACGCTGCGCGACGCCCCCGGATCGGACGCCAGGATCACCCCGGTGCCCTGCGTGCCTTCGTTGAGCTTGATGACATGCGGCGGCTTGCCGAGCATCGCCAGCAGGTCGGCGGTGTCGTCGGGATTGTCGCCGAACACCGTGAGCGGCAGGCCGAGGCCTTCGCCCGCCAGCATCTGGTGGCAGCGCAGCTTGTCGCGCGCGCGCAGGATCGCGTCCGAGCCGTTCGGGCTGTAGGCGCCCATCAGCTCGAACTGGCGCAGCACCGCGGTGCCGTAGAAGGTGACCGAGGCGCCGATGCGCGGGATCACCACGTCGCAGCCCGACAGTTCCTTGCCCTTGTAGCGCAGCTGGAAACTGCCGGGCGCGATCGACATGTAGCAGCGCAGCGGATCGAGCACGCGCACGGTGTGGCCGCGCGCGCGCGCCGCGTCGACCAGCCGCTGGGTCGAATACAGCTTGGTGTTGCGGGAAAGGATGGCGATCTTCACGGCTGCGGTCCGGTGGGGGGCGGGTCGCCCTGGAGAAAGGAACTGGCCGGATCGACCAGGAAACGCCCGGCCAGCGCCGTGCGGCCAAGCAGCATGGGGAAGAGCATGTTGCGGCGCTGTGCAAGGTTCAGTTCGGCCTTCCACTCCAGGCCCGCCAGCCGCAGGTGCGTGCAGATGAAGATGCGCTCGGTGCGGTGGCCGCCGGAGTCGGTGACGAAGCGGCGGTCGAGCACCGCCGCCTCGGCGGGCAATGGCGCCTCGCCGGGCAGGCCGGTGTCGAGGATGAAGCGCACGAATTCGCGGCCGTCGCGCAGGAAGGTTTCCTGGTCGAGCACATGCAGCGCGGACGAGCGGGCGCCGGTGTCGACCTTGGCGCGGATCAGCGCGATGCCCAGTTCCGGCAGCGACACCCATTCGCGCCAACCCAGGCGGACGGTCTGCGGCATCGCGTCCTCCGTCGGCCCGGACAGGAAACGGCGGCACGTGGCCGCCGTCGGGGATTGGAGCGGGTGATGGGAATCGAACCCACGCTAGCAGCTTGGGAAGCTGCAGTTCTACCATTGAACTACACCCGCGTTCGGCGTCGATGATACGGCCGGCCGGCGCCGCGCCGCAACGCGATAACATGGCGGCATGCGCATCGTGCTCAATGGCGAGGACCGGATCCTCGAAGGCTGCCCGACCGTGGCGGCGCTGCTCGAACAGGCCGGCTACGGCGGACGCCGGGTCGCGGTCGAGGTCAACCTCGAAGTGATCCCCCGCAGCCTGCACGCGACCCAC
>JAKFCL010000211.1:0-1585 GCA_036676665.1 Arenimonas sp. | reverse complement strand
TTCGAGGAGGCGATCGCCGGCATCGTCGGGCAGACGCCGGCGGCGCGGCAGACGCTGCTGTTCTCGGCGACGTTCCCGGAGGAGATCCGGACGCTGGGCCGCCGTTTCCAGCGCGAACCCGAGGAGCACACGCTCGGCGACCTCGGCAACGACATCGAGCAGCGTTTCTACGAGGTGGAGCCGCCGCGCAAGGCCGATGCGATCGCGCTGCTGCTGGGCGACCTGAAGCCGGAGGCGGCGCTGGTGTTCTGCAATACCCGCCGCGACGTCCAGCAGCTGGCCGACGACCTGGAGAACCGCGGCATCACCGTGCAGGCGCTGCACGGCGACCTCGAGCAGCGCGACCGCGACGAGGTGCTGGTGCGCTTCGCCAACCGCAGCTGCACCGTGCTGGTGGCGACCGACGTCGCCGCCCGCGGGCTGGACATCAAGGACCTGCCGGTGGTGATCAGCCACGGCCTGGCCAGCGACGTCGATACCCACACCCATCGCATCGGCCGCACCGGCCGGGCCGGCGAGACCGGGCTGGCGCTGTCCCTGGTGTCCTCCGAGGACCGTCGGCGCATCGCCGGCATCGAAGAGAAGCTGGGTACCGCCGCCCGCTGGGAGCGACTGGACCTGTCGCGGCGACCGGCGGCGGTGCCGCCGGCACCGATGGTGACGCTGGTGATCGACGCGGGCCGGCAGGACAAGCTGCGGCCGGGCGACGTGGTCGGGGCGCTGACCGGGGAGGCCGGCCTGAAGGTGGACGCGATCGGCAAGATCGACGGGTTCGCGACCCGGACCTACGTCGCGATCGAGCGCAGCCAGGCGAGCAGGGCGCTGGACAAGCTGCGCGCCGGCAAGATCAAGGGGCGGAACTTCCGCATCCGGAAACTCGGCTGACGCCGCGAGCGCGGCCGGCTGCGGCCGCGACCGTCCCAGCGCGAACGCGGGCGCGCTCCGTTCATCGGCTCAGCGCCAGGGGCGCGTCGTGGTGCCGGTCTGGCGCGGCGGCGCGGTCTGCGCCTTGCGGCGGTTGATCTCGGCGTCGAGACGGCGGTATTCGGCGCTGCCGACTTCACCGGCCATCACCAGCTCCCAGAGCCGGATCGCCAGTTCGTTGTCCATGACCTGTCGGGTGGGGAAGGGGATGACGATGCCCATGACGCGACTCCCGTGGTGGTTTGGCTTGCTGCAGGGAAGCGGATGCAGCTTTCGTGCCATGGAGTCCGCGCTTCTTGCCGATCGCGGCGTCCACGGTCGAAAACGGGAGGCCGGTCACAGTCCGGGCGGCACGCTTCCCAGATGTTGGGTCCCGCCGCATCGGCCGACACAAGCGCGGCGGCCACCGCCGGATGACTTGCCGGGGCCGGCGTGACAGCATGCGCGCCACTTCTGACGCGGCACGGCACCTGCGGCCCCCCATGCGACTGAACAAGCACATCAGCGAGACCGGCTATTGCTCCCGCCGCGAAGCCGACCGGCTGGTGGCCGAGGGCCGGGTGACGGTCAACGGGCAGCGCGCGGGTCTGGGCACCGTTGTCGCCGAGGGCGACGTCGTCCACGTGGACGGCCAGCCGCTCGCGCAGCGTTCGACCCGGCC
>JAKFCL010000210.1:0-7961 GCA_036676665.1 Arenimonas sp. | reverse complement strand
CTGCTGCCGGCCGTGCCGCACGACCGCCTGCTGGTGACCGAGAGCGGCATCGGCACGCGGCAGGACGTGGCGCGGATGCGCGCGCACGGCGTGCACGCGTTCCTGGTCGGCGAGAGTTTCATGCGCGCGCCCGAGCCGGGCGACGAACTCGCGCGGTTGTTCGCCTCGTGACCGCCGCCGCCGTCCTGTTCGACTTCGACGGCACGCTGGTGCGCGGCGACTGCGCCGCCGCCTGGCTGCGCGGCCAGCTGCGCGCCGATCCGCTGCGCCGGCTGGTGGCCGGCCTGAGCTTCCCGATGCTGGCGCCCGGCTTCGCCTGGTGGCGCAGCGCCTGGGTGCCGGCGAGCTTCTACACCTGGCTGGCGACCGTCGGCCGCACACACGAGGCGCTGCAGGAATCGCGCGAGGACTTCCTGCGCGAATGCGCCG
The DNA here is from genome assembly GCA_036676665.1 of Arenimonas sp. Taxonomy (GTDB): domain Bacteria; phylum Pseudomonadota; class Gammaproteobacteria; order Xanthomonadales; family Xanthomonadaceae; genus Arenimonas. Next base: position 7,532 of record JAKFCL010000210.1, on the reverse strand, counting down.
ACCGCCGCGACGAGCTGCTGATCGCGCCGGCGGTCGCCCGCCTGAACGAGCACCTGGCCGCCGGCGACCCGGTGGTCATCGTCACTGGCGCCGAGGCGAGCCTGGCGCGAGACCTGTGGAAAGCGCTAGGGCAGCCGGACGTGCCGGTGGTCGGTTCGTCGGTGCGGCCGGCGTTCGGCGGCTGGATCGGCGTCGAACACACGATCGGCCCGCGCAAGCTGGTCGCGCTGGCGCGTTCGGGCATCCATCCGCCGTTCGCCGCCGTCTACAGCGACAGTGCCCGCGACCTGCCGCTGCTGTGCGAAACCGCGCGGCCGGTGCTCGTGTGCCCGGACCGCCGCAGCGAAGAGCGGGTGTTCCGCCGCCTGCGCACCGCCGTCGAGACGCTGCGCTAGTCCCCGAGCCGCTTGAGGAAGCGCAGCGCGCTGTCGTCGTAGCCGCAGGCGCGGTAGAACGCGTGCGCTTCCTCGCGCTGGATCCCCGAGGTCAGTTCGATGCGGGCCGCGCCGGCGGCACGCGCACGTTGTTCGGCCTCGCGCAGCAGCATGCGGCCGACGCCGCGGCGCTGTTCGGAATCGGCGACCGACAGCGCGGTGATCCGGCACGTCAGCGCGCCCAGCGGCAGGTAATAACGAACGTCCAGCGCCAGCAGCCCGACCAGGCAACCGTGGCGGTCGGCGACCAGCACCTGCTGGTCCGGATCGTCGGCGAGCTGGCGCAGGCGCGCGGCGGCTTCATTGCGGTCGCATGGGTAACCGAGCACGCCCAGCAGCGTCGAGACGCCGGTGGCGTCCTGTTCGCTGGCCGGGCGGACCAGCAGCGAATCGACGGTGCCGGGGGCCGCCGAAGTGCCCATTCAGCGGGTTCCGTACACCACGACGGTCTTGCCGCGCGCATGCAGCACGCCCTGTTCCTGCAGCTGCTTGAGCACGCGCCCGGCCATCTCGCGCGAGCAGCCGACGATGCGCGCCAGCTCCTGCCGCGACACGCGGATCTGGGTGCCTTGCGGGTGCGACAGCGCGTCGGGCTCCTGGCACAGGTCGTTGAGCGTGCGCACGATGCGGCCGCTGACGTCCAGGAAGGCCAGCCGGCTGGCCTTGCGGCTCGTATCGAGCAGGCGCTTGGAGAGCTGCAGGCCGATCGCGTACAGGATCCGCGGGCACTCGGCCTGCAGCGGGCCGGCGAAAAGCTGGTGCAGGCGGTCGTAGTTGATCTCGGCCAGTTCGCACGCGGTGCGGGTGCGCACGACGACGGCGCGCTGGTCGGCGGCGAAGAACAGGCCCATCTCGCCGATGAACTCGCCGGCGTTGATGTAGCCCAGCACCAGCTCGCGGCCGTCGGCCTCCTCGCTGACCACGCTGAGCGAGCCGCTGATCACGTAGTAAAGGCAACTGGCCGGCGCGCCGGGCCGGAACACGTCCGTCCGGCTCGGGTAACGGCGCCGGTGGCAGTGGTCCAGGAAGCGGCTCAACGTCGCCGAGTCGGGTGCGAGCGGGCTGTTGACCGCCTTGTGGGGCTGCATCGGCATCGGGGGTTCCCTGTGGCGCGCCGGGACGTTCGGCCCCGGCTTCGTCTGGCCGGTCACACTTTAGGCCGTGCGGGCGGCCGTGGGCAATGCCGTGAAGGCACGCTTCACCCGCGGGTTTCCCCGGGGGGCGCTTTGGCCGATAATGCGCCGCCTCGCTCCCCCACCCAGGATCCCCCATCGTGGTCAAGCCGCTTCCGCGCCTGAGGCTCCAGGGTTTCAACAACCTGACCAAGGCCCTGAGCTTCAACATCTACGACGTCTGCTACGCCGTCTCGGAAGAGCAGCGCCAGCGTTACATCGAATACATCGACGAGGAATACAACGCCGACCGGCTGACGCAGATCCTGACCGGCGTCGCCGAGATCATCGGCGCCAACATCCTCAACGTCGCCCGCCAGGACTACGACCCGCAGGGCGCGTCGGTGACGATCCTGATCTCCGAGGAGCCGGTGATCGACAAGAAGGCGGCCGGCAAGGAGCTGATCTCCGACGCCGTGGTCGCGCACCTGGACAAGTCGCACATCACGGTGCACACGTATCCGGAAACGCATCCGCACAACGGCATCGCCACCTTCCGTGCCGACATCGACGTGGCGACCTGTGGCGTCATCTCGCCGCTGAAGGCCCTGAACTACCTGATCGAGAGCTTCGAGTCCGACATCGTGGTGATGGATTACCGCGTGCGCGGCTTCACCCGCGACGTGAAGGGCAAGAAGCACTACATCGACCACAAGATCAACTCGATCCAGGACTTCCTGTCCAAGCCGATCAAGCACAAGTACGAAATGATGGACGTCAACGTCTATCAGGAAAACCTGTTCCACACGAAGATGCACCTGAAGGACTTCGACCTCGACACCTACCTGTTCGAGGAGAAGGCCAAGAACCTCGGCTTCAAGGACCGCCAGCGCATCGAGATGCAGCTGCGCCGCGAGATCGAGGAGCTGTTCGGGGGCCGCAACCTGCTCGACTGAGGCACCGCCGCGGGACGACCCGCGCGGCCGGGACCGTTCCCGGCCGGAAGGCACACCGACGACGGTCCGGGGCTCGCGCCCCGGGCCGTTTCGTTTTCGGGGACGACCCCTCGTGCTGCAAACGGGAGCGATCGACATGGCGTGGTTCTGGCTGGTGGGAGCGGGCGTGCTCGAGATCGTCTGGGCGGTGGGGCTGAAATATTCGGAAGGGTTCACGCGGCCGTGGATCACCGCGTTCACGCTGGCGACGATGGCGCTGGGCTTCTGGATGCTGGCGGTGGCGCTGAAGCAGATCCCGCTCGGCACCGGTTATGCCGTCTGGGTCGGCATCGGCGCGGTCGGCACGGCGATCCTGGGGATCGTGCTGTTCGGCGAGTCGGCGGCGTGGCCGCGGCTGGCGTGCATCGCCTTGATCTGCGTCGGGATCGCCGGGCTGAAGCTGGTTTCCAGCTAGCGCAGGGCGGCCTCGATCACGTCCGCCTTCAGATTCGGTAAGCCACCGACTTCATCAGCTTCGACGTCAGCGCCATCGCCGCGGCGACCGGCCGCGGCAGGATGCGGGCGCCGGCCGCGAGCGCGTGGTCGGCATGGCGGGCTTCGTCTTCCTTCATCGTGCCCAGGATCGCCCGGCTGCGACGGTCGCCCGACGGCAGCGATTCCAGGTGCTCGCCGATATGCGCCTCCACCTGGCGTTCGGTCTCGACGACGAAGCCCAGGTTCCAGCCGTCGCCGCGCAGGCCGGCGGCCAGCCCGATCGCGTAACTGCCGGCGTACCACAGCGGGTTGAGCAGGCTCGGGCGGCTGTCGAGTTCGTCCAGGCGGTCCGCGCACCAGGCCAGGTGGTCGGTTTCCTCCTGGGCGGCGGCCAGCAGCTGCGTGCGGGTCGCTTCGTCGCGGGCGACCGCGGCCTGGCCGACGTACAGCGCCTGCGCGCACACCTCGCCGGTGTGGTTCACCCGCATCAGGCCGGCGGCATGGCGGCGGTCGGCTTCGTCCAGCACGGGATCGCGCAAGGTGCCGGCCGGGTTGGCGCGCTCGGCGCGGGCGCGCCCGAGCGTGGTGCCGAGCGCGCGCTGGGCTTCGATGATCAGCCGGTCCAGCGGGGTCAGGTGGCGGGTCGCGGTCATGCCAGGTGCTCGGCGAGGAAATCGATCGGGTGGCGGATCGGCAGTGTACTTCCGCCGGCCAGGTGCAGCCGGCAGCCGATGTTGGCCGACAGCAGTTCGGTGGCCCCGCTGGCCTCGAGCGCGTCGAGCAGCGGCCGGCGCAGGATCGCCGCGCGCTCCGGTTCGGCGACCTGGTGCAGGCCGGCGGCCCCGCAGCAGCCGGTGTCGGGAAGCTCCACGAGATCCAGACCGGGAATGCGCGCGAGCAGCCGGCGCAGCGCCGGGCCGCTGCCGACGACACTGCGCTGCGTGCAGGGCAGGTGCAGGACGATGCGGCGACGGGCCGGCCGGAACTGCAGCCGGTCGCCGAGGCGGTCGAGCAGGGCCAGCGGATCCTCGACGGTGGCCACGCCGTTCAGGGTGCCGGCCAGCGTGTCGTGGCAGCCGCTGGCCAGGCACAGGACGTTGTCGCGGCCGGCGAACGCCCCCCGGTTCGCGACGCCCAGTTCCGCGGCCGTCGCCGCGTCGCCGGCATGGGCGGCGGCCGCCCCGCAGCAGCTCTGGCCGGACGGCAAAGCGGCCGCAAGGCCGGCGGCATCGAGCAGTTTCAGCAGCGCGACGCGGGTCGGGCCCTCATAACGACGGGCGACGCAGCCGATGAAGATTGCGGTCGGTGCCCCGGCGGAAACCGGCGACCCGGCCGGCGCCGACGCCGGTGGCCGCGGCAACGGCCGCCAGGCCGCCGGCAGCAGGAACGCGGCGAGCCGGTACAGGCCCAGCAGCCGGTCGAGCAGGGCGGGGCGGCGCAGCAGGGCGAGGATCCGGCGTTCGGCGGCGGAGCGCGGGCGTCGGGCCGCCTGCGCCGTCCGTGCCTGCACCAGCAGTTCGCCATAGGGCACGCCGGCCGGGCAGACCGGCTCGCAGCGCCGGCAGCCGAGGCAATGGTCCAGGTGCCGGTCGCCCGCGGCGGTGGGGTCCAGCAGGCCGGTGGCCACCGCCCGCGCGTAGGCGATGCGGCCGCGTGGGGATTCGGATTCCTGCCGGTCCAGCCGGTAGGTGGGGCAGTGCGGCAGGCATAATCCGCACTGCACGCAGCGGTCGGCCAGGGCCACGAGGCCCGTGCCCGGCGCCGATTCCGGCGGGTCGAGCAGGGCCTGGGCGGTCTTCACGGGCATGCCCGGATGCTAGCACGGGGTGAAACCGGGGTTGCGCGGGCCGGGGCAGGCCGTTATCATTCCGCTTCTTTCACCCCGCATTTCTATTTGGATCCTTCATGAAGTCCACGACCGTCAGCGCCAAGCCCGAGACCGTCCAGCGTGACTGGTACGTGGTCGACGCGTCCGGCAAGACCCTGGGCCGCCTGTGCTCGGAGCTCGCCCGTCGCCTCAAGGGCAAGCACAAGCCCGTGTACACGCCGCACGTCGATACCGGCGATTATCTCGTCGTGATCAACGCCGAGAAGATCCATGTCACCGGCAACAAGCTGGCCGACAAGAAGTACCACCGCTTCACCGGCTACGTCGGCAACCTGAAGACCGAGACGCTCGGCCAGGCGCTGGACGCCCACCCGGAGCGCGTGATCGAGACCGGCGTCAAGGGCATGCTGCCCAAGAATCCGCTCGGCCGTGCCATGTTCCGCAAGCTCAAGGTCTACAAGGGCTCCGAGCATCCGCACTCCGCCCAGCAGCCGCAGGCGCTGGACTTCAAGGCTTAAGGCACAGACATGGCTACCCAGCAGAATTACGGCACCGGCCGTCGCAAGTCCTCCACCGCCCGCGTGTTCCTGCGTTCGGGCAACGGCAAGATCGTCGTCAACGGCCGTCCGGTCGACGAGTTCTTCGGTCGCGAGACCTCGCGGATGATCGTCCGCCAGCCGCTGGTCGTCAGCGAGATGTCCGACAAGTTCGACATCACCGTGACGGTCGCCGGCGGTGGCATCACCGGCCAGGCCGGCGCGATCCGCCTGGGCATCGCCCGCGCGCTGGTCGAGTACAACGACTCGCTGAAGCCGGATCTGCGCAAGGCCGGCCTGATGACGCGCGACGCCCGTGAGGTCGAGCGCAAGAAGGTCGGTCTGCACAAGGCTCGCCGCGCCACCCAGTTCTCCAAGCGCTAATCCGCTTCGGGCGGGTCGGCGTCCCCGGATTGGGGGATCGTCTAATGGTAGGACTGCAGACTCTGACTCTGCCTATCTAGGTTCGAATCCTAGTCCCCCAGCCAAAAAGAGCAGGGCCCCCTCGCGGGGCCCTTCTCTTTTTCGACGGGGGGAAAGCCCTCGGAGCGGAGTTGGCCCGCTACCTAATGCGCCCCCTCCAGCGCTAGACTCGACCGATCCGCTTTCCGGAGTCCGTGTCCCATGCCCGTACCCGCCGACCAACTGGCCCGCCTGTTCCCGCTGGAATCGTTGCGGCAGGAAACCCGCGAGCAGCTCGCGCGCGAGGCGATGGTGTCGGAATACCAGCGCGGCGAGAACGTGTTCGAAGCCGGCGACCTCGACGACGACACCGTCTACCTGCTGGAGGGCGAGCTGCGCTGCACGTATCCCGATGGTCGCAGCGTCGCGCACCTGGCCAGCGCGCCGCACGGCCGCTATTCGCTGAACGACGCGGTGCCGCGCCGCTTCACCGCCAAGGTGGTGTCCGGCAAGGCGCGCGTGATGCGGCTGGACCGGCGCTACCTCGAGAAGCTCATCACCTGGGACCAGCTCAGCCGCGACGAGAACAACCGTCATTTCGGCAGCCAGCCCGGCGGCAACAACTGGGTGTTCCGGCTGTTGCGCAGCCAGGCGTTCACCCGCCTGCCGACCGGCAACATCGAGAAGATGTTCCAGATGTTCGAGCCGGTCACCGTCAAGGCCAGCGAAGTGGTGATGCGCGAAGGCGATACCGCCGACTATTTCTACGTCGTGCGCGAGGGCACCGCTTCGGTGTCCAAGTATCTCGACGGTGCCCCGCAGGTGGTGGCCTACCTGCGCGAGGGCGACACGTTCGGCGAGGACGCGCTGCTGTCGAACCTGCCGCGCAACGCCACCGTGCGGATGATGCAGGGCGGCCAGCTGATGCGGCTGTCGCGCGAACAGTTCGAGGCCGTGCTCAAGCCGCCGATGCTGTCGTGGGTGCTGCCGGCAGAAGCCGCGCGCCTGGCGCAGGCCGGCGCGACGCTGCTCGACGTGCGGATGCCGGAGGAACACGCGCAACGGGCGATCGACGGCTCGGTCAACGTGCCGCTGTTCCGCCTGCGCGAGGACGTCACCAACGTGATCCCGTCGGGCGGCCGCGTCGTCGTGTACTGCAACACCGGCGAGCGTTCGGCCGCCGCCGCGTTCGTGCTCAAGCGCCTGGGCTACGACGTCAGCGCCCTGCACGGCGGCCTCGGCGCCATGCTCAGGCTCCTGGCCGCCAACGGCTGAGGCGCGGACGTCAGAGGCGCCGCGGGCGGATCCGGTCGCCGATGATCACGTCGTCGGCGGGGCGCGCGGCGAACAGGCCGACGGAGATCACGCCGGGAATCTGGTTGAGCTTGGCCTCGAGGCCGACCGGGTCCTGCATGCGCCAGCCGTGCACGTCGATGATCCAGCCGCCGTTGTCGGTGACCACGCCCTCGCGCCACACCGGCTGACCGTCCATCTGCGCGACCGTCCGGGCGACGAGGCTGCGTGCCATCGGCACGACCTCGATCGGCAGCGGGAACTTGCCGAGCAGTTCGACCTGCTTCGCCTCGTCGATGATGCAGACGAAGCGCTCGCTGGCCTGGGCGATGATCTTCTCGCGCGTCAGAGCGGCGCCGCCGCCCTTGATCAGGCGGTTGTACGGGTCGCATTCGTCGGCACCGTCGACATACAGCTTCAGCGGGCCGACCGCGTTGAGGTCGAGCACCGGGATGCCGTGCGCGGCCAGCTGCCGCGAGCTCTGTTCCGAGCTCGAC
>JAKFCL010000209.1:0-2918 GCA_036676665.1 Arenimonas sp. | reverse complement strand
CAGTTCCGCCCCGGCCATGCCGACTACACCTACTGGCAGAAGTACGGCGTGCGCGATCCGCGCGGCGGCGGCCGCAGTTCGGCCCGCGAGACGACGATGCGGGTGGCCGCGGCGGTGATCGCCAAGCGCTGGCTCGCCGACCGCCACGGCGTGACGGTGCGCGCCTGCGTCAGCCAGATCGGCGACCGCCATCCCGGCGCATTCGACTGGGCGGCGGTCGAGGCCAACCCGTTCTTCTGGCCCGACGCGGCGCAGGTCGGCGCGCTGGAGGAATTCATGGACGCGCTGCGCAAGTCCGGCGATTCGGTCGGCGCCCGCATCGACGTGCAGGCGCTGAACGTGCCGCCGGGCTGGGGCGAGCCGGTCTACGGGAAGCTCGACGCCGACATCGCCGCGGCGATGATGTCGATCAACGCCGTGAAGGGCGTCGAGATCGGCGCCGGCTTCGCCGCCGTCGCGCAGAAGGGCAGCGAGCACCGCGACCTGATGGGCCCCGACGGCTTCGCCGGCAACCACGCCGGCGGCATCCTCGGCGGCATCAGCAGCGGCCAGCCGGTGACGTGTTCGGTGGCGTTCAAGCCCACCTCGAGCCTGCGCCTGCCCGGTGCGACGGTGGACGTGCACGGCGCGGCCACCGAGGTGGTGACCACCGGCCGCCACGACCCGTGCGTGGGCCTGCGGGCGCCGCCGATCTGCGAGGCGATGCTGGCGCTGGTGCTGATGGACCACGCGCTGCGGCATCGTGCCCAGTGCGGCGACGTCGGCGACGTGCACCCGCGCATCCCCGGCTCGAAACCGTGACCTGCCCGCGTTTCGCCCTTTCCGCCGCGTACCGTGGCGGTGCAACCCCTGTACAGGAATCCCGATGAGCAAGACCTTCAATGTGGCGGTGGTGGGCGCGACCGGAGCGGTCGGCGAGGCGATGCTGGCGATCCTGGCCGAGCGGCAGTTCCCGGTCGGTACGCTGCACCTGCTGGCCAGCAAGCGCTCGGCCGGCGAAAAGGTGTCCTACGGCGCCCGCCAGATCGTCGTGCAGGACCTGGCGACGTTCGACCCGGCCGGCGTCGACATCGCGCTGTTTTCCGCCGGCGGCGGCGTGTCGAAGGAATACGCACCGAAGTTCGCCGCCGCCGGCGCCGTGGTGATCGACAACAGCTCGGCCTTCCGCTACGACGACGACGTGCCGCTGGTGGTGTCGGAGGTGAACCCGGAAAAGGTCGCCGAGCGTCCGCGCGGCATCATCGCCAACCCGAACTGCTCGACGATGCAGATGCTGGTCGCGCTGGCGCCGATCCACCGCGAGGCCGGCATCGAGCGCATCAACGTCGCCACCTACCAGTCGGTGTCCGGCGCCGGCCGCAGCGGCATGGAGGAGCTGGGCCGGCAGACCGCCGCGATGCTCAACTTCGCCCCGCACGAGCCGGCCAAGTTCCCGGTGCAGATCGCCTTCAACCTGATCCCGCACATCGACGAGTTCATGGACAACGGCTACACGAAGGAAGAGATGAAGATGGTCTGGGAGACCCGCAAGATCCTCGGCGACGAGCGCATCCAGGTGAACCCGACCGCGGTGCGGGTACCGGTGTTCTTCGGGCATTCCGAGGCGGTGCACGTGGAGACCACCCGCAAGCTGTCCGCCGCGGACGCACGGGCGCTGCTCGAGGCCGCGCCCGGCGTCGAGGTGGTGGACGACCGCGAGGCGGGCGGCTACCCCACGCCGGTGACGCACGCGGCCGGCACCGACGCGGTGTATGTCGGCCGGATCCGCGAGGACCTTTCGCATCCGCGCGGCCTGAACCTGTGGATCGTCTCCGACAATATCCGCAAGGGCGCGGCCCTGAATGCGGTGCAGCTGGCGGAACTAGTGGTGAAAGAACGTTCCTGATGGGTATATTCGACGCCAATCGTCGGGGCGCCGCTGCAGGGGAGTGGTCGCGCCAGGCTTCCTCGGGGAGATTCAAAGCGTGAACATCAGGCATCTGCAGCTTCCGCTGGCGCTCGCGCTGGCATTGGGCGCCACCGGCGCCCAGGCCCTCGGTCTGGGGCCGATCGAAGTCAAGTCCGGACTCAACCAGCCGCTCGTCGCGGAGATCCCGATCCTGTCGGCGGCTCCGGGCGAGGTCGAAGAGCTCGAAGTCCGGCTCGCGTCGCCGGAAGCCTTCGCGCGCGTCGGCCTCGAGCGCCCGGTCGGGCTGACCGCCAACCTGCAGATGGAAGTCGGCCGCAACGCCGCCGGGCAGCCGGTGATCCGCGTGACCACGCCCGGCCGCTTCAGCGAGCCTTACCTGACCTTCCTGCTGGAGGCCAACTGGGGCCGCGGCAGCGTCGTGCGCGAGTTCAGCGCGCTGGTCGACCCGCCGTACATCGCCCCGGCGGTGATCCGGCCGATGCAGGCCCCGGCCGTCGCGGTGGCGCCGCCGGCGCCGGTGTACGAACCCCCGCAGGCGGAGGTCGCGCCCGAGGTGGTGACCACGCCATTGCCGCAGCCCGCCGACCAGCTGACGGTCACCGAGATCGACGTCGAACCCGAAGCGCCGCCGGTGCCCGAACCGCTGCCGCCCGAGCCGGTCGCCGCCGCTCCCGAGCCGGTCGTCGCCGCCCCGGAGCCGATCGCCGTCGCGCCCGAACCCGAGCCGCTGCCGGTCGAACCGCTGCCCGAGCCGGAGCCGGTCGTGCCCGAACCCGAGCCCGCGCCGGAACCGGCGCCCGAACCCGAGCAGGTCGCCGAGCTGCCGCCGCCGGCGCCCGAACCGGTGCCCGCGCCGCAGCCGATGCCGGCCCCGGCGCCCATGCCCGCCGCCGAGCCGACGCTGGGCCCGGTGCAGGAAGGCCAGACGCTCTGGACGCTGGCCGACACCGCCCGCCAGGAATCGGCCGTCACCGTCAACCAGATGATGCTGGCGTTGCAGCGGGCCAAC
>JAKFCL010000208.1:0-4923 GCA_036676665.1 Arenimonas sp. | reverse complement strand
GCCCCGACCAGGATCATCCGCACCATCGTGCTGAGCTGGTCGACCAGCTCCGCGTCACGGTCGGCGGGCAGGTCCATCGCCGAGGCGCCCATCGCGAACGCCAGCCGGGTGATCGCCTTGGCGGCCAGCGCCGGTTCCCGCACCTGGGCGCCCTTGCGGGCGGCCAGCCGCACGAGGTCGGCGCGCAGCTCCTCCTCGAAGAACATCAGCTCGCGGTCGACCGCGTGCTTGAACGCGTCCGAGCCGACCGTGCCTTCGCGCAGCAGCACGTGCAGCAGCTTGTCGTCGGCGCGCAGCTGCTCCATGAACGCCTCGACCGAGCCGCGCACGATGCCGACGTCGGTGTTGGCGCGGCGGCGGGCGGCACCGACGATGCGGCGCAGCGACTGCCCGGCGAGGTCGATCAGCGCCACCGCCAGTTCGTCGATGTCGCGGAACTGCCGGTAGAAGCTGTTCGGGGCGATGCCGGCCTCGCGCGCGACTTCGCGCAGGCTCAGGCTCGACACGCTGCGATGCGGGCCGATCAGGCGCAGTGCCGCCGCCAGCAGGTCGTCGCGGGAGATCGACGCCTTCCGGCCGGGCAGCGACTCGACGGCATGCAGGTTCGGCATCGGCTCGATTCTGAACGGGGTGGCCGCACTATACAGCCAATTGCTGCACACCTGTATACACAGTCGTATGCACGCCGGTATAGTTCCGCCCATGAACCTGCCCGCCGTCCCCCATCCGACCCGACCCGCGACGCCGCGCCGCCGTGCGCTCGGGGCGCTGATCCCGCCGAAGCTGTTCGATTTCTGGGCGTCCCACTTCAGCCGCACGCTGGCCTGGGAGCGCCCGCTGGCGCGCGTGGTCGCGCGCGAGCCGGCGTCGGCCGACGCGGTGACGCTGGTGCTGAAGGCCAATCGCCATTGGAAGGGCTGCGCGCCGGGCCGGCACGTGATCGTCGGCGCCGAGATCGACGGCCGCCAGGTCACCCGCAGCTACAGCCCGACCCGGGTCGAGGGGCGCCGGCTGTGGATCACCGTGAAGGCGATCGACGGCGGCAAGCTCAGCCGGCACCTGTGCCGCGACGTCGCCGTCGGCGACGTACTGGCGCTCGGCGACACGTTCGGCGGGATGGCGCCGGTGGCCGACGCCTACACGCCGCAGCTGTTCCTGGCGGCCGGCAGCGGCATCACACCGATGATCGCGCTGGTGCGCGACCTCGCCGCACGCGGCCTGCCGGTGCCGACGACGCTGCTGTACTGGGCCCGGACCCGCGCCGAACTGTGCTTCGTCGACGAACTGCGCGCCCTGGCCGCGCGCGAGCCGCTGTTCGCCGTGCGCTTCGTGCTGACCCGCGAACCGGCGATCGCCGCCGACGAAGCCCAGGGCCGCATCGACGCCGCATCGCTGTCCCGGCTCGCGCCGGACGCGCTGCTGCGGCATGTGTTCGCCTGCGGCCCCGGCGGCTTCGTCGAACAGGCACGCGACCTGCTGGGTGCCGGCGCCGCGTCGTTCCAGGCCGAGGCGTTCACGGTGCCGGCGCGCCCCGCCGGCGAAGACGGCTTCGTGCAGGTCGAACTGGCCCGCAGCGGCCGCACGCTGACGCTGCCGCGCGGCGTGTCGCTGCTGGCGGCGCTGGAAGCCGAGGGCCTCAAGCCCGCGCACGGTTGCCGCATGGGCCTGTGCAACACCTGCGCCTGCGGCAAGACCGCGGGCACCACCCGCCACCTGCTCAACGACATCGAGGACGCCGAGCCCGCGTCCGCGCTTCGCATCTGCGTCAACACCGCCCACACCGACCTGGTCCTGGACCTCTGAACCCATGAGCACCCCCCGCAACCGCCCGCTCGGCGCCGCCGAGCTCGACGCCTTCGGCCAGGAACTGGACGCGCTGCGCACGCGCACGATGGCCACGCTCGGCCAGCGCGACGCCGACTACATCCGCGCGGTCGTGCGTTCGGTGCGCTACACCGGCTTCGCCGGCCGCGCGCTGATCATGCTCGGCGCGATCGCCGGCGCGTTCGTGCCTTGGCTTTTCTGGCCCGCGCTGGTGCTGGGCACGCTGGCGCTGGCGTGGTCGAAGATCGTCGAGAACATGGAGGTCGGCCACAACGTCATCCACGGCCAGTACGACTGGATGCGCGATCCGCACCTGGACGGCCGCACCTACGACTGGGACATCGTCGCCACCGCCGAGAACTGGCGCAAGACGCACAACTTCCAGCACCACACGTGGACCAACGTGCGCGGCATGGACGACGACATCGGCTACGGCATCCTGCGCATCTTTCCCGAACAGAAGTGGAAGCTGTTCCACCTGTCCCAGCCGCTGATCGCGGTCGTGTTCGCGATCCTGTTCGAATGGGGCGTGGCGCTGCAGGACGTGCGCCTGGGCCGGGTGTTCGCCGGCAAGGGCAAGAAGGGTTCGTTCATCAGGAAGTTCGCGCCGGTCGGACGCAAGATGTCGAAGCAGGTGCTGAAGGACTACGTGCTGTTCCCCGCGCTGGCCGGGCCGTGGTTCCTCCCGGTGCTGCTGGCGAACGTGGTCGCCAACCTGATCCGCAACGTCTGGACGTACGTGATCATCTTCTGCGGCCACTTCACGGCGGACGCGGAGACGTTCCCGAAGGAATGCGTCAAGAACGAATCGCGCGGCCACTGGTACATGCGCCAGCTTCGCGGTTCGTCCAATCTCACCGGCGGCGCCTGGATCAACTTCATGTCCGGCAACCTGAGCCACCAGATCGAGCACCACTTCTACCCGGACATCCCGGCCAACCGCTACGCGTCGATGGCGCGGGAAGTGCGGGAGATCTGCGCGCGCTACGGCCAGCACTACAACGCCGGATCGCTGCCGGTGCAGTTCGGCCAGGTGGTGTGGCGGATCCTGCGGCACGCGTTCCCGAGCAAGGTTCGCGTGCGGATGCCGTCGTCGCCGGGGCCGCAGGCGGCCTGACAGCGGCTCAGTCTTCCGCCAGCACGATGATGCGGTCGCCGTCCGCGAACGCCACCTTCTCGGACTTGTTCGGATTCACCCGCACCCCGTAGCCGCGTGCGGGGTCCTGCGCGTGCACCATCTGCCGGTAGCCGATCGCGGTTTCGCCGCGGCGCGCCGCCGCCTCGAGCACGGTGTGGAAGTCGACCGCGACGCCAGGCCGCACGTAGTCGCACATCGGGCGCACGTAGATCTCCGAACCGTCGGCGCTGAACAGCTGCCGGAACACCGCATCGAGGTTCCGGTTCTCCGAGAGCTGGGCCAGCATCAGGCTCACCAGCTTGTCGCTGACGATGAAATCGTCGGCGCGCGCCACCTGCGCCAGGGCGCGGTTCCGCAGGTCCATCATCTCGCTGACGATGTTGAGGTCGGCCCCGGCCGCCTCGGCGATGTTGCGCAGGTGCAGCAGGCAGATCAGCGTCTGGGCGTCGGCTTCCTGGATCGGCAGGTGCGTGTAGCTCATCAGGATGATGTGGTCGAAGCCGGTGACCGCGACCGCGTCCAGGATGGCGCGGCTCGCCAGGTCGCCGTCCGCGGCGCGCAGGCGCTGCCGCACCAGCTTGCCCGCCAGCGCCTTGAGCTGCTCGTGGGCGCCGTCGCGGCGGCAGACCACGATCACTTCGGAGCCCGGCGCGACGTAGTTGTCGAGCTCGCGGATCACCGCGATCGTCTTCTCGTTGAAGCCCAGGATCAGCGTGCGCTCGGGCGCCGCCTCGGCCTTGCTGCCGTTGGCCAGCGCGGACGCGTCCGGCGCCGGCGGCATCGTCCGGGACAGCACCAGCGTGTCGTCGTCCTCGCTGATCGCGATCACCTGGTCGCCGGCGAGCACGCGCGTGGCCATCGGCGGGTTGATCAGCACCTCGCCGGAAGCGCGCATCAGGCCCATCACCGCCGATTCCTCATAGGCCGACAGCGCCTGCCGGTAGGTCTGGCCGGCGAGCGCGCCGGCGTCGGCGAAATAAATCTCGGCGCCGTCGAAATCCAGCAGTTCGGTGTAGACCACGCTCAGGCCGGACTGCCGGCACGTCTGGGCCGTCACGCGCGCGATCAGGTCCTCGCCCTGGACGAACACCGCCTCGTCGCCGCCGACCAGCTGCGCGGCCTCCAGGTTGCGCGCGTCGCGGATCTCGGCGACGACGTGATAGGCGCCCTCGCGGCGGTCCGGGTTGTTGGTGATCGCCAGCACCGACTTGATCACGTGGATGTCGGGCTTCTCGATCTCCGGCGCCAGCACGATGATCGAGCGGGCGCCGTGCGGGTCGACCACGGCCAGGTCGTCCAGGTCGAGCGGATCGCCGCTGCGGCAGATCACCCGCGTGTTCTTCGTGTCGGGGAACTTGGCGCGGATGTCGTCCTCCATCTCGACCTTGTCGCGGTCGGCGAGGATGACGATGCGCGGGTTCTTCTGGTTCTCGTTGGCGATGACCAGCTCGCCGATGATCGAGAACACCTTGCTCGACCAGCCCAGGATCAGCGTGTGGTTGGTCTCGAGCACCCGCGACCGGCCCTTGCGCAGCTCGCCCAGCCGCGACTCCAGGCCCGAGGTGATCGTGCCGATCAGCATGCTGACGATGAAGATGCCGCCGACGGTGACCAGCAGCATCAGCGCCCGCAGCGTCCAGCCGGCGTCGCCGGCGAGGTTGCCGGCGTCGATCGCATGCATCAGGCTCTGCCACCCGCCTTCGACGAAGCCCAGGCGGCTCGCCGGGTCCGCCGGATCAGCGCCGATGCCCAGCAGGCCCAGCGCCAGCGCCGCCAGCACCACCATCGCCGTGGACAGCAGCGCCAGCCAGCCGATGATCGCGATCGGGCCGCGCGACAGCGTGTTCTCGAAGCGGTAGCGCAGGCGATCGCGGAGGCCGGCCGGGGCGGATGCAGGCATGGGTTCGACACCGTGTGAAGGAATGGTGAATGTACCGGAGCCCCGACGTCGGCGTCAGCGG
>JAKFCL010000207.1:0-7457 GCA_036676665.1 Arenimonas sp. | reverse complement strand
GCTGGAGATCAGCCCGGGCAACCTCTACTACCACTTCCGCAACAAGGACGACATCATCGAGCAGCTGTTCCAGCGCTATGAAGAGCGCATGGACACGGCCCTGGTGTCGCCCGAGGGCCGGCTTCGGGACCTGGAGGACATCTGGCTGCAGCTGCACCTGGTGTTCGAGTGCATCTGGGAATACCGGTTCCTGTACCGGGACGTCGTGGACATCCTCAGCCGCAATCGCCGCCTTCGGCTGCGCTTCGCCCGGATCCTGAAGCGGGCGGCCGAAAACGCCACCACCGGCATGCGCGGGCTGGTCCAGGCCGGGGTCATGCGGGCATCGGCGGCCGAAGTCGAGGCCACGGCGACCAACATCCTGGTCGTGGCGACCTTCTGGATGAACTACGCCAGCGTCCGCGGCGACAAGGACGAAAACGAGGCCATCCGCCAGGGCATCGTCCAGGTGATGATGCTGCTCTCGCCGCTGCTGCGGGATGCCGAGCGGGTGCATCTGAACACCCTGACCCAGGCCTACCTGGTCTGATTCCGGCGGCCGGGCCCGATGCCCGGGGCAAGGGCCTGTATTGCAAGGGGTTTCGGATGCGGCTATACTCCCGCGTCTTTACTCGCCCACCATCTCCAAGGATCTGCCATGAAAGTGCTTTCGTCCCTGAAGTCGGCGAAGACCCGCCATCGCGACTGCAAGGTCGTCCGCCGTCGTGGCAAGGTCTTCGTGATCTGCAAGTCCAACCCGCGTTTCAAGGCCCGCCAGCGCTGAGCGCCGGCGCCCTGCCCGGGTGATCCGCGAAACGCCGGCGAAAGCCGGCGTTTTTCGTTGGCGGCCACCACGCCTCCTCGACAGGGGGCCGGCGATAGTCACCGCTGGGCGGTTTTGCGATGATCCCGCCCTCACCCGTCACCCCGACGACAACGCGGAGTTGGACCATGAAGGCCCTTTCCCTTTCCCTGGCGCTGACCATGGCCCTGCTGCTGCCGGCCGCGCCGGCCGACGCCGAGGTCCTGCTGGTCGAGCGCGTGCAGCGGGAGGCCGGCATGCCGCTGCCGACCCGGGGTTCGTCGATGTCAGAGGTCGAGGCCCGCTTCGGCGCCCCGACGCGCAAGTACGCGGCCGTCTCCGGCCCGACTTCGGTCAGGCAGAACCCGCCGATCACCCGTTGGGCCTACCCGGGCTTCACGGTGTACTTCGAGCACGACCACGTGGTCGACGCGGTGGCGAACAAGGCCACCCCGAACGAACTGGGCCCCAAGCCCGTCCAGCAATAAGACCATGTCCGAATCGCTTCGCTTCCCGGCGGAATGGGAGAATCAGTCCGCCGTCCTGATCGCGTGGCCACACGCGGGCACCGACTGGGCCGATCGGCTGGACGCGGTGGAACGCACCTATGTGGCGCTGGCGACGGCGATCGCCCGCTTCCAGCCCGTCGTCGTGTGCGTGGCCGACGCGCACCTGCGCGAGCGCGCCTCGGCGCTGCTGGCCGGTGCCGGGGTCGCGTCCGACCGGGTCCGCTTCGTGCAGGTGCCGTACGACGACACGTGGCTGCGCGACTCGGGGCCGATCACCCTCCGCGACGGCGACGGTTTCCGGCTGCTGGATTTCCATTTCACGGCCTGGGGCGGCAAGTTCGAGGCCGGGCAGGACGATCAGATCGTGCAGCGGCTGCACGCCGCCGGCGTCTTCGGCGCGGCCCGGCACCAGCGCATCGACTTCGCGCTCGAGGGTGGCGGCATCGAGACCGACGGCGACGGCACGCTGCTGTCGACCTGGACGTGCCTGCACGAGCGCCATCCCGACCTGAGCCGCGAACAGCTCACCGCGACGCTGGAGCGCAATCTGGGGCAGGCGCGCACGCTGTGGCTCGACCACGGTTACCTCGAGGGCGACGACACCGACGCCCATATCGACACGCTGGCCCGTTTCGCCGCACCCGACGCCATCGTCTACCAGGCCTGCGACGACCCGCACGACAGCCATTTCGCGGAACTGAAGGCGATGGAGGCGGAAATCGCCGCATTCCGCACCCCCGACGGTTTCCCGTACCGGCTCTTCCCGCTGCCGTGGGCGCGGCCCGTGCGGGACGGCGACCGCCGCCTCGCGGCGTCCTACGCCAATTTCCTGATCATCAACGGCGCGGTGCTGATGCCCGCCTACGGCGACGCGGCCGACGCCGATGCCGCCGCCGTGCTCGCCCGCGCCTTCCCGGGCCGCGAGATCGTCCCGATCGACTGCCGGCCGCTGATCTGGCAGAACGGCAGCCTGCACTGCGTCACGATGCAATTACCCGAAGGTCTGCTGGCATGAACAAGCGCACGCTCACCGTGGCCCTGGTACAGGACCGCGACCATGGCTCGGTCGAGGCGAACCTGGCCAATATCGAGGCGCGCGTCGCCGAAGCGGCCGGCAAGGGCGCCCGCCTGGTGCTGCTGCAGGAACTGCACAACGGCGCCTACTTCTGCCAGCACGAAAGCACCGCGGAATTCGACCGCGCCGAAGCCATCCCCGGTCCGAGCACCGAGCGGCTCGGCGCGCTGGCGAAGAAACACGGCGTGGTGATCGTCGCCTCGCTGTTCGAACGCCGTGCCGCCGGCCTGTACCACAACACCGCCGTGGTGCTGGAAAGCGACGGCCGGCTGGCCGGCAAGTACCGCAAGATGCACATTCCCGACGACCCGGGCTTCTACGAGAAGTTCTACTTCACCCCGGGCGACCTCGGCTTCGAACCGATCGACACCAGCGTCGGCCGCCTCGGCGTGCTCGTCTGCTGGGACCAGTGGTACCCGGAGGGCGCGCGCCTGATGGCGCTCGCCGGCGCCGACCTGCTGCTGTATCCGACCGCGATCGGCTGGGATCCGGACGACGCCGACGACGAGAAGGACCGCCAGCGCGGGGCCTGGATCCTGAGCCACCGTGGCCACGCGGTCGCCAACGGCCTGCCGGTGCTCAGCTGCAATCGCGTCGGCCACGAAGCCTCGCCGCTGGACACGTCCGGCATCTCGTTCTGGGGCAGCAGCCACGTGCTGGGTCCGCAGGGCGAATTCCTCGCCGAGGCCGGCACCGACGCGCCCGAGGTGCTGGTCGCCGAGATCGACCTGGCGCGCAGCGAACAGGTGCGACGGATCTGGCCGTTCCTGCGCGACCGCCGCATCGACGCCTACCAGGACCTCCTGCGGCGGTACCGCGATTGAATACTTCCCTCCCGGCCGCCGCATCGCACGGCCTGCATGACCAGCCGCACCTGATCGTCGAGCGCGACGGCGTCACCTACACGCTGCTGGGCACGGCGCATATTTCCCGCGCCAGCGTCGAGGCCGTCGAAACGCTGGTCGCCAGCGGCGCCTACGACACCATCGCGATCGAACTCGATGCCCAGCGCCACCGCGCGCTGACCGATCCGGACGCGCTCTCCAAGCTCGACCTGTTCCAGATCCTGCGCGAGGGCAAGACCGGCCTGGTGGCCGCGAACCTCGCGCTGGCCGCCTACCAGCGCCGGCTCGCCGAGCAGCTCGATGTCGAACCGGGCGCCGAACTGCGCGCCGCGGCCGTCGGCGCCCGCGACCGCGGCCTGCGGATGGCGCTGATCGACCGCGATGTCGGCATCACCCTCAAGCGGGCATTCCGCAGCCTCGGTTTCTGGGGCCGGAGCAAGCTGATCGCCGGACTGGGTGCCAGCCTGTTCGCCGACGAGAAGGTCGAAAGCGACGAGATCGAGAAGCTCAAGCAGGGCGACTTCCTGGAATCGAGCTTCGGCGACTTCGCCGCCGGCAGCCCCCCGCTCTACGAGGCCGTCATCGCCGAACGCGACCGGTACATGGCCGCGCGCCTGCGCCAGGTCGGTGCCGACGGCGGCCGACACGTGCTGGCCGTAGTCGGCGCCGGCCACCTGAAGGGCCTGGCGAAGCATCTGCACGAGGACCGCGACGTGCCGGCGCTGACGCTGGAGCGGCTCGATGCGACGCCATCGTCGAGTTCGATCCCGTGGTTCACGATCGTGCTGACGCTGTTCCTGGTCGGCGGCTTCGGCTGGGGCTTCTGGCAGGGCGGTGCCGAGCTGGGCGGCGAACTGGTGCTGCAGTGGGCGCTGATCACCGCCGTCGGCGGCGCGCTGGGCTGCCTGGCGGCCGGCGGGCATCCGTTGAGCGTGCTGGCGGCCTTCGTCGCCTCGCCGCTGACGCCGCTGCACCCCGCGCTGGCGTCGGGCACCGTCAGCGCGCTGGTGGAGGCATGGGTGCGCAAACCGACCTATGCCGATTTTCTGCGCCTGCGCGACGACACCGCCCGGGTTTCCGGCTGGTGGCGCAACCGCGTCGCGCGCGTGCTGGTCAATTTCTTCCTGACCAGCTTCGGCACCGCGATCGGCGTCTGGATCGCCGGCGCCAACCTGATCGGCCGGCTCGGCTGAGCGCATGAACTCGAATGGCCCGGCGGACGCCGGGACCTTCGATCGGGTCGCCTTCTAGGCGGACGCCCCGCGCGACTTCCCCCGGCGGCGGAGCGACTCGCGCATGCCGCGAATCGCACCGGGCACCGCGACGACGACATCCCGCGTGCCCAGCGTCAGGTCGAGGAAGCCGTCGCGCAGCCCGCGCGCACCGTTGAGCAGGCCTTCGCCGGCCATGCGCGGCGATCGCTTCACCATCGCGACCAGTTCCTGCCGGGTCGGGTTCGGCAGCCCGGCCGCGTGCCGCATCCGTCCGAACACGAACTCGCGCAGGTCGTCGAGCATCGCGTAGATCGTCGGCAGGAACAGCAGGCTGACCAGCGTGGAGAACGCGAGGCCGCCGGCGATCGCACGCGCCATCGGGTAGTAGGCCGGGCCATCGCCGGCCATCTGCGTCGTGCTCATCGCGATCGGCACCATGCCCAGGATCGCGGTGCCCATCGTCATCAGGATCGGTCGCAGGCGGTCGCGACTGCCCTGCACCAGCGCCGTCGTCCGGTCGAGTCCCGCCCGCCGGAGCGTGTTGATGTGCTCCACCATCACGATGCCGTTGTTCACCACGACGCCCATCAGCACCAGGATGCCGATCGCCGCCATGATGTTGAACACGGTGCCGGTGATCCAGAACAGCCAAAAGACGCCGAAAATCGAGAAGACGATGCTGCTCATGATCGCGGCCGGGAACAACAGTGATTCGAACACCGCGGCCATGACGACGTAGATCATCACCAGCGCGAGCAGCGTGTTCAGGCCCATCTGCTTGCCGGCGTCGTCATCGCGCTGGAACGCGCCTTCGAAACTCCACGAATAGCCCGGCGGCAGCGTCACGTTCTTCAGCACGGCTTCCATCGCCGCACGCGCATCGTCGATCGTGACCTTGTCGGCGAGGTTGGCCTGGACATTCAGCGTCGTCCGGCGGTTCTGCCGGAAGACCTGGGTCGATGCCGACTGCACGTCGACCCGGACCACCGACAGCAGCGGGATCGACGTGCCGTTCGGGGTCCTCAGCGTCAGGCCCGACAGGTCCTCGATCCCGAAAGTGTCGACGTCGTCGAAACGGACCCACACGGGCACCTCCGTTTCGCCGCGGCGGAACTCGCGCAGCGGGGTCCCGCGCAGGGCGATGCCGACATACTGGGCCACCTCCTGTGCGCTGAAGCCGTACGACAGGGCCCGTTCGCGGTCGACGCTGATCGCCAGCTCGGAGTTCTCGTCGCCGGTGTCGACGCGAACGTCGCGCAGCTCCTTGCGCGTCGACAGCTGCGGAATGATCGATGCGGCGATGTCCTTGAGCGTCTCGGAGGAGTCACCGATCAGCGACACCTGGATCGATTCCTGCCCACCGCCCTGCTGGCCGCCGCCATCGTTGTTGAAGCCGAGCGTGAAGCGCGCGGACCTCGGCGCCTCCTCGCGGATCTGCTCCATCACGTCCTTCGGCTCGCGCAGGTCGCCGCCCTCGGAGCGCAGCGTGACGCGCGTGCCGGCCCAGCCCTGCTCGCTGTACCACGAGTAGATCTGCTCGACCTGCAGCTCTTCCTCGTTCGCCTTGAGCCAGCTCTCGATGCGCAGGACCTCGTCGGACACCTGCTGCAGCGAATACGAGCCCTTCCACTGGTAGTACATCTCCAGCTCGCGGGTCGGCTCCTGATAGAAGAAGTCGAACTTGGTGAGCTTCATCGGGACGATGCTGACCGCGACGATCAGCAGGATGCCAAACACGCTGGCGCCGCGATGGCGCAGCGTCCAGTCGAGAAAACCGGCGTAACCGTCCTGCATCCGGGCGATCACGCCGGTGCTCGCCGTGGCCGCCGGCGGCGTCTTCATCCGGGCCGACAGCATCGGGATCAGGCTGACCGCCACGAGCCACGAAGCCAGCAGCGACACGGTGATCGTGATCGCGATCTGCACCATGAAGATGCTGATCTGGTTCGTTTCGCCGAAAAGGTTCGGCACGAAAACGATGCAGTGGCACAGCGTGCCCGCCGACAACGCGATGGCGACATTCTTCGTACCGATCACCGAGGCCCATCCCGCGTTGCCCGGATGCTTCTCGCGTTCCTGGTAGATGCTCTCGACGACGACCACCGCATTGTCGACCAGCATGCCGACGGCGAGCAGGAGGCCCATCATCGTCAGCACGTTCAACGTCACGCCGAGGAAGTACATGAAGCCGAGCGTCATCACGAAGCAGATCGGGATCGCGAGGCTGACCATCAGCGTGGACGGCCAGTGGCGCAGGAAGAAGAACAGCACCGCCACCGAGAGCACCAGCCCGATCAGGCCGGCCTCGGTGAGCTCGAGCAGCGAGTTCTCGACATTCTCGCCCTGGTTGCCGATCAGCTTGACCTGGATGCCCTCGAACGCCGGGTCGCTTTCGACGATGCGGTAGATCTCCTCGAGCGTGTTGTTGGACACGTCGACGAGATTCGCGTTGCGTTCCTTGAACACGTCGATGCCGATGGCCGGCCGGCCGTCCATCCGCCGACCGTAGTCCATCCGCATCGACTTCAGGCGAACGTCGGCGACCTGGTCCAGCCGCAGGCCGCTGGCCCCGACGACGACCGCGCGCAGTTCCTCGATGTCGCGCAGCTCGCCCACCGGCTGCACGCGCAGGCGGCGCTCGCCGTCGTCGATCGTGCCGGCCGATACCGAGAAGTTCACCGCCTGCAGCGTCGCCGCCAGTTCGTTCAGGCTCAGCCCGTGCGCGGCGAGGCGATCCGGGTCGATCGCGATCTCGATCTCGCTCGGCGTCGCGCCGGAGATGTCCACGCGGGCCACGCCCGGCAACCGTTCGATCTGCCGGACGAGGTTGAGGTTGATCAGGTCGTACTCTCGCGTCAGGTCGCGCTTGCTGGCGAGGCGCACGCGCAGCACCGGTTCGTCGGTCGTCGAGAACTTCAGTACCTGGTAGCGCTGGAAGTCGTCGGGAAGGTCGCCGCGGATCGCGTCGACGCGCTCGCGCGCCTGCGACGCCAGGACCTCGACGTCGCGATCCCAGTCGGAGAACTCGATGAA
>JAKFCL010000206.1:0-3988 GCA_036676665.1 Arenimonas sp. | reverse complement strand
TCCGAGGCCGAGTCCGGAGCCGACTCCGGGCCCTGAGCCGGCGCCCGCCGGCTCCGCTCAGGCGTTCTTGCCGGCGCCCTTTTCCGCGTCGCGCGCCGCCTGCACCGCCGGGCGGTTGCCGACGCGCTCGTTGTGCGCGGCGATCGCCGGCCACTTGCCGATGTCGATGCGGAAGAACGCCAGCCAGCTGGTGACCACGTACAGGTAGGCGTCGGCGACGGTGAAGCGGTCGCCGACCAGCCACGGGCGATCGCCCAGCAGCGCCTCGGTCTGCTGCAGGCGCGTGTCGATCTTCGAGAGCGCCGCCGCCTTCGCCGCCTCGTCCAGGTCCGGGTTGAACAGGCCACCGATCGCCTTGTGGATCTCGGAATTGATCAGGCCCAGCACCGACTGCAGCCGGTAGCGATCGAGCGTGCCGTTCGCCGGCGCGAGGCCGAGCTCGGGTTTCAGGTCGGCGATGTACTGCACGATCGCCGGGCCTTCGGTGAGGATCTCGCCGGTCGCCAGCCGCAGCGCCGGCACGTAGCCGAACGGATTGATCTGCAGGAAATCCTCGCCGTCCGCAGTCCTCTTGTCGCGGCCGACCTTGACCAGTTCGAAATCCAGCCCGGCCTCGCGCAGCGCGATGTGCGGGGACAGCGAACAGGCGCCTGGCATGTAATACAGCTTCATCGTGGGGCTCCGTGGAAAGGTCCGGCAAAGATCGGGGCGGGCCGCGCCCGGCCAACCGCCGCGCCTGCAACGCAGGGTTATCGCAGCTTGTCGGGGAAGGCCTTGACCAGCTTCTCCACCTTGGGCATCGACACCATCCGGATATAGGGCTGCCCCGGGTTCTTCTCGGCGTAGGCGTGGTGGTAGGCCTCGGCGACGAAAAACGCCTCCAGCGGCTCGATCGTCGTGGCGATCGGCGCGGAGAACACGCCGGCGGCCTGCAACTGGTCGATATAGGCACGCGCGACGGCCTGCTGGGCGGCGTCGAGCGGGAAGATCGCCGAACGGTACTGCGTGCCGACGTCGCCGCCCTGGCGGTTCTCCTGCGTCGGATCGTGCGCCGCGGCGAAGAACACCTTCAGCAGCTGGCCGTAGCTGATGCGGGCCGGGTCGTAGGCGATGCGGATGACTTCGGCGTGGCCGGTGGCGCCGCTGCAGACCGCCTTGTAGTTGGCGGTGTCGGCGGCGCCGCCGGCATAGCCCGGCTCGACCGCGGTGACACCGGCCAGGCGCGCGAACACCGCCTCGGTGCACCAGAAGCAGCCGCCGGCGAGCACGGCTTCGCCGCGGTCGTCGGCCGGGGCGAGGTCGGCCGCGGGGTCGGGAAAGGCGCTGCCGGGCATCTTCAGGCCCTGGCCGGGGAGTTCGCAGAACGGTTCGTCGGACATCGGGGTCTCCAGCGGGTGATCGAGTGTCGCGAGCCCGGCGGCAAGCGGATGCGAAGGCCGGGGCGGCCCGGGCGGGACGTGCGTGGCGCAACCGGCGGCGGCGGTCGCCGCGTCGCCGGCCGGGCCGGTGTCAGTCGTCGCGCGCCACCGGGTGGCCGCGCCGGTGCCAGGCCTCGAAGCCGCCGGCCAGCGGCCGCACGCGCGCGAAACCGCGGTCGCGCAGCTTGCGCGCCAGCAGCGCCGCCGACGCCTCGTTCGGGCAGTCGCAGTACACCACCACCTCGTCGTGTGGCGGCAGCTCCGCCTCGTCGATCGAGGCGACGAACACGGCGCCGGGGATCCAGCCGCCGGCGCGCTGGCGGGCGGAACGCACATCGACGATCAGCGGCGCGGTGCCGGCGGCGACCAGCGCGCCCAGCTCGTCCGGGTCGATGCGCGCCATCGCGATCTCCTGCAGGAAGCGCCGTCGCTGCCACCATTTCCACGCGACGAAGCCGGCGACCGCCGCCAGCAGCAGCGGCAGGCCCCAGCGCCCCAGTTCCTCCAGGCGCACGAGCACCTGCTGCACCGCCGAGTGAAACACCGCGCCGAGCGCGACCGCGCCGCCGGCCCACAGCAGCGCGCCGAGTGCATCGAAGAACAGGAACCGGCCCAGCGGCGTGCGGTTCTCGCCGGCCAGCGTGGTCGCCACCGCCGCGAAGCCGGGAATGAACTTGGCGCCGATCAGCGACGACGGGCCCCAGCGCGACCAGATGCCGCGCGTCAGCGTCACGCACGAATCCGGCGACAGCGACAGCCGGCACATCAGCCGCAGCAGCGAGGTGCCGAAGCGACGGCCGCCGGCGAACCACGCGACGTCGGCGAGCACCGCCGCCAGCGTCGCCACGACGAGGATCGCCAGCAGGCTGGTGCCGTTGTCGACCGCCAGCGCGGCGGTGACGATCAGCGGCGGATAGGCCGGCACCGGCAGGCCGCCCTGGTCGAGGAACACGGCGACGAACGCCACCAGCAGGCCGTAGGTACCGATCAGCTGCAGCAGGACGTCCATGGCGGCGGTGGAACACGTTCGGGGAATGGCCAATGTGCGGCGGCGGCCGCGCGGCGGCAAGGCGCCGCCGGCAGCCCGCAGCGTCCCGCAGGAACGATGATCGCGACCGGGGCCGCGCGCCGTGCGGGAATCAGTCCGTGGCGGGCTCCACCATCAGCGCCTCGGCCGCCTCGGCGCAGAAGTCGCCCTCCCAGCGCGCCATCAGCGCCAGGTACAGCAGCTTCTCGAACTCGGGGCGGAAGCGGCGGATCACCGAATCCGGGTCCGGCATCAGCCGGGCGTCGGCGATCAGGCCGAAATGCACGGCGCCGTTGTAGCTCAGGATCGACACCCCGAGGCCGATCGAGCCGTTCTGCGGCACCCAGAACATCAGGTCGCGGATCTTGCTGCCGCCCAGGTACAGCGGCATCTGCGGGCCGGGTACGTTGGTGGCGACCGCCGACGCCTTGCGGCTGAACATCTCCAGCGCGAACTGCTGCACGGCCGGCGGTGCCATGCCCAGCGCGGCCAGCGCGCCGAACGTCGCCACGGCCTGGCGCGACTTGCGCAGCACCTTCATCGACGCGGCGATGCGCTCGAGCCGGCGCATCGGGTTGGCCTCGCCGACCGGCAGCTCCAGGAACACGAGGCCGAAATGGTTGCCCAGCTGCTTGGCGTGCTCGAGCGGGCGCAGGTTCACCGGCACGGTGGCGCGGATGGTGACCCCGTCGAGGTTCTCGCCGCGCTCGAGCATGTAGCTGCGCAGCGCGCCGGATGCCGACGCCATCAGCAGGTCGTTGACCGTGCAGCGCAGCGCCCGGCTGACCGATTTCACTTCCTCCAGGCCCAGCGGCTCGGCCCAGGCCACCCGCTTGCTGACGCCCAGGCGCCCCTTGAGCACGGTGTCGGGATCGTCCGACAGCGCCAGCGCCAGCCCGACCTCCCGGGCGATGTCCACGCCCTCGCTGGCCAGCACCGCGGCCAGCGTCGGGTCGCGGTAGATGTCCATGCCCTTCTCGACCAGCTTGCCGCCCAGCTCCATGTAGCGGTCGATGACGCCGACGCGCTTGGCCACCGGCGCGTGTTCCTCCTTCTTCAGCCAGCGCTTGGCCAGCGCTTCCTTGCGCTTGTCGTCGATGCCCAGTTCGGTCAGCGACAGCAGCACCTGCACCAGCGCGATGCCGTCGGCGTAGCAGTGGTGGATGCGCGAGATCAGCGCCGAGCCGCCGCCGTATTTCTCGACGAGGTGGAACTGCCAGAGCGGCTTGGTCTTGTCGAGCGGCGTCGAGGCCATCTGGCTGGTCAGGCGCTCGAGCTCCTTCTTGCCGCCGCGGCCGGGCAGCGCCGTCAGGCGGATGTGCCAGTCGAGGTCGAAGTCGGCGTCGTCCTGCCAGAACGCCCCGGTCGGCGTGTCCACGGCCTTCTGGCGGAAGCGCGGGTAGGACAGGAACTTGGTCTCGATCACCTTGCGCAGCGTGCGGATGTCGAGCGGCGTCTCGAACATCATCACGCCGGTGATCATCATCAGGTTCGTCGGCCGCTCCATGCGCAGCCACGCGGTGTCGACGCGCGACATCGGCGA
>JAKFCL010000205.1:0-4281 GCA_036676665.1 Arenimonas sp. | reverse complement strand
CTCGATGATCTTCCACCGCCGCCAGGGCCCGCGCATGCCCGAGGCCGAGGCGATGCTGAAGAAGGCGATCGCGCTCGATCCGCAATTCGCGCGGGCGTGGGCGCGGATGGCGTCGCTGCGTTCGATCGCGCGCAACTACCGGATCACGAACCAGGCCGGGGCGCTGGCCGGCGTCGAGGAAGCGGCGCATGCGGCGATCGCGATCGATCCGACGCTGGCCGAGCCGTATGCGGCGATGGGGGTGCAGTACGGCGCACTGCGCGAGCACCGGCGGGAGCAGGAAGCGTTCGAGAAGGCGCTGGCGCTGGACCCGGGCGACGTGATCGCCAATGTCTGGCATGGCACGACGCTGGCGAGCACCGGCTACCGCACGCAGGCCAAGGCCGCGCTCGACCGCGCGCTCGAGCTCGACCCGCTGCTGCCGATCGCGCTGCTGTGGCGTGGGATGGCGCATGTCACCGACGGCGAGACCGCGCTCGGCGAGAAGCAGCTGCGGCTCGCCGACGACGGCGGGCTGGCGTTCGCCGGGCTCGGCCTCGGGCAGCTGGCGGCGGCGCGCGGCGACGTCGAGCAGGCTTCCGACCAGCTGGCGCGTGCGTTCGCGGCGCTGGCGTCCGACCTGCCGGCGAGCACGATCGCCGTGTTCGCCCGCGCCTGCGCCGGCGATCCGGCCGCGCGGGCGCCGGCGCTCGCGCTGGTCGACGAGGTGATGGCCGAGCACCCGGATGTGGTGCCGGCGATCGTCGGCTACGTGCTGCTGATGCTGGGCGAGACCGACCGCGCGTTCGACCTGGTCGCGCCGGCCGCGACGTCGAACGACGCGCTGATCTTCGGCAGCCTGCACCGCGGCGTCTTCCCCGGCGCGCGCACGTCGCCGCGGTTCCCGGAGTTCGCGCGCCAGGTCGGCTGGGCGGCGCTGTGGGACGCGTCCGGCGCACCCGACGACTGCGCGAAGCAAGACGACGACTGGGTCTGCACGAAATGAGCTTCCTGGCCGAACTACGCCGCCGCAACGTGATCCGCGTCGCCGGGCTGTACCTGGTCGGCGCCTGGCTGGTGGTGCAGATCGCGGAAACGCTGCTGCCGATCTTCGAGACGCCGGGCTGGGTGCTCAAGGCGCTGGTGGTGCTGCTGGCGCTGGGCTTCATCCCGGCGCTGGCGTTCGCATGGGTGTTCGAACTGACACCCGGCGGCCTGAAGCGCGAGCACGAGGTCGACCGCTCGCAGGACATCGTCGACCGCACGGCGCGCAAGCTCGACATCGCGGTGATCGTGCTGCTGCTGGCGGTGGGCGCGCTGGTGCTGTGGCAGAACCGGCGCGCTCCGGCCCCGCCGGCGACCGTGGCCGCGGACGCGGACGCCGCCGGCGCGACGGCGCCGGGCGCCGCGGAAGGCGATCCCGGAACCGTCGGCGCGGCGGACACCGCCGCGGCCGCCGTCGCGACCAAGAGCATCGCGGTGCTGCCGTTCGCCGACTTCAGCCCCGGCGGCGACCAGGCCTGGTTCGCCGACGGCCTGAGCGAGGAGATCCTCAACGCGCTGGCGCGCACGCCGGACCTGCAGGTGGCCGCGCGCACGTCGTCGTTCCGCTTCAGGGGCAGCGAGCTGTCGATCCCGGACATCGCCCGCGAACTGGGTGTCGCGCACGTGCTGGAGGGCTCGGTGCGCAACGCGCCCGGGCGGATCCGCGTCACCGCCCAGCTGATCCGCGCCGCCGACGGCTTCCACGTCTGGTCGCAGAACTACGACCGCGACGCCGCCGACATCATCGCGATCCAGGAAGACCTCGCGACCCAGATCGCCACGGCGATGCAGACCAGCATGGACCCGGAGGCGCTGGCCGACATGGCGTCCGTCGGCACGAGTTCGGTCGAGGCCTACCAGGCGTACATGCGCGGTGTCGCCAAGGTGTCGAGGGGCGACGCGGCGGAGAACCGCGAGGCCTACGACTACTTCGAACAGGCGCGCGCGCTCGACCCGGCCTTCGCCGCCGCGCACTGGCGCGGCGCCGCGTACTGGATGGGGCAGATGGATCCGACCCAGACCGTCGCGATCCGCAGCGAGCGGACCTACGCGCAGATGTCGGCCGACTTCACCGAGCGCATCGACCTCGCGATCCGCCATGCGTCCAGCGACAGCGAACGCCTCGGCTACCGGGCGATGAAGGCCGAGCGCGACCTGCGCTTGCGCGAGGCGATCGAGCTCTACGGCACCTACCTGGCCGAGCACCCCGGGCACCTGGAAGCGACGAACCAGCGGATCGCGCTGCTGGTCGGCATCGGCGACGACGCCGCGGTGCGCCGGATGCTCGACGACATCTGGCCGCTGGCACAGACACGCGTGGAGTTCGCGCTGGCGCACATCAACCATGCGCACCGCCTGCCGGACCGGCAGCGGGCCGGCGACGAGGCCATGCAGCTGTTCGAGCGCTGGCCCGACGACCGCAGCGTGCTCTACCAGGCGCATCGCGCGCTGCTCTGGGCCGGCCGCGTGGACGACGCGCGCACCGTGCTCGAGCGCCTGCAGGCCGTGTCCGAACCCGGTGCGGAATGGGCGGCGCTGCCCCCGGCGCGCCAGGCCTGCGCGGAAGGCCGCCGCGCCGAGGTCGAAGCCGCGCTGGACGCGATGGACGCGGACGACCTCTCCCAGCGCTGGCACCTGCTGATGCTGCTGGGGCGCGGCGACGAGGCCGCGGAACTGCTGCAGCCGCTGGAGCGGGAAGGCAACACGTTCGCCCTGGCGGGTTTCCTCGCCTACCGCCATTTCGACCCGACGCCGTTCCCGTCGCTGATGCGCGTGCTCGAACGCGAGAAGGTGCAGCGCGCGCCGCCGGTTCCGCTGCCGTTCGCCTGCCCAGCGGCGAAGGCCGCGCCATGACCGGCGAAAGGCCCGTCGGCGCCGCGCCCCGGGCCGGCCTGTTCGCCGAACTGCGCCGCCGCAACGTGATCCGCATGGCCGGGCTGTACCTGGTCGGGGCGTGGCTGCTGGTGCAGGTGGCCGGCACGGTGTTGCCGATGTTCGACGTGCCCGACTGGGTGGCGCGGGCGCTGGTGATCGTGCTGGCGCTGGGGTTCGTGCCGGCGCTGGTGTTCTCTTGGGTGTTCGAACTCACGCCCGAAGGGCTCAAGCGCGACGCCGACGTGCCGGCCGACCAGTCGATCGCCATGCACACGGCGCGGCGCATGGACCGGCTGATCCTGGCCGGCATGCTCGCGCTGGCGGTGCTGATCGTCGGCGAGCGGCTCTGGCCGCGCGGCGCGCCGGAGACAGCCGCGACGGCGACCGCACCGGACGATGCCGGCGCCGGATCGCCGGAGGCGACGGGTTCCGCGCCGGCGGCGGCCGACCCCGCGGCCCGCGCGGCGCCGCCGAACTCGATCGCCGTGCTGCCGTTCGTCAACATGTCCGGCGATGCCGACAACGAATATTTCTCCGACGGCATCAGCGAGGAGATCCTCAACGTGCTGGCCGGCGCCGGCGCGCTGCAGGTCGCCGCGCGCACGTCGTCGTTCTCGTTCAAGGGCAAGGGCGTCGAGGTGCCGGAGATCGCCCGCGCGCTGAACGTGCGGATGGTGCTCGAGGGCAGCGTGCGCAAGCAGGGCGAGCGCGTGCGCATCACCGCCCAGCTGATCGACGCGCAGAACGGCTTCCACCTGTGGTCGCAGACCTACGACCGCGACCTGCAGGACATCTTCGCGATCCAGGACGAGATCGCGAAGGCGATCGGCGATGCGCTGAAGGTCCAGATCGCCGGCGGCTCCGCGGACACCGCCGACCTCGCCGCCTACGACCTGTACCTGCGCGGCATGGCGCTGTGGAACACGCGCCAGGGCGAGAAGCTGTGGGAGGCGGTGGCGCTGTTCGAGCAGGCGGCGGCGCGCGACCCGGCGTTCGCGCCGGCGTGGTCGGGACAGGCGCTGGCGTACACGGTGCTGCCCGCGTATTCGTCGCGCATGGGCTGGGCGGAGGCGCTGGCCCATACCGATGCCCGGGCGCTGCACGCGCTGGCGCTCGACCCGTCCCAGCCCGAGCCGTATGCCGCCCTCGCGAACGCGATGCTGGGCCGTTTCGAACGCGCCACTTCCGAGGCGCTGCTGCGGCGCGCGATCGCGCTGCGGCCGTCGTTCGCGACCGCGCACCAGTGGCTCGGCAACCAGTTGATGTCGTCCGGGCGGCTCGAAGAGGCGCTGGCGGCGGCCGAACACGCGTCGGCGCTCGATCCGCGCTCGCTGATCATCGCCGACAACCACGCGATGGTGCTGCTGGCGCTGGGCCGGGACC
>JAKFCL010000204.1:0-3597 GCA_036676665.1 Arenimonas sp. | reverse complement strand
GCAGCTGGCGATGCAGCTGGGCATCGAGCTGGTGCGCTTCGACATGTCCGAGTACATGGAGGCCCATTCGGTGAGCCGCCTGATCGGCGCGCCTCCGGGCTACGTCGGCTTCGACCAGGGCGGTCTGCTGACCGAGAAGATCGTCAAGACGCCGCATTGCGTGCTGCTGCTCGACGAGATCGAGAAGGCGCATCCGGACGTGTTCAACGTGCTGCTGCAGGTCATGGACCGCGGCGTGCTGACCGACACCAACGGCCGCGAGGCGAACTTCCGCAACGTCGTGCTGGTGATGACCACCAATGCCGGCGCGGCGCAGGCGGCGCGGCGGACGATGGGCTTCGTCGAGCAGAACCACACCACCGACGCGATGGAAGCGATCCGCAAGGGCTTCACCCCGGAGTTCCGCAACCGCCTGGATGCGATCGTGCAGTTCGGTTCGCTGGGCGTGGACCACATCCTGCGCGTGGTGGACAAGTTCCTGATCGAGCTCGAGGCGCAGCTGCACGAGAAGCACGTCACGCTGTCGGCGACCCCCGAGGCGAGGCAGTGGCTGGCCGAGCACGGCTTCGATCCGCAGATGGGTGCGCGGCCGATGGCGCGGCTGCTGCAGGACCGGATCAAGCGTCCGCTGGCCGACGAACTGCTGTTCGGCAAGCTCGCCGGCGGCGGCCGGGTCACGGTGGACGTGCGCGACGGCCAGCTGGTCGTCGATTCGCAGGCCGAGCCGGAGAAGCTGCTGCCGGCGACCGTCTGAGGGTGGATGCAGAAAATCCGCCCTGCGGGGCGGATTCCTGCGGATCCGGGAAAGCAAAAAGCCGCCCGCGAGGGCGGCTTTTCTGTTTGACGCGCGGAATTACTTCATGCGGTAGGTGATCCGGCCCTTGGTCAGGTCGTAGGGGGTCATTTCGACCTTGACCTTGTCGCCCGTCAGGATGCGGATGTAGTTCTTGCGCATGCGGCCCGAGATGTGGGCGGTGATCACGTGGCTGTTCTCGAGCTTGACCCGGAACATGGTGTTCGGGAGGGTCTCGAGCACCGTGCCTTCGAATTCGATGGAATCGTCTTTGGACATTCTTGGTAGCACTGGGCGGGAAAGCCGCCCGGAAGGCGCGCATTCTGCCAGACCCATGCCGGGCATGCAAAAAATTGGTTAAGCGGGGGTTGCGGAAACCAGCGCCGACGCCGGGAACGACGGCACCCGCCATGGCCCGGGGGGCACCGGCAGGGCGCCGAGGCGGGCGACCTCGGCCAGGAACGCGGCCCGTGGCATGCGCCGGGCGCCGAGGCTGCGCAGGTGCGGGTTCTCGACCTGGGCATCGATCAGCGGCCAGCCCCAGCCGCGCAGAAGATGCGCGAGCCCGGCCAGCGCGGCCTTGGAGCCGCCCGATTCGCCGCTGAACATGCTCTCGCCGAAGAACATCCGGCCGACCGCGACCCCATAGATGCCGCCGACCAGCCGCCCGTCATCGCGCACCTCGACGCTGTGGGCGTGACCCAGGCGGTGCAGCGCGACGTAGGCCGCGCGCATCTCGTCGGTGATCCAGGTGCCGTCCTGGCCGGGTCGCGGCGCGGTCGCGCAGGCGGCAACCACCGCCGGGAAATCCCGGTCGGCCTCTATCGTCCAGCGGCTGCCGCGCAGCTGCCGGCGGAAACGCGTCGAAAGCCGCACGCCATCGGTGCGGAACACCATGCGCGGATCCGGGCACCACCACAGGATCGGCTCCCCCTGCGAATACCAGGGAAAGATGCCGTGCGAATAGGCATTGAGCAGCCGCGCCGGCGACAGGTCGCCGCCCATCGCCAGCAGGCCGTCCGGCTCCCGCGTGGCCGATTCGGCCGGCGGGAACGGGGCGCCCGGGTCAGCCTGCAGCAGCGGCAACCGGATCGGCATCGCGCCTCGGGCTGTCCAGATAGGGGCTGTGGGCGAGCACGCCGGCCCGGTAGGCGGTGGTGGACCGCCGTTCCTGCGCGCACCAGTCGGCGATCGCCGCGGAAAAACGCCGATCGGCCAGCCAGTGCCGGCTGTGGGTGAACTCGGGCAGGAACCCGCGGGCGATCTTGTGCTCGCCCTGCGCACCCGGCTCGAAGGTCGCCAGCCCTTCGCGCAGGCAGTAGTCGATGCCCTGGTAGTAGCAGGTCTCGAAATGCAGTCCGGGCGAGGTTTCGCTGGCGCCCCAGTAGCGTCCGTAAAGCGTGTGCCCGCCGCGCAGGCACAGCGCGCCGGCCACCGGCTCGCCGCCGCGGTCGGCCAGGAACATCACCAGCGCCCGCGGCATCGCCGTGGCCAGATGCCGGAAGAACGCCAGGGTCAGCGCCGGGTGGTTGCCGTAGTCGCTGAAAGTCCGGCAGTAGAAACCGTGCATCGCCGCCAGGTCGGCTTCGCTGGCGTCGGCGCCGTGCACGGTGCGGAAGCGGAAGCCGTCGCGCACCACGCGCTGGCGTTCCTGGCGCAGGTTCTTGCGCTTCTTGGGTTGCAGCGACGCCAGGAACTGGTCGAAGTCGGCCCAGCCGCGGTTGCGCCAGTGGAACTGCACGTCGGTGCGCTCGATCCAGCCGGGGCCGAACGCCGCCGATTCGCTGGCCGGATGGAAGTTCACGTGAACCGACGACAGGCCGTCGGCGGCGGCCTGTTCGACGAGCGCCGCCGCCAGCGCCGAGCGCGCCGCCGCGTCCACCGCCAGCAGCCGCGGCCCGGTCACCGGCGAATACGGCACCGCGACCAGCCATTTCGGGAAGTAGGGCAGGCCGCTGCGTTCATAAGCATTGGCCCAGGCATGGTCGAACACGAACTCGCCGTGCGAATTGCCTTTCAGGTACGCCGGCGCGGCGGCGACCAGCCGGCCGTCGTGCCACAGCGTCGCGTGCCGCGGGGTCCAGCCCCAGCGCGGGCGCAGGCAGTCCTGCTGTTCGAGCCCGGCCAGGAACGCGTGCGCGACGAACGGATTGGATCCCGTCGGTGCCTGGCCGTCGCCGCCGGTCAGCGCATCCCAGGCTTCGGCGGGGACCTCGTCGAGTCGGCTGTGCAGGCGCAGCGTCGGCATGCGCCCAGCTTACCCGCGCGGGCGGGGCCGCGCGGCGGGCCGGCGGTCACTCCTCGAGGAACTTCTCGGCATCCAGCGCCGCCATGCAGCCGAAGCCGGCCGAGG
The DNA here is from genome assembly GCA_036676665.1 of Arenimonas sp. Classification (GTDB taxonomy): domain Bacteria; phylum Pseudomonadota; class Gammaproteobacteria; order Xanthomonadales; family Xanthomonadaceae; genus Arenimonas. The sequence continues at coordinate 451 of JAKFCL010000204.1, read as the reverse complement.
TGATCGCCTGCCGGTACACCTGGTCGGCGACGTCGCCGGCGGCGAACACGCCCGGCACCGACGTCGCGGTGGCGTTGCCGTCCAGCCCCGACCGGATGGTCAGGTAACCGTTGCGCATCGCCAGCTGGCCTTCGAACAGCGAGGTGTTCGGCGTATGGCCGATCGCGACGAAGAAACCCTGCACGGCGATTTCCCGGGTGGCTTCGTCCTTCGTCGAGCGGATGCGCATGCCGGTGACGCCGGAGGCGTCGCCCAGCACCTCGTCCACGGTGTGGTCCCAGATCAGTTCGATCTTGCCGGCCTGCGCCTTCGCGAACAGCTTGTCCTGCAGGATCTTCTCCGAGCGCAGCTTGTCGCGACGGTGCACCAGGTACACCTTGCGGGCGATGTTGGACAGGTACAGCGCCTCCTCGACCGCGGTGTTGCCGCCGCCGATCACCGCCACGTCCTG
>JAKFCL010000203.1:0-4219 GCA_036676665.1 Arenimonas sp. | reverse complement strand
CGTTCGCCTGGACGGCGCCGACCGGGAAGTCGAACTGGGCGAGCGCGAGTCGCAGCGTCATCGGTCCTCCGGGGGCGCGGGAGCGCCGTGGGTCCGATCATAGCGTGCCGGATCGGCGAGCCATTGGTCGGCGAATGCCCTCGCGGCGGTTGCGGAGATGTGGTCATTGTCCCAGTACTGCGCGTAACCGTCGCGCATCACCGGGCACGTCGCGTCGTCGCAGAAATAGGCCCCGGCGTCGACGAGCTCGACATTGGGAAAACGCGCCGCCAGCACCCGCAGCCCGAGCCAGTTGGCGGCGGCGGCCTCATCGTAGACGGCACGGGTCACCGCGCACTGCTCCACCCAACCCAGTGTTATGCATTCGGGAGCCGGACGCTTCAGCCAGGGCAGAGGCCCCATCACCAGCACGCGCCGGACGGCGCCCATCCGTCGCAAGGCCGCGTCCAGTCCGTCGAGCCGTTCCTGCAGCGCCGCCCCCGGGACGCCCAGCGGCCAACGCATCCCCATGATCACCGTATCGATTTTTCCAGTTTCGAACCAGCTCAGCGCGAGGTCGTTCAGGTCGGCGCACGGGGCACGCTCGGGCATCGGGCCGGCATCCTCGCGCCGACCACTCGGGGGACAGCCGTTCATCGTCAGGCCCGCATGTGCGACTCCCGCGTGCCTGGCGATGGAAGCGGCGAGCGGGCGCCATGCCATCGCATGCGAGTCGCCCCACACGACGACGCCGGGCACAACCCCGCTTGCGCTGCTGCAGTCGGCCGGATCCAGCGCACCGATGGGCTCGTCGGACGGAAGGTGGCAGCGCTGGTCGTCCGGCAAGTCGTACTGCGCCACGCGCGCCAGCTTGCGGGCGTCTGCCGGCACGCGGTCGATCCGCCCCGAAAGCGCCACCGTCACCAGCGCCAGCGACGTAAGCGCGGCGCCGGCCAGCAGCGTCCGACCCGCCCCCGCGCGTCGCGTCCGGAACGGCATCTCGATGAATCGCCAGCTTAGCCACGCGAGTGCCACGGCCGCGACGCAAAGCAGCAGGCGCCACCAGGTCGGCGAGGGTTCCCAGTGCAGGTGAAAGTCGAACACCAGCAGTGGCCAATGCCAGAGGTAGAGCGAATACGAAAGCAGTCCAAGCGTCACCAACGGGCGCGAACGCAGCGCCGCGGCGACGACTCCGGTTGCCGCATGCCGATGCACGCCAAGCAACACCAGCACCGCGCCGGCGACCGCCGGGATGGCGCCGATGCCCGGAAAACTTCCCCAGTGCGGGGTGTAGACGCTGGCGGCGAGTACGACCAGCACGCCCAGCGGCAGCATCCAGCGATCGCGCGCGCGCGGCGCAGCCGGCACCGACGACAGCGCGACCAACCCGCCCGCCGCCAACTCCCAGAACCGCGCCGGCATCTGGAAGAACGCCCGTTCGGGAAGAATGTGCACCCAGTATTCGGCGAGCAACAACGATGCCACGGAAAAAACCGCAAGCCGCCGCGGCACGCCGCCCGGCACCAGCCGCAGAAGCAGGGCCAGCAGGGCCGGGTAAACGAAGTAGTACTGCTCCTCGACCGCGAGGGACCAGAGGTGCAGGAGCGGCATCGCCGCGGCGGGATCGTCGAAGTATCCGCCGGAGTTCATCTGGAACCAGAAGTTGGCGACGAACAGCAGCGACGCCGCCGCCGAGTTCCCGACCTGGTCGAACACCTTGCCGTGCCGTCCCAGCAGTACGACCGCGGCGATCATCACTACCACCACCAGCGTGGTCAGCGCGGGCAGCAGGCGGCGCACGCGACGGGCGTAGAAGGCGGCGAAGTCGATCCGCCCCGTGCTGCCCCATTCGCCTGCCAGCAACGCCGTGATCAGGTATCCGGAGATGACGAAGAAGACGTCGACGCCGACGAAGCCCCCGGGGAGCAGGCTTTCATCGGCATGGTAAAGCACGACCGCTGCTACCGCGATCGCCCGCAGGCCATCGATTTCGGGGCGATAGGCCAATGCGGTTGTCGGCTGGCTCAGGGCGTGTCTCCTGCCGTCAGCGCGGCGGGCGGGATTCCGCCGCAGTGTAGCGTGCGGGATCGGACCGGTAGGCATCGGCGAATGCGCGCGCCGCGGTCGCGGAAACATGGTCGTCATCCCAGTAGAGCGAATGACCATCGCGCATCACCTGGCATCGCGCGGCGTCGCAGAAAAACCCGGCGGGATCGATGAGGGTCACGTTCGGATGCCGCGCGGCGAGCGCCGCCAGCAGTCGTCGCGATGGCGCCACCGCCTGCTCGAACTGCCGGCGCGTGTAACCGCAGACATGCGCCTGGCCGCGGGCGATGCAGGTCGCCGCCTCGCGCCGCAGCTCGGGCACGGGGCCCATCAACAGCACACGCGGCACATGCGACAGTTCCGAGAGGGAGGCGTCGAGGCCGGCCGCAAGACCTTCAAGCGAAAGGGTTCCAGCCGTGCGCGGTCGCTGCGGCGATCCGTCATCGTCACTGCCCGGATACGCCGCCGGCCAACGCGAGGCGATAATGACGGTGTCGAGGCCAGCCGATGCCAGCCAGTCGAGTGCCAGGCGATTGAAGCGGGCGCAGTTTTCCGCGAAGGCGGCGACATCGCTGCGGCGACCGTCGTAGCCCGGGATCGGCGTGCACGAATTCATGGTCAGGTTGATCGCGGCGACCCTGTCGGCTTCCGCAAGACGCCATGCGAAGGGCTGCCAAGCGAGCGCGTGCGAGTCACCCCACAGCCCCACCCGCGGCGTCGCGCCAGGTGCTGAAAGACATTCGGCGAGGCGCAGGCGCGCGACCTGCGCACGCACGGGGATGTGACATTGGCGCCAGTTGGTGGGGGCGTCGTCGCGGGTTTTCGACACCAGCGCCGCCAGTTCCGACGGCAGCGGCTGGCTGCGCGCCAGCGCCCACGAGCCGCCGGCAATCAGGGCCGAAATCGCTGCCGCGACGATGAACAGGGGCCGCCGCGGCATGCGCAGCCGTCTTCCCGGCCGCTCGACCAAGTATAGGCTCGCCATGGCCAGTGCAAACGCGAACACGCACAGCAGCAGCCGCCAGCCTGGGGTCGAATCCTCCAGCCGCAGCGCGCGGTCGATCGCCAGCAGCGGCCAGTGCCATAGGTACAGCGCGTACGAAACCAGACCGATTCCGACGGCGGGACGCGAGGCCAGCAGCGCCCCGGCCGGGCCCAGTGGACCCCCCGCATGCACGGCGAACAGCAACATCGCCGCGCCTGCCACTGCTGGCAGCGCCGCGAAACCGGGGAATCGCCCGTCACCCGGCGTGGTCCAGCACGCGGCGAGCACGATCGCGATGCCGGCGGCCGCGAGCCACGCCGGCCACAGACCATTGGGGGCGCGCAGCACGCACAGGGCGACCAGTCCGCCGGCAGCCAGCTCCCAGAAGCGCGCCGGCATCAGGTAGAACGCCAGCGAGGGATCCACGCCCACCCAGAACTCGGCCATCGCCAGCGACGCCAAGGACAGCACGGCAATCACGCCGACAAGGCTGCGCCGGCCACGCCCCAGCAGCAGCATCAGCAGCAGCGGATAGACCAGGTAGAACTGTTCCTCGACCGCCAGCGACCACAAGTGCAGCAGCGGCATCTCGTCGACCGGCCCGGCAAAATAGTCGCCGGCATGCATCAGGAAATAGCCGTTGGCGACGAATGCCAGCGAGGCCAGCGTCGAGTCGGCGACCGCCCGCACGGGCACCCCCAACGGCCCGAGGACGAACGTCGCGACTACCAGAACGGCCGCCAGCACCAGCCACAGCGCCGGCATCAGCCTGCGCACGCGCCGCGCATAGAATCCGGCCAAGTCGATGCGGCCCGACGCCGCGTGTTCGGCGACCAGCAGCGAGGTGATCAGGTAACCGGAAATGACGAAAAAGACATCGACCCCGACGAAACCTCCGGGCAGCCACGAAGGGACGGCGTGGTAGATCACCACCGCGAGCACGGCGATCGCGCGCAGACCGTCAATCTCGGGACGGTAGGCGAGGCCGGGATGGATGGCCTCGCCGTGAGCAGAAGCCGACCGCTCGATGTTCACGGTTGCGGTCGGCGGGACGGTCAGCCCTTGAGGCGCGCCGCGATCGCCGCACCGAGGTCGCCGGGCGACTTCACGGTGGTGACGCCGGCCGCCTCGAGCGCGGCGAACTTGCCCGCGGCCGTGCCCTTGCCGCCCGACGCGATCGCGCCGGCGTGGCCCATGCGCTTGCCGGCC
>JAKFCL010000202.1:0-9904 GCA_036676665.1 Arenimonas sp. | reverse complement strand
ACCGGGGCCTTGAGCTGCGCGTGCTTGCGGACGATCAGCATGGCGATTTCCAGCGACTGTTCGTAGTTCAGGCGCGGATCCACCGTCGAGCGGTACGCGCGCTCGAGGTCGGTGTCGGACAGGTCGCGGGCGCCGCCGGTGCACTCGGTGACGTTTTCGCCGGTCAGCTCCAGATGCACGCCGCCGAGACGGGTGCCGGCCGCGGCATGCAGGTCGAAGCTGGCCTCCACCTCGCCGCGGATGTTGCCGAAGCGGCGGGTCTTGTAGCCGTTGCTCGTGCTCTCGGTGTTGCCGTGCATCGGATCGCAGATCCAGAGCACGCGCCGGCCCTCGCGCCGCACGGCGTCGAGCAGCGGCGGCAGCTTCGCGGCGATCTGCGTCGCGCCCATCCGGTGGATGAAGCTAAGGCGGCCCGGGTCGTTCTCGGGGTTCAGCGCGTCGGCCAGGCGCAGCAGCTGGTCGGGAGTCACCGACGGGCCGACCTTCACCGCGACGGGATTGCGCAGCCCGCGGAAATACTCGACGTGCGCGCCTTCCAGATCGGCGGTGCGCATGCCGATCCACGGGAAGTGCGTCGACAGGTTGAACCAGCCCCATTGCCGCGGCACCTGCCGGGTCAGCGCCTCCTCGTACGGCAGCAGCAGCGCTTCGTGCGACGTATAGAAATCGGCGCGGTTGAGATTGTGCAGCTGCTCGCCGGAGATCGTCTCCATGAAGCGCACCGAGTCACCGACCGCGGCGACCATGCGGTGGTATTCGTCCGACAGCGGCGAGTGGCCGACCCAGCCCAGGTCCCAGTACTCGGGGTGGTGCAGGTCGGCGAAACCGCCGTCGATCAGCGCACGGACGAAATTCATCGTCATCGCGGAACGCGCGTGGCCCTTCACCATCCGCCGCGGATCAGGCGTCCGCGCCTCGGGGGTGAACTCCGGGCGATTGATGAAATCGCCGCGGTAGCTGGGCAGCGTCACCCCGCCCTTCTCTTCCAGGTCCGCCGAGCGCGGCTTGGCGTACTGGCCGGCAAAGCGGCCCACGCGCACCACCGGCAGTCGCAGCCCGTGCACCAGCACCAGACTCATCTGCAGCAGCACCTTGAGCCGGTTGGAGATCAGCGCCGACTCGCAGTCGGCGAAGCTCTCGGCGCAGTCGCCGCCCTGCAGCAGGAAGCGCTTGCCCTCCTGCGCCTCGGCCAGCTGTTTCTTCAACGCCAGGATCTCCCACGACGTGACCAGCGGCGGCAGGCAGCCCAGCTCGCGCTGCACCTGCGCCAGCTCTTCGGCATCCGGATACGTGGGCTGCTGGGTCGCGACGCGGCTGCGCCAGCCGGCCGGCGTCCAGTCGCCGGGCACGGATACGGGCTGCAGGGTGCGGTCGCTGGCGTTCATCGAGGCGGGTTTCCGGAAACATGACGAGGGGAAAACCATCATGCCACAGCGGTTTCCGAGCAAACCGTCAGACCGGCATCAGCTCATGCCGGATGCGGGGTGCCGCGCGCGATCAGCGGCGACGGAACGCGGCCCACAGCGCGAAGGCGCCGAGGGCGACGTAGCAGGCCAGCGTCCAGGCCGGCATCGACAGGCCGAGGAAGGTCCAATCGACCTTCGCGCATTCACCCGAGCCCTTGAGCGCGGTAGCCAGGCCCCGGAGCGGCCCCATCGCCTCGACCATGTATTCCAGGCCCATCTGGTTGCACAGCGGCACGTCGCCCGGCGGCAGGGACTGCAGCCAGACGTGGCGGCCGGCGATGCCGGCGCCGGCGGCCGCCGGCACCAGCGCCAGCAGCCCGTAGGCGATGCGCCCGGCGCGGCCCCGCGGCGAATGCAGGCCGCCGGCCAGGAACACCAGGCCCAGCGCCGCGAAGGCGATCCGCTGCAGGATGCACAGCGGGCACGGCAGCATCAGCATCCCGAACTGCACGTACAGCGCATACCCGATGAGCGCGAAGCAGGCGGCGAAGCCCGCGAGGTACTGCGCGCGGAAGGACCAGGCGAAGGGGTTGGCGGTCATCGGACGGGGCGCCTCGTGGGGAATCAGCGTATACGGACCGCGGCAGGCACCGGAAGTTCGCCGGCAGAAAAAACCCGGCCGGAGCCGGGTTCTTCGCGAACGTGTTGCGGTCGGGCTTATTCGGCCTCGACGACCTGCGGGCGGTCCACCAGTTCGACGTACGCCATCGGCGCGTTGTCGCCGGCGCGGAAGCCGCACTTGAGGATGCGCAGGTAACCGCCGGGACGGGCCTGGTAACGCGGGCCCAGTTCGACGAACAGCTTGCCCACCGCCTCCTTGTCGCGCAGGCGCGACATGGCCAGGCGGCGGTTGGCGACGCCGTCGATCTTGCCGATGGTGATCAGCGGCTCGGCGACGCGACGCAGTTCCTTCGCCTTCGGGAGCGTGGTGCGGATCAGCTCGTGCTTGATCAGGGACGCGGCCATGTTGCTGAACATCGCTTCGCGATGGGCGCTGGTGCGGCTGAACTTACGGCCGGATTTCTGGTGGCGCATTGTCGTGATTCCTGGTTTCTAGAGTTCCCGGCCGCGAACGGCCGGGCTTTGCGGACACGTCCGCGTTCAGATCAACCCAGCATGCCCTGCTGCAGGCCGGCCGGCGGCCAGTTCTCCAGCTTCATGCCGAGGGAAAGGCCGCGCTGAGCCAGCACTTCCTTGATCTCGGTAAGCGACTTCTTGCCAAGGTTCGGGGTCTTGAGCAGCTCGACCTCGGTACGCTGGATCAGGTCGCCGATGTAGTAGATGTTCTCGGCCTTGAGGCAGTTGGCCGAACGCACCGTCAGCTCGAGGTCGTCGATCGGGCGCAGCAGCACCGGGTCGATGCCCGTCGCCGAGGCCTTGGCCGGGCCACGCTCGCGCTGGGTGAAGTCGCCGAACACCGACAACTGGTCGGTCAGGATGTCGGCGGCCGTGCGGATCGCGTCCTCGGCATCGATCGTGCCGTTGGTCTCGATCTCCAGCACCAGCTTGTCCAGGTCGGTGCGCTGCTCGACGCGGGCCGCTTCCACGGCATACGCGACGCGGCGGACCGGCGAGAACGTGGCGTCGAGCACCAGGCGACCGATCGCCCGCGACTCTTCATCCGGACGGCGGCGATCGGCGGCCGGCTGGTAGCCGAAACCGCGCTCGATCTTCAGGCGCATGTTCAGCGCCGTGTCCTTCGTCAGGTGGGCGATCACGTGGTCGTTGTTGAGGATCTCGACGTTGTGGTCGGTCTTGATGTCGCCGGCGGTGACGATGCCGGGGCCCTTCGCCTGCAGCGTCAGCGTGGTGTGGTCCACGTTGTGCATGCGGATGGCGACGTCCTTGAGGTTCAGCAGGACCTCGAGCACGTCCTCCTGCAGGCCTTCGACAGTGGTGTACTCGTGCAGCACGCCGTCGATCTCGACTTCGGTGATCGCGAAGCCGGGGATCGAGGACAGCAGCACGCGGCGCAGGGCGTTGCCGAGCGTGTGGCCGTAGCCCCGCTCGAGCGGTTCGATGACGACCTTCGCGCGGTTGGAGCCGAGGCGTTCGATGTGCGGGCCGCGGGGGCGCAGCACCTGGGTGGCGGTAACCGTCATGGTCAAGGTGTCTCCTGGAGGATTACTTCGAGTACAGCTCGACGATCAGCGCTTCGTTGATATCCGAGGGCAGGTCGGCACGGTCCGGAACGGCCTTGAAAACGCCGGCGAACTTTTTCGCGTCGACTTCGCACCAGCTCGGGACCAGGTCCATCTGCTGGGAAAGATTGAGCGCTTCCTGCACGTTGAGGTGCTTCTGGGCGCGCTCGGTGAGAACGACGGTGTCGCCGGCCTTGACCTGGAACGACGGCAGGTTGACCGCCTTGCCATTGACCAGCACGCCCTTGTGCGACACCAGCTGGCGCGCCTGCGGACGGGTGACGGCGAAGCCCATGCGATACACGACGTTGTCGAGGCGCTGCTCGAGCATCTGCAGCAGGGTCTCGCCGGTGTTGCCCTTCTTGCGGGCAGCCTTGGTGTAGTACGAGCGGAACTGACGCTCGAGCAGGCCGTAGATGCGCTTGACCTTCTGCTTCTCGCGAAGCTGGGTGGCGTAATCGGACAGCTTGCCCTTGCGGGCGACGGCGCCGTGCTGGCCGGGCTTCTGCTCCAGCTTGCACTTGGAATCGATGGCGCGGGCCGGCGACTTCAGGCTGAGGTCGGCGCCTTCGCGACGGGCGAGCTTACAGGTGGGACCAATGTAACGAGCCATTTTCTATAGTCTCCTGGGTCCCGTTAGACGCGGCGCTTTTTCGGCGGCCGGCACCCGTTGTGCGGGATAGGGGTGACGTCGATGATGTTGGTGATCTTGTAGCCGACCGCGTTCAGCGAACGCACGGCCGACTCACGGCCCGGACCCGGGCCCTTGATCCGCACTTCCAGCGTCTTGACGCCGTAGTCGAGGGCGGCCTTGCCGGCCTTCTCGGCAGCCACCTGGGCGGCGAACGGCGTGGACTTGCGGGAGCCGCGGAAACCCGCGCCGCCCGAAGTGGCCCACGACAGCGCATTGCCCTGGCGGTCGGTGATCGTGACGATGGTGTTGTTGAAAGAAGCCTGGACGTGGGCGATGCCGTCGGTGACGACTCGCTTGATCTTCTTCTTGGTCTTCGTTGCCGGCTTGTTCATGGGGTCCGGTCCTTACTTCTTGATGGCTTTGCGCGGACCCTTGCGGGTGCGGGCGTTGGTCCGGGTGCGCTGGCCACGCATCGGCAGGCCGCGACGATGGCGCAGGCCGCGGTAGCAGCCCAGGTCCATGAGACGCTTGATCGACATGCCGACTTCGCGTCGCAGGTCGCCCTCGACGGTGTACTTCGCCACCTCGGCGCGAATGCGCTCGATTTCAGGCTCGGACAGGTCGCGGATCTTCGTGGCCGGAGCCACTCCCGCCGCGACGCAAACAAGCTTCGACCGGGTACGGCCGATGCCAAAGATACTCTGCAGGCCCACCCAGACGTGTTTCTGGACAGGCAGGTTGACACCCGCGATGCGCGCCATCAGGCGATCTCCAAACTTAAATTGAGCGCAGTGAATCGGAAATTGTACTAGGCTTTGGGGTTCAGTTGTAGCCCCCCGGGTCCGAGGACCCGGGAAACCCGGCATGGGGAGTGTGCCCATGCTCCGGCGACAAGTCGGGCCTGCCCGGCCCCGCTCCGCGGGGTGGGCACCCCGCGCTACTCAAGCGCAGGGACGGGGACCGGCTTATCCGCGCGCCAAAGCGCCGCGCGGACCGCCCATCGTATGGTTTCAGCTGCGGCTGAGGCCGCGGCTTCCACCCTTCAAATTCGCCTTCTTCATCAGGCTTTCGTACTGGTGGGACGTCAGGTGCGCCTGGATCTGGGCGGTGAAGTCCATCACCACCACGACCACGATCAGCAGCGACGTGCCACCGAAGTAGAACGGAACATTGGCGAACGACCGGATAAGTTCCGGCAGCAGGCAGACCAGCACCAGGTACAGGGCGCCGATCAGGGTCAGGCGGGTCAGCACGCCGTCGATGTAGTCGGCGGTGGCCTTGCCCGGCCGGATGCCCGGCACCAGGGCGCCGGACTTCTTGAGGTTGTCGGCGGTCTCCTGGGAGTTGAAGACCAGCGCGGTGTAGAAGAACGCGAAGCCGATGATCATGGCCGCGTACAGCAGCATGTGCAGCGGCTCGCTCGGCGCCAGCGCCTGGCTGAGGTTCTGCAGGCCGAGCATCAGGTTGTCGCGCCAGCCCTCGCCCGTCGCGGCGCCGGCCTGGCCGAACCACTGCGACATCGTCGCCGGGAACATGATCAGGCTGGAGGCGAAGATCGGCGGAATGACGCCGGCCATGTTCAGCTTCAGCGGCAGGTGCGAACTCTGGTTCATGTACGCCTGGCGGCCACCCTGGCGCCGGGCATAGTTCACGGTGATGCGGCGCTGGCCACGCTCCATGAACACCACGAAGTAGGTCACGCCCAGCACCAGCAGCAGGACCACCAGGATCGCCACCGGGCTCAGTTCGCCGTTGCTGACCTGCTGCACGGTGCTCAGCGCCGCGCCGGGCAGGCTGGCGACGATGCCGGCGAAGATGATCAGCGAGATGCCGTTGCCGATGCCGCGCTCGGTGATCTGCTCGCCGAGCCACATCAGGAAGATCGTGCCGGCCGTCAGCGAGACGATCGCGGTGAGGATGAAGCCCAGACCCGGCGCATACACCACTCCGCCCTGCCCCTGCAGCGCCGAGGCGATGCTGCCGGCCTGGATCACCGCCAGCACGACGGCGAAAACGCGCGAGTACTGGGTCAGCTTGCGCCGGCCGCTCTCGCCTTCCTTCTTCATCGCCTTCCACGGCTCGTAGATCTGCCCCATCAGCTGCACGATGATGGACGCGGAGATGTACGGGATCACGTTCAGCGCGAACAGGCTGAAGCGGTTCAGGGCGCCACCGGAGAACATGTTGAACATGTCCACGATGGTGCCCTTCTGGCTTTCCATCAGCTCGAGCATCGCCTGCGGATCGATGCCCGGCACCGGGATGAAGCTGCCGATGCGGTAAACGATCAGCGCCAGGACCACGAAGGTCAGGCGCTGGCGGAGCTCGGTGAATTTGCCGAGCCCGCCCAGGGAGTTCGCTGCGGAAGTGGACTGCGCCAAGGTATTACTCCGTCACGCTGCCGCCGGCGGCTTCGACCGCGGCGCGGGCGCCGGCCGTGGCCAGCACACCCTTCAGCACGAACTTCTTGGTCAGCTCGCCCTTCTTGACGAGCTTGGCCTGCTTGGCGTTCGACGGCACCAGGCCGGCGGCGCGCAGAGCGGCGAAGTCGATCTCGCCGGCCTCGAGCGTGTCGAGCTTGTACAGCAGCACTTCGGCCGTGTCGGTCTTGATCTTCGAACGGAAACCGACCTTCGGCAGGCGGCGCTGCATGGGCATCTGGCCGCCTTCGAAACCGGCCTTGATCTTGCCCTTGCCCGAACGCGCGAACGAACCCTTGTGGCCGCGACCCGCGGTCTTGCCGAGGCCGGAACCGATGCCGCGACCGACGCGGACGCGATCCTTGCGGGCGCCGTCGGCGGGCTTGAGAGAATTCATCTTCATGTGTGTTTTCCTCGGCCCGGTCAGGACTCGACGCGGACCAGGTAGTGCAGCTGGTTGATCAGGCCGCGGACGGACGGGGAATCCTTCAGCTCGCGGACGTCATTGATCTTGTTGAGCCCGAGCGCCTTCACCGACAGGCGGTGACGCGCCTGGGTGCCGCGCAGGCCCTTGACGAGGCGGACCTTGACAGTCTTCTCAGCCATGGAGGATCTCCTCGAGCTTCTTGCCACGCTTGGCGGCGATGCGGGCCGGCGAAGTGGTCTCGGTGAGACCCTTCACGGTGGCGCGCACCAGGTTGATCGGGTTGCGCGAACCGACGGCCTTGGCCAGCACGTTCTTCACGCCGACCGCTTCGAGCACGGCGCGCATGGCGCCGCCGGCGATCACGCCGGTACCTTCCGACGCGGGCTGCATGTAGACGCGGGCGGCGCCGTGGCCGGCCTTGACCGGGTGCCACAGGGTGCCCTCGTTGAGGTCGACCTGGACCATCGCCTTGCGGGCGTACTCCATCGACTTCTGGATGGCGACAGGCACTTCGCGCGCCTTGCCGTAACCGAAGCCGACCTTGCCGGCACCGTCGCCGACCACGGTCAGCGCGGTGAAGGTGAACTGACGACCGCCCTTGACGGTCTTGGACACGCGGTTGACCGCGACCAGCTTCTCGATGAAGCCGTCGTCGCTGTCGCCGCGATTGCGATCGCGCTCGTTGCTGCTCATGTGGATTCCTGGGTTTGCTTACGGCCTATGGCCGCTTATGGTTGTGGTTGGTACTGGAAACACAAGCCCATGCGGGCTCAGAACTGCAGGCCACCCTCGCGGGCGGCGTCTGCCAGGGCCTTGATGCGGCCGTGGTAGCGGTAGCCGGAACGATCGAAGGCCACCTTCTCGATGCCGGCCGCGAGCGCCTTCTCGGCGATCGTGCGGCCGACCTTGGCGGCGGCTTCCATGTTCTTGCTGCCCTTCAGGCCTTCCTTGACGTCGGCCTGCACGGTGGAGGCAGAAGCCAGCACCTTGGAACCGTCGGCGGTGAAAAGCTGGGCGTAGATGTGCTGGCCCGAGCGCAGCACCGACAGGCGGGCGACGCCGAGCTTGCGGATGTGCGAACGCGTGGTCTTGGCGCGGCGCAGGCGAGCGATGTTCTTGTCCATGGTCTTTACCTCGAGGAAGCGGAAGCGCCCTATCAGGCCTTCTTGGCTTCCTTCATGATGATCTTCTCGCCGGAGTACCGGATGCCCTTGCCCTTGTACGGCTCCGGCTTGCGGTACGCGCGGATCTTGGCGGCAACCTCGCCGACCTGCTGCTTGTCGGCGCCGGAGACCAGGATCTCGGTCTGCGTCGGGGTCGACAGCGTGATGCCTTCCGGCGCCACGTAAACGGTCGGGTGCGAGAAGCCCAGGCTCAGGCTCAGGTCCTTGCCCTGCATCGCGGCGCGGTAACCGACGCCGACGAGCTCGAGCTTGCGGGTGAAGCCTTCGGCCACGCCCTGGATCATGTTCGCGAGGATGGCGCGGGCCGTACCGGCCATCGGCATGTCGGAGGCATCGGCCGCCGACAGCTGCAGCACGCCGTCCTCGAGCTTGAACTCGACGCCGGCAGGCTTGGCCAGGCTCAGGGTGCCCTTCGGGCCCTTGACCGAGACCTGGTCGTCGGTGGCTTTGAACTCGACGCCCTTGGGCATCTGGATCGGCTTCTTGGCAACGCGGGACATATGCGTTTCTCCTTAGGCCACGAGGCAGATGACTTCGCCGCCCACGCCCGCAGCGCGGGCCTGGCGGTCGGTCATCAGACCCTGGGAGGTGGAGATGATGGCGATGCCCAGGCCGGCCAGCACCTTCGGCAGATCGTCCTTGCCCTTGTACTGACGCAGGCCCGACCGGGAGACGCGCTCGATGCGCTCGATGACCGGCTTGCCTTCGTAGTACTTCAGGGAGATCTCGAGCTTGGCCTTCGCGGCTTCGCCGTTGACGCGGAAATCGCCGATGTAGCCCTCGGACTTGAGGACCGTGGCGATCGCCAGCTTCATCTTGGAGGCAGGCATGGAAACCTGCGGCTTGCCGACGGCGAGTGCGTTCTTGATGCGCACCAGCATGTCGGCGATGGGATCAGTCATGCTCATCTGTTTCTACCTTTTGGGTTCGGGAGCACCGATATCCGCTGGTCCCCCGCGGGGGACCGGCGATTACCAGCTGGCCTTGCGCAGGCCGGGCACGTCGCCACGCATCGTGGCTTCGCGCAGCTTGTTGCGGCCGAGGCCGAACTTGCTGTACACGCCGCGCGAGCGGCCGGTCAGTTCGCAGCGGTTGCGCACGCGGCTCGGGCTCGAGTCGCGCGGCATCTTCTGCAGTTTCACAGCGGCGTCCATCTTCTCCTCGTAGGAGGAGGTGACGCTGCTGATGATCTTCTTGAGTTCCGTACGCTTGGTAGCGTGCTTCGCGACAAGCTTCTTGCGCTTGATGTCGCGGTTGATCATCGAAGTCTTGGCCATTTCGTCGGTCCTCGAATCAGTTGCGGAACGGGAAGTTGAAGGCTTCGAGCAGCGCCTTGGCTTCCTCGTTGGTCTTCGCCGTGGTGGTGATGGCGATGTCCATGCCGCGCATGGCGTCGACGGCGTCGAAATCGATCTCCGGGAAGATGATCTGTTCCTTGATGCCCATGTTGTAGTTGCCACGGCCATCGAACGAACGGCCCGACACGCCGCGGAAGTCGCGCACGCGCGGCAGCGAGATGTTGATCAGGCGGTCCAGGAACTCGTACATCTTGGCGCGACGCAGCGTCACCTTGGCGCCGATCGGCCAGCCGTCGCGGATCTTGAAGCTTGCGACGGAGACGCGGGCGTTGGT
>JAKFCL010000201.1:0-10653 GCA_036676665.1 Arenimonas sp. | reverse complement strand
ATGAGCCATCCCTGCCTGCGCTGTGGCGCCTGCTGCGCCGCGTTCCGCGTCGCCTTCCACTGGTCCGAGGCGCAGCCGCACGCGGCCGGTGGCGTGCCCGCGGCGCTGACCGAACCGCTGCGCCGGCACGAACTGGCGATGCGGCATGCACCCGACGTGGCGATGCGCTGCATCGCGCTCGCCGGCACCGTCGGCATCGATACCGGCTGCACGATCTACGCGTCGCGACCGACGCCATGCCGCGAGCTCGGTGCCGCCTGGGAACACGGCGAGCCGAGCCTGCAATGCGACCGCGCCCGCGCGGTGCACGGACTGCCGCCGCTGACACCGGTCGACTGGACTGCCGGCGCGTAGTCGTGCGCGGATTCAGTCGGCGGCAGGTGCGCGGCGGTAGACGCCGAGAAAGCTCGTCGCCCAGGTGGCACCGTCGTCGTCGGAAGTCTGCCAGTGCTGGGTCACGCTGCCGTCGGCGGCCGGTGTCCAGGTGATGCGCTGGCGCTGCGTGCCGGCGCCGGTCTTCTTCGGCAGCTCGCCGGCCAGCACCATCGCGCCGTCCTGCAGGCCGCCTTCGAGCCGGAGCACGACGCCGTCGGCACCGATCCAGAACTGGGTCCAGGCCCGGCGCGCGCCGTCCCAGGCATTGAGGCTCTGGCCGCTGTAACCACTGGCCCCGCGCCAGTGTTCGTGCAGCGCGCAGCCCGACGACACGGCGGTGATCGTGCTGCGACCGACTTCGGCGCCGGTGTCGGGGCGGGTGACGATCCATTCGCCCAGCCAGAAGTCGAACTGCCGGTGTTCGGCGGACTCGCAGGCGGGCGGCGGCGGGGCGGGTGCCTGGCCGACGGCGGGGGCGGAGACCGCGACCAGCGTCGCGGCCAGCAGGGCGGACAGGTTCATCGACGGCTCCCTCGGGGCGGCGACGGCAGCTTACGCCAGTGCTCGCCGCGCTTCCGCCGGCCGGCCGGAAACGCGACAATGGCCGGCGCTTTGCACGGCCCGCGGCATAGAACCGCGGCCTTCACGGAGGATCCCCCATGGCAGAACCCGTTCTCACCCCGCCCGCGGGCGGCGAGAAGATCACGATTTCGGGCGGCAAGCTGACCGTTCCGAACCACCCCATCATTCCCTTCATCGAAGGCGACGGCACCGGCCCGGACATCTGGGCCGCCAGCGTGCGCGTGCTCGATGCGGCCGTGGCCAAGGCCTACGGCGGCCAGAAGAAGATCCACTGGCTGGAAGTGTTCGCCGGCGAGAAGTCCAACGACCGCTACGGCACCTGGCTGCCGGAGTCGACGGTGCAGGCCTGCCGCGATTACCTCGTCTCGATCAAGGGTCCGCTGACGACCCCGGTCGGCGGCGGCATCCGCTCGCTGAACGTCGCGCTGCGGCAGATGCTCGACCTGTACGTGTGCCTGCGCCCGGTGCGCTGGTTCAAGGGCGTGCCGAGCCCGGTGAAGGCGCCGGAGAAGGTCAACATGACCATCTTCCGCGAGAACACCGAGGACATCTACGCGGGCATCGAGTGGGCCGGCGGCAGCGCCGACGCGCAGAAGGTGCTGGACTTCGTGGCGAAGGAATTCCCGCAGATGTTCGGCAAGATCCGCTTCGGCACCGCCGAGAAGAACGCCGAGTGGCAGGCCGCGCTGGAAGGCATCGGCGCGCCGAAGCGCGAGCTGCCGGTGATGGTCGGCGTCGGCCTGAAGCCGGTGTCGTACCTGGGCACCGAGCGGCTGGTGCACAGCGCGATCTCGTACGCCATCGCCCACGGCAGCAAGTCCGTGACGCTGGTGCACAAGGGCAACATCATGAAGTACAGCGAGGGCGGCTTCCGTGACTGGGGCTACCAGGTCGCCAAGGACTTCTACGGCGCGGTCGAGCTCGACGGCGGCCCGTGGATGGTGATCCCCGAGGGCAAGCCGGGCGCCGGCCTGATCATCAAGGACGCGATCGCCGACGCCTTCCTGCAGCAGATCCTGCTGCGCCCGGCCGAGTACGACGTGGTCGCCACGCTCAACCTCAACGGCGACTACCTCAGCGACGCGCTCGCCGCGCAGGTTGGCGGCATCGGCATCGCCCCGGGTGCCAACATCAACTACGTCACCGGCCACGCCGTGTTCGAGGCCACCCACGGCACCGCGCCCAAGTACGCGGGCCTGGACAAGGTGAACCCGGGTTCGGTGATCCTGTCGGGCGAGATGATGCTGCGCTACATGGGCTGGCACGAAGCGGCCGACGCGATCATCAAGGCGATGGACGCGGCGATCGCCGGCAAGCGCGTGACCTACGACTTCGCCCGCCTGATGGAAGGCGCGACCGAGGTGAAGTGCTCGGAGTTCGCGGACGAGCTGATCAAGCACCTCTGATCGGCTTCGGCGGGTTCGGTACGGGAACGGGGCGCTTCGGCGCCCCTTTCTTTTGGCAACCAGCGAACTAGCAACTGAAAACTAGTCGTTGGATTACAGAGGTTTGGGGGGTCCGCTTCGTGACGGCTGGCACGGCCGGCGCCAGGCTGGAGCCGTGATCTATCAGCAGGCCATCGTTTGGCGGAAGGCGATGCAGGTTGCGGAGTCGGTGTGCCGTGAGGCGGCGCAGATGAAGCCGCGCGAACGTTACGTCATGGGGGCCCAGGTTTCGCGCGCAGCGATCTCGGTCGCCAGCAACATCGCCGAAGGGTGGGCGCGCGAGTCGCCGAAGGAGAAGGCTCATTTCCTGTCGATCGCGCAAGGCTCGCTCGACGAGCTCAACACCCAGATCCTGCTCTGTCGACAACTGGGATGGATCGACGAATCGGCCATCAAGCCCCTGCTCGAGTTGACCGAGGAAGTCGGCCGCATGCTGACCACGCTTCGCAAGCGCTTCCGCGCAACCAGGAACCCCGCGCGATAGCGCCGGTTTCCGCCGTAATGCTTTCCAGTTTCTAGTTCGCTAGTTCGCTAGTTCGCTAGTTTCTGGTCTGCAGCAGCGCCATCAACTGCGCGATATCCGGCGGCTTCAACAGATGATGGTCGAACCCCGCGTCCGCCACGCGGGCGCGGTCGTCGGCCTGGCCCCAGCCGGTCAGCGCGATCAGCATCATGCCGGCGTTGCGCGGGTCGCCGCGCAGGCGCTGGGCGAGTTCGCAGCCGTCCATGCCGGGCATGCCGATGTCCAGGATCGCCACCGGCGGCCGCCGTTCGGCGACCAGTGCCAGCGCCTGCGGGCCGTCGTAGGCGACGTCGGTCTGGGCGCCGATCGCGTCCAGGTACATCGCCAGCGAATTGGCGGCGTCCTCGTTGTCGTCGACGACCAGGATCGGGCCGGGCAGCGGCCCGGAACGGGTCATGCCGCTGCCGTCGGCGACCTGCGGCACGTGCCCGGTGGTCAGCGGCAGCTCGACGACGACTTCGGTGCCTTCGCCGAGGCCACCGCTGTGCGCGCGCACCCGCCCGCCGTGCATCTCCACCAGGTTCTTCACCAGCGTCAGGCCGATGCCGAGGCCGCCCTGCGCCGCCCGCGACGCCCCGCTGACCTGGACGAACATGCCGAAGATCTGCGACAGCATGTCCTCCGGCACGCCGATGCCGTTGTCGCGGATGCGCACGAGCGCGCTGTCGCCCACGCGCTCGACGATCACGGTGATGTCGCCGCCGGCCGGCGTGTACTTGGCGGCGTTGTTGAGCAGGTTGGCGAACACCTGGGTCAGGCGCACGCGATCGCCCAGCAGCGGCCATTCGCCCGGCGCCATCTGCAGCTCGAGACGATGCCCGGCCGCCTCCATCTGCGGCTTCGCCAGCTCGATCGCCTCGTTGACGACGTCGGCCAGCGGCAGCGGCTCGGGCCGCAGTTCGATCTTGCCGCGGGTGATGCGCGAGACCTCCATCAGGTCGTCGATCAGGCGGACCATGTGGTCCACCTGCCGTTCCATCATCTGGTAGTAGCCCTTGGCGTCCTCGGGGCCGACGTCCATCTGCGACAGCATCGCCAGCACGGTCGACAGCGGCGCCAGCGGATTGCGCAGTTCGTGCGCCAGCGTGGCCAGGAACTCGGTCTTGCGCTGGTCGGCCTCGCGCAGGCCTTCGAGCAGGCCGCGCATCTCGTACTGGCGGGCGCGGGCACGCAGGGCGCTGCGCAGCGTGCTGACCAGGGCGGCGACCCGCAGCGGCCGTTCGATCACGGTGACGTTGGCCAGCAGCTCCATCGCCTCGATGATCACCGCCGAGTCCGCGCCGGTGCGCGCCAGCACCAGCACCGGCACGTCCGACCACGGCGCCTGGTCCCTGAGCAGGCCGATCACCGCCGCGAACTCCGGATCGGCCAGTACTTCCTCGGCGATCAGCAGCGCGCCTGCGCCGCGCATGATCTCGGCGGCCAGTTCGGGTGTCGTCGCGCAGCTGACCGCCTGCATCCCGGCCCGTTCAAGCACCGACGTCGCCAGTGCGGCGTCGCGGGACGTGGCGGTACGCAGCAGGATCCGCTGTTCGAGGCTGCCGGTGGTGGCGGGGGTCATCTCGACTCGATGTCGGTCACCGGCGTGGGAACGCCGGTCAGGATGCCACGGAATTCCCGCAGCGGCGGGCCGACCACCAGCCCCTTCTCGCTCATCGAAAAGTCGCGGATCGTGCGCTCGTGGGCGCCGCCACGCTTCTTCATCACCGAGATCGCCTGGCGGACGCAGCCGCCGGCCTCGAAATAGCGCAGCAGGACCACCGCGTCGGCGAGGTAGCTGGCGTCCACGGGCGTCTGCATCTGCATGCCGATCAGGCCGTGCTGGGCCCCCACCATCAGCGTCGCCACGCCGGACTGGCCGAGGTAGGTCAGCAGTTCGTGCAGCTGGATGATCAGGAATCGTTCGTCGGGCATCGCGTTGAGGTAGCCGTTGAGGCTGTCGAGCACGACCACGGTGGCGCCGTTCTTCACGGCCCGGCGGATGTCGTGCACCAGTTCGCCCGGCGACAGTTCGGCCGGGTCGATCTGGCGGATGCTGATGTGCCCGGTCTCCAGGTGCGGCCGCAGGTCCATGTCCATGCTTTCGCAGCGGCTGAGCAGCGTGTTGCGGCTCTCGTCGAAGATGAAGAGCGCCGCCTTCTCGCCGCGCTTCGCCGCGGCCAGCGCGAACTGCATCGCCACCGTCGACTTGCCGGTGCCCGGCGCGCCGACGAACAGCGTGCTGGTGCCCTTCTCGAGGCCGCCACCGAGCAGCTCGTCGAGCGCGTCAATGCCGCTGGCCAGCCGGGTCTGGGCGACGTCGACGTGGTGTTCGCTGGCGACCAGGCGCGGGAAGATGACCAGCCCGCCCCGGACGATCTTGTAGTCGTGGTAACCGCTGCGGTAGTTCTGGCCGCGGTACTTCACCACGGTCAGCCGGCGCCGCGTCGAGCCGTAATCCGACGAGAGCCGCTCCAGGCTGAGCACCGCGTGGGCGATCGACTGCACCTGCAGGTCCTTGTGGGACGCGGTCATGTCGTCGAGCAGCAGCACCGTGCAGGTACGGCCGGCGAAGAACTGTTTCAGCGCCAGGATCTGCCGGCGGTAGCGCAGCGAGTTGCCGGCCAGCAGCTGCAGTTCGGAAAGGGAGTCGAGCACGACGCGGGTCGGGCGCAATTTTTCGACGTCCGCCAGCAGGCGCTGCGTGGTTTCGCCGAGTTCGACCTCGGAGGGGTGGAACATCGTGTACTGCTCGTCGGGCGCCAGGCTGTCGGCCGCCGGCAGCAGTTCGCGCATCTGGATGCCGTCCAGCGACCAGCCGTGGGATTCGGCGACGCCGTGCAGTTCCGGCGCCGATTCCGACAGCGTCACGTACAGGACGGTTTCGCCATTGCGCGCGCCCTCGAGCAGGAACTGCAGCGCGATCGTCGTCTTGCCGGCGCCCGGAGATCCTTCCACCAGATAGAGCCGGCCCGGGGTGAGGCCGCCGCCGAGCACATCGTCGAGGCCGGGAACGCCGGTGCTGATCGGCGGTGGACGGACCGCCCGTGGCGCTTTGGCTGTGCTGGACATGGCGGGGGTCCCGGGGATGCGACGGTTCGCCCAAGGCCGCAGGCTCCCGCCCCGGACTCCGAACCTGACGGGCTACCTTCTTTTTTTCCGCGTGCGCGGTACGTGAAGAGCTCGCCCGGGGGCTCCGGCCCCGGGCATAGAATCGGGGGGCCGGCCGGCCGGTCGGAAATCCCGAGGTGCGCCATGAACCGCCCCGACGCAGCGCCGATCCAGCTCGACCAGAGCGTGGCCAAGAACCTGCTCTTCGGCGAGATCCTGGAACAGAACCTGTTCCCCTACCCGGTGATGCGCGAGCGCGACCGGGAGATGCTCGGCCTGATGGTGGACGCGATCGACCGGTTCCTCGACGACAAGGCCGGCGATTTCGCCGCTTGGGACCACGCGGCGCACCAGCCGCCGGAGTTCATCCAGGCCCTGCGCGACCTGGGGCTGTTCGGCCTGATCATCCCGGAGGCGTTCGGCGGCCTGGAACTGTCCAACGCCGCCTATGCCCGGGTGCTGGCCCAGACCAGCCGGCACGACAGCTCGGTGTCGCTGACGATCGGCGCCCACAGTTCGATCGGCATGAAGGGCGTGCTGCTGTACGGCACCGACGAGCAGAAAGCGCGTTACCTGCCGAAGCTGGCCAGCGGGGAGATGATCGCGGCGTTCTGCCTGACCGAGTCCGGGGCCGGTTCGGACGCCGCCTCGATCCGCACCGCCGCCCGCCGCCAGGACGACGGCAGCTGGGTGCTCGACGGCGAGAAGATCTGGATCACCAACGGCGGCATCGCCGACTTCTACACCGTGTTCGCCCGCACCGACGGGCCGGAAGGCAGGATCACCGCATTCCTGGTGGAGGCGGCGTGGCCCGGCGTCAGCCACGGCAAGCACGAGGACAAGATGGGCATCCGCGCCTCGTCGACCACCACGGTCGGCTTCGCCGGCGTGCGGGTGCCGCCCGAGAACGTGCTCGGCGAGGTCGGCAAGGGCTTCAAGGTGGCGATGGGCATCCTCAACAACGGCCGCACCGGTCTCGGTGGCGGCGCGGTGGGCGGGATGAAGGCGCTGATCGGCAAGTCGGTCAGGCAGGCGCAGGAGCGCCAGCAGTTCGGCCAGCCGATCGCATCGTTCGGGCTGGTGCGCGAGAAGATCGCGCAGATGACGGTCGACTGCTTCGCCGCCGAGAGCGCGGTGTGGATGGTCGCGCACTTCATCGACAGCGGGCACGCCGACTATTCGGTCGAGGCGGCGATCAGCAAGGTGTTCGCCAGCGAGGCGATGCAACGTGCCGCCTACGAGGCGCTGCAGATCGCCGGCGGCAACGGCTACATGAAGGAGTTCCCGTACGAGCGCTTCGTCCGCGACGCCCGCATCCTGCCGATCTTCGAGGGCACCAACGAGATCCTGCGGCTGTACATCGCGCTGTCGGGGCTCAAGGGCGTCGGCGCGTCGCTGGGCGAACTGCAGAAGAGCGTGGCGGCGATCTTCAACGACCCGATCAAGGGCTTCGGGCTGATGGGCGGTTATGCCGAACGCCGCTTCGCGCAGGCGACGGGGCTGTTCGGCGACCGCATCCGCCGGCAGCTGGCGCCGGAGCTGCAGCCGCTGGCGAAGGTGTACGAGAAATACGCGACGGAGCTGGCGCGGGTCGCCGACGCGGCGCTGCGCCGGCACGGCAAGAAGATGGCGGACATGCAGCACGAGCAGAAGCGCATCGCCGACCTGATGATCGACCTGTTCGTCGGCCTGTGCGTGCTGTCGCGGGCGCAGTCGCTGGTCGAGGCGGAGCCGGCGAAGGCCGGGCTCGTGCTCGACATCGCCCGCACGTTCACCCGCCAGGCGCGCCGGCGGATGGCGCGGTCCATCCGCGGCTTTCAACACAACGAGGACGCGGCGATCGAGGCGATCGCCGGCGCGATCATCGACGGCGGCGCGTATCCGTGGGACGTGCTCTGACACGGGCCGCGCCATGAACGCGCTCGCGACCGGCGCCGACCTCGCCGAAACCGTCGCCGCGGCGCTGGTGGCACGGTTCGCCGATTACGACGCCCGCTTCCGCGCGATCACCCGGCGGGCGGCGACCCGCTTCGCCGCGCGCGACTGGGCCGGCGCCCGCGCCGACGCGGTCGAGCGCATCGGCCTGTACGACCGCTGCATCGCCGAGGCGGCCACCTGGCTGGAGGCCAGGCTCGGCGACCAGGCCCGCGATCGCGACCTGTGGCGGGCGGTGCGCGACCGTTTCGCCGTGCGCATCGCGCCGCTGCTGGACCAGGAGTTCGACAAGACCTTCTTCAACACGCTGACGCGGCGCTTCTTCCGCACCCGCGGCGTCGATGCGGAACTGGAATTCGTCGCGCTCGACCTGGAGCCGACCGACCGCATCACCCATCCGGTGGCGCGCCACAGCCATGCGGTCGGGGAAAACGCCACGGCCAGTTTCCGCCGCGTGCTGGAGGCCTTCGCGCTCGGCGTTCCGTGGGCGCGCATCGGCCACTGCGCCGGCGGCATCGCCCGGGTGCTGGAGCAGCGCTTCGCCGACTGGGGCGAACGGCCGGTGCGCTCGGTGGAGATGCTCGAGACGGTGTTCTACCGCGAGCGTCGCGCCTACCTGGTCGGGCGCGTGCTCGGCGAGTCGCGCTTCGCGCCGCTGGTGATCGCGCTGGTGCACGGCGAACACGGACTGGAAGTGGACGCGGTGCTGACCGAGCGCGCGCACGTGGCGCAGGTGTTCGGCTTCACCCAGAGCTATTTCCATGCCGACCTGGCGACCGTCGGCGACGCCGTGGTGTTCCTGCGCACCCTGCTGCCGGACAAGGCGGTGGACGAGCTGTACACGGTGCTGGGCCGCGCCAAGCAGGGCAAGACCGAACGCTACCGGCACTTCTTCCGGCACCTGGCCCGGCATGGCGGCGAGAAGCTCGAACACGCGGCCGGCGAACGCGGCATGGTGATGCTGGTGTTCACCCTGCCCAGCTACCCGCTGGTGTTCAAGCTGATCCGCGACCGCTTCGCGCCGCCCAAGGACACCGCCCGCGAACAGGTGCAGGCGCGCTACGACCTGGTGTTCCGCCACGACCGCGTCGGCCGGCTGGTGGACGCGCAGGAGTTCCGCTGGCTGCGCTTCCCGAAGCGGCAGTTCACCGACGCGCTGCTGGCCGAACTGCGCGACGAATGCGCCGGAATCGTCAGCGACGACGGCGATCACCTGGTGATCCAGCACTGTTACCTGGAGCGGCGCCTGCGGCCGCTGAACCTGTATGTGCGCGAGGCGGCGCCGGAGGCGGCCCGGGCGGCGGTGCTCGACTACGGCCAGTCGATCAAGGACCTGGCGCGCAGCGGCATCTTTCCCGGCGACCTGCTGCTGAAGAACTTCGGCATGACCCGCAACGGCCGCGCGATCTTCTACGACTACGACGAGCTGTGCCTGCTCGGCGAGTGCCGCTTCCGCCGCGTGCCCGAGGCGCGCAACGAGGAGGAGGAGCTCAGCGGCGAGACCTGGTACTACGTCGGCGGCGGCGATGTGTTCCCGGAGCAGTTCCCGCGCTTTCTCGGCCTGCCCGCGCCGCTGCTGGACGCGTTGCGGCAGGCGCACGGCGAGATCTTCGACCCGGCCTGGTGGCAGGCGCAGCAACAGGCGCAGGCGGCCGGCGGCGGCGGCGACGCGGCGCCGTACCCGGACGCCGCGCGCCTGCCCTGAGGCCCGTGATAGCCTCGGCCCCTTCACCACCCCCCGAGGAACTCCCATGCGCACGACCCTGTCTCCGCTCGTCCTCGCGCTGGCCGCCGGCCTGCTGCTTTCCGCCTGCAATCGCGCCCCCGACGGCGCCCTGAACGAAGCGCCGGCCGACGACGTCGCCGCGGCCACCGACGCCACGCCCGCCGATGCGACGGCCGATCCGGACGCCGCGCTGCGCGACGACCAGACCGATCCGCTGGACGCGATCCTGGCCGGCGATTGGCGCGATCCGAAGAACATGGCGCGCGACACCTGGCGGCACCCGCGCGAGACGCTGGCCTTCTTCGGCGTCGGCCCCAGCCAGCGCGTGATCGAGATCAGCCCGGGCGGCGGCTGGTACACCGAGATCCTGGCCCCGCTGGCGCAGGGCAAGGGCAGCTACGTCGGCGTGCTGACCGACCCGACGAAATTCGATGACGAAGGCGCCGCGAAGTACTACGCGGAGAACAACGCCAAGCTGCGCGAGAAGATGGCGGCGCGCGCCGACGTCTACGGCCGCGCGACGATGATCGAGATCGATCCGGCGGCGCCGGTGTTCGGCGAGCCGGGTTCGGCCGACGTCGTGCTGACGTTCCGCAACGTGCACAACTGGGTGATGGACGGCAACGAGGCGGCGATGTTCAAGGGCTTCTTCGACGTGCTGCGCCCGGGCGGCGTGCTCGGCGTCGTCGAACACCGCGCCGCCGCCGGCAGGACGCTGGAGGAGGTGAAGGAATCCGGCTACCTGCCCGAGGACTACGTGATCGGCCTGGCGACCGCCGCCGGTTTCGTGCTCGAGGAAAAGAGCGAGATCAACGCCAATCCCAACGACACCAAGGATCACCCGAACGGCGTCTGGACGCTGCCGCCGGGCAACAACCACGAAGAGGCCGACAAGGCCAAGTACGCGGCGATCGGCGAAAGCGACCGGATGACGCTGCGCTTCGTGAAGCCCGCCGCGGCCGCCCCGGCGCAGTAAA
>JAKFCL010000200.1:0-1771 GCA_036676665.1 Arenimonas sp. | reverse complement strand
GGTCGCCCCCCGGCAAACGGCCGGATCGCCGCGGGCTGCTAGAATGCGCGGCTTCGCTGCATCCCGGTCCCCCAGCATGATCGCCTTCCGTAATTTCGCCCTGCGCCGCGGCGAACGCCTCCTGCTGTCGCAGGTGGACCTGTCGCTGCATGCGGGCTGGCGCGTCGGCGTGATCGGGCGCAACGGCTGCGGCAAGTCGAGCCTGTTCGCGACGATCCTCGGCGAGCACGACGCCGACCAGGGCGACATCGACCTGCCGGGCAAGACGCGCATCGCCAGCGTGTCGCAGGAAACCCCGTCGCTGCCCGACGCCGCGATCGACTTCGTGCTGTCGGGCGACACCGAACTGCACGCGGTGATGCAGGCCGAGGCGAAGGCGATGGCGGCCGAGGACTGGGACGGCGTCGCTGCCGCGCACCAGCGCCTGGCCGAGATCAACGGCTACGACGGCACCGCCCGCGCCGGCAAGCTGCTGCACGGCCTGGGTTTCCCGGCCGACACCCACGACCGGCCGGTGTCGTCGTTCTCGGGCGGCTGGCGCGTGCGCCTGAACCTGGCGCGGGCGCTGATGATGCCGTCGGACCTGATGCTGCTCGATGAGCCCACCAACCACCTCGACCTCGACGCCGTGCTGTGGCTCGAGCAGTGGCTGCTGAAGTACCCCGGCACGCTGCTGATGATCTCGCACGACCGCGAGTTCCTAGACGGCCTGAGCACGCACACGCTGCACCTGCACGAGGGCCGCGCCAAGCTCTACGCCGGCGACTACACCAGCTTCGAACGCCAGCGCGCCGAGCACCTGCGCCAGCAGCAGATCGCCCACGAGAAGTCGCAGGCCGAACGCGCGCACCTGCAGAGCTTCATCGACCGTTTCAAGGCCCAGGCCAGCAAGGCCCGCCTCGCGCAGAGCCGGATGAAACGCCTGGCGAAGATGACCGGCACCGAGGCCGTGCGCGCCGAGCGGGCGTTCCACATCCAGTTCTCGCCGCCGCCGAAGCTGCCGCACTCGCTGATCCGGCTCAACCACGTCGACGCCGGTTACGTCACGCCCGCGGGCCCGGTGAAGATCCTGGACGACGTCGGCTTCGGCCTCGAGGCCGGCGACCGCATCGGCCTGCTCGGCCCGAACGGCGCCGGCAAGTCGACGCTGGTGAAGACGCTCGTCGGCGAACTGCCGCTGCTGGCCGGCGAACGCGTCGCCCACCCGGACCTGCGCATCGGCTATTTCGCCCAGCACACCGTCGAGAGCCTGCACGAGGGCCAGAGCCCGCTGTGGCACCTGAAGGAGCTGGCGCCCAACGCCGGCGAACAGCAGCTGCGCAATTTCCTCGGCCGCTGGAACTTCGTCGGCGACCGCGCGTTCGAGAACGTGGACGGATTTTCCGGCGGCGAGCGCGCGCGCCTGGCGCTGGCGCTGATCGCCTTCCTCGAACCGAACGTGCTGCTGCTCGACGAGCCGACCAACCATCTCGACCTGGACATGCGCGAGGCGCTGGCCGAGGCGCTGAGCGACTTTCCCGGCGCGATCGTCCTGGTCTCGCACGACCGCCACCTGATCGGCCTGGTCTGCGAAACCTTCTGGCGCGTGGCGGACGGCCATGTCGAGCAGTTCGACGGCGACCTGGACGAATACGCGTCGTGGCTGCGCGCCCGCGGCAACGAGCCGAAGGCGAAGGTCGCGGCCGCACCGGTCGCGGTCGCGGCGCCACCGGCGCGCGTGCGCCCGGCCGATCCGGCCGCCGGTCGCAAGCTCAAGCAGGTGGAGACGCGC
>JAKFCL010000199.1:0-1818 GCA_036676665.1 Arenimonas sp. | reverse complement strand
GCCGATGCCCGGTTCGCCTTGCCAGTCCTCTGCGCTGCGCCGGGCCAGGTCGTCCCAGGCGCCGGCGAGTGGCGCGTCGCCGCTGGGCGGCAGGCCGAGGGCGCGCAGCCAGTCGGCGAACGGCCGTTGGCGGGCCAGGGCGAAGCTCTGCGCCAGGCTCGCCGCGCTGCGCGGGCCGAGGCCGGGGGTGGCGCGCAACTGCGCCTCGTTCAGGTCCAGCCAGTCGAGCAGGCCGTCGAGGCGCTCGGCCTGCAGCAGTTTCTCCCAGGTGCCGGGGCCGACGCCAGGCAAGGCCAGGCCCTGCCTGCCGCTGAGCCAGGTCAGGCGCGCGCGGAACTGGCTGGCGCAGGCCGGCGTGGCGCGCCAGCAGCTCAGGGCGTGGTAGTCGCCGGCCTGCGGGGCCTGCACCGCGGGGCGCTGGCTGCTGCGCCAGACCAGGCTGTCCAGTTGTGCAATGGCCAGCCCGGCGAGGCGAATCGAGACCTGGTCGCCGGGGCGGATGTCCAGTGCCTGCCAGCGGCGCAGCGAGCCGAGGCTGACGTGCTCGATGTCGCGGTCGTCCAGCCGGACCGGCTGCAAACGCAGCACCGGGGTGATGCGGCCGCTGCGACCGATCCTGAAGTCCACCTCCTGCACCACCGCCAGCGCCTGGCGCAGCGGGTATTTCCAGGCCGCCGCCCAGTGCGGCGGTTCGGCCTGCCAGCGCGCCGCCGGCGGTCGGCGGCCCTGGCGCAGCACCACGCCGTCGCTGGCGAAGGGCAGGGCGCTGCGGTACCAGTGCTCGCGCCAGCGCCTGGCCGCGGCGAAGTCGTCGATTGGTTGGCTGAATCGCAGGCTGTCGACAAAGCCCAGGTCGGAGAGTCGTTCCAGGCGTTCGCGCATGTCGGTCGGGCCGTCCGGCCAGTCCCAGACGAACAGGCCGATGCCGGCGGCCTGCGGTGCGTCGAGGGTCTGCCGCGCCAGCAGTCCGGCGACCGTGCTGCGTGCGCCCACCCCGCCGGCGTCGGCCTGGACGTGGGCGTCCAGGCGCCAATACAGCTCGCCTTGCAGGATCAGGTCCGGCGCGCCGGGCAACTGCGTGGGAATCGCCGGCAGGCGCCGCGCCGTGGCCGTCCAGTCCTGGCCGCTGCGCCCGTCGCCGCGGCTGATCGCCCGCTGCAGGCGGCCGCCGCGGTAGACCAGGGTCAGCGCCACGCCGTCGACCTTGGGCTGTACCCAGAGGTCGTCGCGCGTGGTCATCCAGGCCTGCACCGCGGCGGCGTCGGCCAGCTTGCCCAGCCCGGTGTGCGCCACCGGATGGGCCAATTGCCCGGCGCTGCCGGCGAGTGGCTCGGGCGCGGCGCCGGCACTGTCGGCAAAACACTGGCGCCAGTCCTCCAGGCGCATGCGCGCCTGGTCGTAGAGTTCGTCGGCCACCAGCGACACGCCCTGGCGATGGTAGGCGGCGTCCCAGTCGGCGAGTTGCTCGGTGAGTGCGGAGATTTCGCTGGCGGCCCGCTGTGGCGGCCAGTCGGGGCAGGGGGCGGCCCAGGCGTCGAGGGTGAAAGGGAGGAGCAGTAGCGCAATCCAGTGGTGCATCGGGAGCATCCTTGCTCGGGGAATGACGCTGGCAGCCTAGTTCAATTCGTCGCCGCAGGATTTGCGCCCAACAAAAAGCCCCGCACGGGGCGGGGCTCGCGGTCTTGCGGCTGGGGCGTTACAGGCCGGCGGCGGCGCGCAGTTCGGCGGCCTTGTCGGTCTTTTCCCAGGTGAAGGCGGTGAAGGTATCGTCGCCGTAGCTCATCTCGAACGGGGTGCGGCCGAAGTGGCCGTAGGCCG
>JAKFCL010000198.1:0-10882 GCA_036676665.1 Arenimonas sp. | reverse complement strand
CCGCCGCCGGCGCGCACGACCTTTTCGAGCAGTTCCAGCGCGCGGTCGGTTTCGCCGATCGCGCTGTGGAAGCAGGCCACGTTGTACAGCGCGCTCCAGTCGTCGGGGCCGAGCTCCAGCGCCCGCTCGGCGAGCCGGTGCGCGTCGTCCAGGCGGCCCACCTGCTGCAGCACGCCCGGCGCCAGGTAGTGCGCGCGCAGGTTCTGCGGCTCGAGCGCGCACTGGCGCAGCAGGCCGTCGGCGGCGCGCCGGGCCAGCGCCTGCGAACCGGCGGCGTCGCCGGTCGCCGCCAGCGAGCCGGAGGCGAACACCAGCGGCGAATAATCGTCCGGCCGCAGCCGGTAGGCGCGCTGGAACAGCTCGGCCGCGCGCGCATGCTCGCCGTGGGCGTAACAGTGGCGCGCGTAGTAGTTCCAGGCGTCGTACAGCGCCGGGTTCAGTTCCAGCGCACGTTCGAACGCGCGCCGCGCGCCGTCCTGGTCGCCGCCGAGCGAGCGCAGATGGCCCTGCGCCATATGCGCCTCGGCCAGGTCCGGCGCCAGGTCGAGCGCGCGGCTGGCGGCGGTGGTGCCCTCGGCGATCGTCTCGGCCGGCGGCAGGAAGCGCCATTGCGCGGCCTGCGCCAGCGCGTCGGCGAGGCCGGCATGCGCCTGCGGATACATCGGATCCAGGGCGATCGCGCGACGAAACTGCTCCGCCGCCACCAGCACCTGCCGCTGGCGGAACTCGCCCAGCGCCTGCCGCCCGCGCAGATAGGCCTCGTAGGCCTCGAGCGTGCGCGGCGCGTACTTGTCGGCGCGCCCGGCCACCGGCGCGGCGATCGACAGCTTCAGCGCCCGCGCCACGCTTTCGGCGATGCCGCGCTGCACCGCGAACACGTCGGCCATCGGCCGTTCGTATGCGTCCGACCAGGTGTGGAAGCCCTCGCGCACATCCACCAGCTGCGCGCTGATGCGCAGACGCCCGTCGGCGACGCGCACGCTGCCCTCCAGGATCGCGTCGACGCCGAGCAGGCGGCCGATCTCGCGCGGGTCGGTGCCGCCGTCGCGGAAACGCGCCGACGCCGTGCGCGACGCGACCCGCAGCCCCTGCACGCAGCACAGCGCATCGACGATCTCCTCGGCGAGTCCATCGCAGAACCAGCCGTGGTCGCCGCCGGAGCTGAGGTCGCTGAAGGGCAGGATCGCGATCGCGGCGATCGGCGACATCGGCGCGGTCGTCGCGGCGGCCGCATCGTTCGACGAAGCGCTGCCGGGCGCGGCCAGCGCGCGGCGGGCCGCGTCCTCGGGCCCCGGCAGGTCGGGCGTGCGGGCGATGCCGCCGCGCGTCAGGTCGAAGATCCACGCCAGGATCGCCGCCGGCACCAGCCCCGCCACCAGCGCGACGATCAGCGCCCGGTGCGCCCACAGCGGGATGCCGAGCGGTTCGAAGGTGACATCGGCCACCTGCAGCAGCAGCCAGCCGGCGACCACATACAGGCCGAGCGCGCGCAGCACCCGCCGGCGCCGGGCTTCGGCGAAGCTGCGTTTGATCGATTGCCAGACCTGCGTCATCCAAGCTCCCCGCGTCGTGCCGGAAGTCTAGCCGAGGGTGCACAGGGCGACGAAGGCCACCGGCGGCCGACACCGGCGCGGTCGCCAGCCTGCCGTTCGTGCGCGCGATCTGGCATCGTCGGCGTCCATGGCCGACCAAGAACCGAAGAACCGCCGCCCGCTCGCCTCCCGCGACACCGGCTGGGCGCGGGCGACGTCCGCGGCGCTGGCGAAGGCCGGCGCCAGCCCCGATTTCATTTCCTTCCTCAGCATTCCGATCGCGCTGGCCGGCGCCGCGGCGCTGCTGTGGCTGCCGGCGCCCGCCGGGCCGCTGCTGTGCGCGCTGGCGGTGCAGGGCCGGCTGCTGTGCAACCTGCTCGACGGCATGGTGGCGGTGGAAGGCGGCCGCGGCGGGCCGGTCGGGCCGCTGTGGAACGAACTGCCCGACCGCGTCGCCGACAGCGTGTTCCTGATCGCGCTGGGGTACGCCGGCGGGATCGCCTGGGCCGGCTGGGCGGCGGCGTTGTTCGCGGCCTTGACCGCGTACGTGCGCGCGGTCGGCGGCTCGCTCGGGTTCGCGCAGGATTTCAGCGGCTGGTTCGCGAAACCGCGGCGCATGTTCCTGATGACGATGGCCTGCCTGGTCGCCGCGGCGGCGCCGATGTTTCCGGTGCTCGGGCAGGCGCTCGGGATCGGCGCCGTGCTGATCGCGATAGGTTCCGCACTGACGTGCCTGGGCCGCACGCGGCGGCTGGCGAAGCAGTTGCGCGAACGCGCGGCCGCGACATCGCCGGCGCCATGAACCTCGTCGCCCTGCCCTTCGTCGCGCTGGCCCGCGGCCTGGTCGGCGCCACGCCGCGCTGGCAGGGCTGCCGGCCGTCCGGCGCCACGCGCGTGTATTTCGCCAACCACAGCAGCCACCTCGACACGCTGGCACTGTGGTCGGCGCTGCCCGGCCGCCTGCGCGCGCGGACGAGGCCGGTCGCGGCACGCGACTACTGGGGCAGGCCCGGTCTGCGCTCGTTCATCGGCCGGCACGTGTTCAACGCACTGCTGATCGACCGCGAGCGAAGCGATCCCGACGCCGACCCGCTGGCGCCGCTGCACGCCGCGCTCGATGCCGGCGAGTCGCTGATCCTGTTTCCGGAAGGCACGCGCGGCAAGGAACGCCTGCCCGGTCCGTTCAAGAGCGGCCTGTTCCATCTCGCCCAGCGCCATCCCGGCGTCGAGTTCGTGCCGGTGTTTCTCGACAACCTCTGGCGCAGCATGCCCAAGGGCGCGCATATCCCGGTGCCGCTGACCTGCGTCGTGCGCTTCGGCGGGCCGCTGGCGCGGGTCGACGGCGAGGACAAGGCGGCGTTCCTGGCCCGCGCGCGCGCCGCGGTCGTCGCGGTGATGGGCAAAATGGGGACAGAGAACATTCCTGATTGAAACGCCTGCTTCAAGCCGAAATATTCTCTGTCCCCTTTTTCTGCGAGTGGCACGATGACCGGGTTCGAACTTGCCGTCTTGCATACCCCGATGGGCCGCCTGTTCGCCGGCGTGCTCGCGCTGCTGGTGCTCGCCTCACTGATCGGCGGCGCGCTGGCATGGCGCACGCGCGACAGGCCCAGCAGCACGGTCGCCAACCTCAACCAGCGCATCGTCGCGTGGTGGTGGATGGTCGGCGTGCTGGCGCTGTGCTTCTGGCTCGGCGCCGGCGCGACGGTGCTGCTGTTCGGGTTCGCGTCGCTGGTGGCGCTGCGCGAGTTCGTGACGCTGACGCCGACGCGCGCGGCCGACCACTGGCCGCTGGTGGCGGCGTTCTATTTCCTGCTGCCGCTGCAGTACTGGCTGATCTGGACCGGCTGGTACGGGCTGTTCGCGATCTTCATCCCGGTGTACGGCATGCTGCTGCTGCCGACGCTGGCGGCGCTGCGCGGCGACACCGAGGACTTCCTCGCCCGCACCACCAAGATCCAGTGGGGTGTGCTGGTCTGCGTGTACTTCATCAGCTATGCGCCGGCGCTGCTGCTGATCGAACTCGGCGGCGACGGCGCCGGCCGCAACCTGCTGCTGCTGTTCTACCTGCTGCTGGTGGTGCAGATCAGCGACGTGCTGCAGTACGTCTGCGGCAAGCTGTTCGGGAAGACCAAGCTGGCGCCGCAGGTCAGCCCGAGCAAGACCGTCGAAGGCCTGGTCGGCGGCGGCCTGCTGGCGGTCGGCGTCGGCACCGCGCTGTACTGGGCGACGCCGTTCTCGCCGTGGCAGGCGGCGGCGATGAGCGCGGCGATCGTGCTCGCCGGTTTCCTCGGCGGGCTGGCGCTGAGCGCGGTCAAGCGCAGCCTCGGCGCCAAGGACTGGGGCCAGATGATCGAAGGCCACGGCGGCATGCTCGACCGCCTCGACAGCGTCTGTTTCGCCGCGCCGGTGTTCTTCCACCTGTGCCGCTATTACTTCAGCGCGCCGGCGGCGGGCTGAGCGCGCCCTCGCCCCGGCCCGTGCCGTCGGGCAACCGCATCACGGCCGCCATCGCGGCGATGCCGTCCCACAGTGCGCCCACGCGCAGGTTCTCGTTCTCCGCGTGCTGGTGGTTGTCGGCATTGGAGATCGGCACCACCAGCACGGGAATGCCGGTTTCCTCGCCGATCACGCTCAGCGGCAGGCTGCCGCCGAGCGTGGGCGTCAGTACGAGGCCGTCGCCGTCGACGCGCCGCAACGCGGCCGCCACGTCGCGGGCCAGGGGCAGGTCCATCGCGGTGCGGGCGGCGGCGTAACCGGCCGGGCGCGGCACGAGCGTGGCCAGGCGGGGGTGCGTGGCCCGCTCGGCGGCGGTCGGCGCGCGGTCCAGCACGTGGTAGCCCGACTGGCTGACATGGTCCACCAGGCGCTCGACCTGCCGCGGCACCGAATTGCCCAGGACCAGACGCAGGTCCAGCGTGGCGTGCGCTTCGTGCGGGATGATGTTGCGCGACTGCGTCCCGACATCGGCGGCGCGCATCCCGGCGATGTTCAGCGACGGCAGCGTGACCGCTTCGGCCAGCGACACGCCCGCCATCTCGCCTGCCGCCAGGCCGAGCTCGGCGCGCAGGGCGGCGGCGTCGCCGGGCGCGGCCGCGAGCGCCGCGCGCTCGGCGGCCCCCAGCGGCGTCACGTCGTCGTACCAGCCGGCGATCCGTACCCGGCCGTCCTCGCCTTTCATCGACGCCAGCAGCCGTGCCAGCCGCAGCGCGGCGTTCGGTGCGTAGTTCCCGTACAGGCCGCTGTGCAGCGCCTGGCGGGCGCCGTAGACGGTGATGTCGACGATGGCCAGGCCGCGGGCACCGAACACCAGCTGGCGGCGTCCGCTGACGTGCACCGTCCCGTCGCAGATCAGCCACGCGTCGGCCGCCAGCAGGTCGCGGTGCGCCCGCAGCAGCGCCCGCAGATTCGGCGAACCGCGCTCCTCCTCCCCGTCGAACAGGAACACCAGGTTCACGGTCGGCGTGCGGCCGGTCGCGCGGAGTGCATCCACGGCCGCGAGCAGCGCGAACACGCCGGCCTTGTCGTCGGAGGCCGAACGCGCATACAGGCGCCAGTCCGGGTCGACGGGTCGTGACCGGTCGCGCTCGACCGGGGTGGGCGCATCCTCCAGCCTTCCGCGCCGCCACACCGGCACCCACGGGTCGCTGGCCCAGGCGCCGGAACCGGCCGGCTGGCCGTCGTAGTGGGCCTGCAGCACGAGCGTGCGGGTGGCACCGGGCACGCGCCACGTGCCGTACAGCGCGGGTGCGCCGCCGCCCGCGTCGAGCCGGCGCGGTGCGAGACCGCGCCTCTGCATCATCGCGAACAGGTGGTCGGCGTTGCGGCCGATCATGGCCGCATCCGACGAATCGTTCGGCAGCCGCACGAACGCCTCGAATTCGTCGAGCAGCGCATGCTGGTTCGCCTGCACCCAGCCGTCGACGGCGTCGGGCGCCGCCACCCGCGCCGCGGCCGGGGCCGCGGTCGCAGCCAGCGCCCACACGATGCACACCTTCGCGGCAAGCAACCTGTCCATGACCTGCTCCTGGCGGGCGCGCGGTCAGGCCCGCGGCGGCCAGCCGTGTTCCTCGCCCTGCCCGTCGCGGCACCACGCGTACAGCGCGTCGTAGAGCGTCATGCCGATCGCCAGCATCCGGGCATCGTCGGGATGCAGCCGCGACAGGCCGAGCGAGATCGCGTACAGCCCGGCCGACTGCGGCGTCGCGTCCAGGTGGCCGGTGTCGGCACCGCGCACGATCGCGGCCAGCTGGTGCAGCGCGGGGTCGGCCAGCGCGTACTTCGCCAGGAACGCGTCGAAGCTGCAGCGCTCGCCGACGTGCGTGAGTTCCACGCC
Source organism: Arenimonas sp. (assembly GCA_036676665.1). Taxonomy (GTDB): domain Bacteria; phylum Pseudomonadota; class Gammaproteobacteria; order Xanthomonadales; family Xanthomonadaceae; genus Arenimonas. The sequence goes on along the minus strand of JAKFCL010000198.1, from coordinate 5,014 downwards.
GGGAATGTCGTACGGCGTGGCGTCATCGCGGCCGGCGCGCGCCAGCACCTCGTCCGCCGGCACGAACAGGAACTGCGCCTCGGCATCGATGAAGCGGCTCACCAGCCACGGGCAGGCGATCCGGTCGATCTTCGGGCGCTCGCGGGTGATCCATTTCATTGCCCCCCTCCCGGCGCCCGACGGGCGCCTGCCACCGGCCGCCGCCGCGGCCGCCCTATGTCGCCGCCGCCGCGAACCGTTCCAGCAACCCGTCGAACAGCGTCGCCGCGATCGTTATCCGTTCGGCGTCGGCGAGCGGCGCGCCGGCGATCGCATCCAGGCTGGCGGCGATCCCGGCCGTTTCCGGCACCGCATGGCGGTTTTCCTTCAGGTCGATGTCGTGGACGACGCGGGCGAGGGTCTCCAGGCCCGGCGCGCGCAGGCCGAACCGTCGCACCAGCACCTCGAACGTGCACTGGTCGTCCTCGTGGGTGAACTCGCCGCCATAGGTGTCGAAGCGCAGCCCCGGCGCCGTGCCGGCGCCACTGGCCTCGTCGGCGAACACGAAGCGTGCGTCGGGATCGATGAAGCGCCGGATCAGCCACGCCGACGCCATCCGGTCGACGCGCACGCGGGCGCGCGTGACCCAGGTGCGGCCGCGGTAATTGGCGGCATCCAGGATGCCGGTGCCTGCGCTCTTCATCGGGATGCCTCCGCCGGCCAGTGCCTGCGCGATCGAGGCCAGCAGCGCGCCGACCACCTCGCGGCGCGGGGCGCCGAAATGGTCGCGCTGGCCGATTTCGTCGAAGCGCGCGCGCAGGCGCTCCAGGGTCCTGCCGGCGACGGCCGGCGGCAGCGGCTTGCGCCGCCGGGCGATGCCCTTGCCCAGCGCCGACGCCTCCGCCTCCAGCGCCTCGTACTCCGGCGCCACGGCCGCCTGGAAGCGCAGCACCAGGTCGTCGGCATCGACGCCGGCGATGGCCTCGCTGCGCCAGATCGAGCCGTCGCCGCCGGCGGCGGCGATCTCGCCCAGCAGCCACTCCAGGTCCTCGCGCGCCGCGTCGGTGCCCGGCAGCACGTACACCGAGCCCTTGATCTGCAGCGCGCCGAGCGCGTTCAGGCGGCGCCACACCCGCATGCGCACACCCGGGGGGTTCGGCGGCAGTTGGTGCACGAGCATCCACCACGCGCGCGCCCCCGCCGCCACGGCCGCTCCGGTCGCCGCGACGGCGGTGCCGGGGTGAGCTCGGGCGGGCGTGCGGGTCGCGGACATCGGAGGCTCCCGGAGAGCGGCGGGGCGGTTGCCCGGGGCCGGGTTCGCGGGTACTGTAACAACTGCTACACCATTGTCAATCCCGTTACGGAGGCTGGCGACATGGCCGCACATCGCGCATCCCCGCCCACCCTGGTGCTCACCCGCTCGGATCTCGCCGGCCTGGCGGCGCCGCGCGACTACCTGGCGGCGATGCAGTCCGCATTCCTGGCGCTGGCCGCCGGCCGGGTGGTGCCGGCCGCCGTCGGCCACGTCGCCGCCGACGACGGCGGCTTCCACATCAAGGCGGCCCGGCTCGACGACGCGCCGCCGCTGGTCGCCATCAAGATCAACGGCAATTTTCCCGGCAACGCCGCCCGCTCCGGCCTGCCGACGATCCAGGGCTGCCTGGTGCTGGCCGACGCCCGCGACGGCCGCCTGCTGGCGGTGATGGATTCGATCGAGATCACCGCCCGCCGCACCGCCGCCGCCAGCGCGCTCGCCGCCCGCCATCTCGCCCGCCCGGACGCGACGACGCTGGCCCTGGTCGGCTGCGGCACGCAGGCCCGTTGCCACCTCGAGGCGCTGCGTGCCCTCGACGGATGCGCCGTCACCGCGCTGCGGCTGTTCGACCGCGATCCGGCGCGGGTGGCGGAGCTCGCGCGCCATGCCGGAACCACCGGCCTCGCCGTGCACACCTGCGGCGACGCGGCCGACGCCGTGCGCGGCGCCGACCTCGTCGTGCTGGCCACCACCGCCCGCGAACCGGTACTGCACGCGTCGGACCTGCGGCCCGGCATGTTCATCGCCGCCGTCGGCGCCGACAGCCCGGCCAAGAGCGAGGTCGCGCCGCAGGCGATGGCGCGTGCCCGGGTCGTTCCCGACGTGCTGGCGCAGGCGATCGAGATGGGCGACCTGCGCCGCGCCATCGCCGGCGGGTTCATGACCGCCGCCGACATCCACGGCGAACTCGCCGCGGTCGTCGCCGGCGCCCTGCCCGGCCGGCGCGAGGCGGAGGAGATCTTCGTCTTCGACTCGACCGGCACCGCGGTCGAGGACGTGGCCGCGGCGGCGATGCTCTATGCGCGCGCGCTGGAACGTGGCATCGGCCTGCCGGTCGTGCTGAACGGCTGACGGAAGACGGGTCGCGTCGCCGTCCTCAGAGCACCGGCAGCACGAACGCGAACATCGCGCCGGTCGCCGTCGCGACCGCGGCCGTCCACCACAGGCCGACGCCGAGCCGGCGCAGCCGCCGGCAGGCCTGCGCGAGGGCGGCATCGGCCGGGCACGGCAGCGCGCGGGCGCGCCACAGCGCGATGCCGGCCAGCGCCAGCATCCCGCCGGCGACGCCGAACACGAGCGCCTTGTGCACCGACAGCCAGACCAGCTGCGGCACCGCCGTCACCAGCCCGGCCAGCGCCGCCCCCGCGCCCAGCGCGACCATCAGCGCCGGCAGCACGCAGCACACCAGCGTGCCGCCGGCGGCCACCAGCGAGATCACGTTCAACCCGACGACGCGGCGCAGCGGTGCCTGCGCGTCGTCAGTCATCGCCGGCCTCCGCCGCGACCCGATCGCGCACGGCCTGCAGGCTGCCGTCGCCCCGGCGGATCGCCGTCACCGCGTAGCCGGCGTCGGTGAGGGCGCGGCGCAGGGTGTCGTCGTCGAGGTCGGCGCCGTCGACGAACTCGAGCGCGACGATCCGATCGTCGAGGCTGACGAACACGTCGGCCGTCTCCGGGTGCCGGCGCAGCGCCTTCTCGATGCCCTGCGCGCAGAACGCGCACACGAGCCCGTTGACGTCCATCTCGACGGTCTTCGCCGACGCGAACGGGGTGGCGGCCAGCAGGGCCGCGAACAGCAGGATCTTCAACATGTCCATGGAGGTTCCTCGGGAATCAGAAATTGAACATCGCCATCGCCTGCACCCGGCCTTCGGTGGTCGCACCGAATTCCACCCAGGTGCCGCCCTTGAACAGGCGCAGCAGCAGCGCGGTCTCGACGCCGTCGTACAGGCCGCCGGTGTAGTGCCGGCCCTGCACGACGACCCAGGTCGCCAGCGTGTCGTAGTCATGCGCGTACGGCGCCCAGCCCAGCTGCAGCGTGTCGATGCGGTGCGAGAACGGATCGGCCTCGACGAGGTCGCTGCGCAGGGACGCGTAGACCCGGCGGGTTTCGTAGTCGGCCTGGAAGCCGACATGACGCGCCAGCGTGCGGCCGGCGAAATCGTTGCCGGTCGCCGAGCCGAGCCCGCCCCAGACGAACACGTTGGCCTGCGCGCCGGGCAGGTTCCAGCGTTTGGCCAGCAGGTTGCCGCGCACGTAGACGATGTCGCGTTCCCGCCGGCCGTCCTCGCTGCGCAGCGCCAGCCAGCCGCCGCCGGCCGACCACCAGTAGCGCGGCGCGTGGAAGACCTGCAGCTCGTTCATCGTGCCGGCGCCGTATTCGGCCATCACGGTGGTGCCGTCCGCATACGCGATCGGCTTGGCGGCCACCGGGGCCACGAACATGCCGAGCGCCAGCGCGCCCAGCCCTTGGATCAGGGGTTTCATCGAAAGGCTCCGTCGATCGCCGCGGAAGCGGCATGCGCCCGCGGTCGCGGGCGGCCCGGCGGGGATCAGGCGATCGGAGGTCGCAGCAACGGGGCCGATCCCGCTTTCGTCGGTGCGGCTGACTCCAGGATCGCCGGCGAATCGCCGGCCGGCGTGGCGGCCATCGGCGGCGCGAGCGCGCCGATCAGCGGCCCGAGCACACGGCAGGCCCCGGGGTCGCAGTCCGGCAACGGGCAGCAGCCGTCGTCGCACGGCGCGTCGCCTGCCAGCGGCGGCGGCGCGTCGCCATGGCAGGGCATCGCCGCAGCGGAGATTTCCGGCGCCGGTGCACCCGGATCGGCGGCCGCCGTCGGCACGAGCGGCGCCACCACCAGCGAAACCGCCAGCAGCAGGCGCCACACGATCGAGATGGCGATGGACAGATTCATGCGCGTGCCAGTCTAGACCTCCCGGAGGCCCGGGGGTGTGCAGGAAAGCACAACGGGGTCCGGCGACCTTCCCGCGAGACGCGGCGCGCGGGCTAGGATCGGGTGCAGCCGAACAGCAGCAGGTTCAGCACGACGGTCAGCAGCACCGAAGCGACGATGCTGACCAGGCAGCCCGAAGTCTTGAAGCGGATCGGCATCGCGCGTCCCCGGAACGTGGAGTGGAAAAAACACGCGGCCGGCGGGGTTCCCTGTCCAACCGGCCGCGCTTCCCGCTAACGATCGCGGCGCGATCCGGCCGCCGACTTGGCTGGCCGCTCGCGCCAGCCCGGATTCAACCCATGACCTTCTTCGCCATCGAGCGCAGGCCGCTCTTGGCATCGGCGGCGGCGAGCGCGTTGGCTGCGGCCGGCGAGTCCTTCCACGCGGCGTAGTCGGCGTCGAGCTGCTCGAGCTCGTCGGCGCTGAACAGCTCGCGCGCCATCTTGAACATCGTCTTCTCTTCTTCCTTGGCGTGGTGGTCGACGAACTCGGCGAACACCTTCGCGTGGCCGGCGAACTCCGGCGTGCCGACATCGGCCGCCTTGACCTCGGGGATCACGGAATTCTCGACCGCGCCGTGCTCCAGGTACGCCTCGGCGACGGTCTGCAGGCCGTCGCGGTCGGCGCGCTCGCGGAACGCCGGGTAGAGCACCTGCTCCTCCCATTTCGCGTGCGGCATCAGCTTCGCCTGGATTTCCTCGAACAACTCCGTCCGCCCCTTGATCGCGCGGTCGGTGGTGTCCTTGAGTTCGTCGAACAGCTTGCG
>JAKFCL010000197.1:0-2113 GCA_036676665.1 Arenimonas sp. | reverse complement strand
GGCGGCCTGGACATCCTTTCCCGCGACGAGATCGCGCGGCTGCAGACCGCCTCGATCGGCGGCCTGCGGCACCTGCTGCGGCGCTGCGCGCTGGCGGTGCTGACGACCGACTCGGACTCCGACGACCCGCGTGCGGCCGCGCTGCGCTACCCGGATTTCGACATCGAGGTGCTGCAGCAGGACCGCGGCATCAAGATCGAGCTGACCGCGGCGCCGGCGACCGCGTTCGTCGACGGCGAGATCATCCGCGGCATCGCCGAGAACCTGTTCGCGGTGGTGCGCGACATCGCCTACAACGCCAACGAGGTGCACGGTGGCGACCGCTTCGACCTGAGCACCGGCGGCGGGATGACCAGCGCCGTGTTCGAGATCCTGCGCAACGCCCGGGTGATGCGTTCCTTCCACGACCCGAACCTGGTCGTGTGCTGGGGTGGCCACTCGATCAACCGCGACGAGTACCTGTACACCAAGAAGGTCGGCTACCAGCTCGGCCTGCGCGGCCTGGACATCTGCACCGGCTGCGGCCCCGGTGCGATGAAGGGGCCGATGAAGGGCGCGACCATCGCCCACGCCAAGCAGCGGCAGTGGAAGCCGCGCTACATCGGCATCACCGAGCCGGGCATCATCGCCGCCGAATCGCCGAACCCGATCGTCAACCAGCTGGTGATCATGCCGGACATCGAGAAGCGCCTCGAGGCGTTCGTCCGGCTCGGCCACGGCATCATCGTGTTCCCCGGCGGCGTCGGCACGGCCGAGGAGATCCTGTACCTGCTGGGCGTGCTGCTGCACCCGGAAAACGCCGACCTGCCGTTCCCGTTCATCCTGACCGGGCCGGCGGCGTCGAAGGCCTACTTCGAGCAGATCGACCGGTTCCTGCAGCTGACGCTGGGCGAGGCCGCGACCTCGCGTTACCGCATCATCGTCGACGACCCGGCGGAGGTCGCGCAGGCGATGCGCCAGGGCATCCGCAAGGTGCGCGAGCACCGGCTGAAGGAACAGGACGCGTTCTTCTTCAACTGGTCGCTGCACCTGCCGGAGGAGTTCCAGCTGCCGTTCGCGCCGACGCACTCGGCGATGGCGGCGCTGAACCTGCACCGCGGGCAGCCGGCGCACCTGCTGGCCGCGAACCTGCGGCGGGCGTTTTCCGGAATCGTCGCCGGCAACGTCAAGGTCGAGGGCATGCGCGAGATCGAGCAGCACGGCCCGTTCAACATCGACGGCGACGCCGAGATCATGCGCGCGCTCGACGGCCTGCTCGCCGACTTCGTGCAGCAGCGCCGCATGAAGATCGAGGGCGACTACAGGCCCTGCTACTGCATCCGCGCCGCCTGATCCGCGCTCAACCGGCCGGCAGCGGCAGGATGATCGTCGCGACGTAGCGGCCGTGCTCGACGCGGGTGTCGAGCACCCCGTGGCCCTGGCTCAGCGCCCGGATGCGCTCGCGCGCGGAAGCCAGGCCGACCTGGTGGCCGGGCGCGGCCACGGCGCCGGCGCCGGGCAGGTCGTTGCGCACGACGATGCGGACGCGGCCGGCCCCGGTGTCGACGCCGATGTCGATGCGGCCGCCGCCCGCGGCCGGTTCGACGCCGTGGCGGATCGCGTTCTCGACCAGTGGCTGGATCGACAGTGCCGGCACCTGCACGTCCGGCAGGGTCTCCGGCAGGTCCCAGTGCACGGCCAGGCGTGGGCCGAAGCGCAGCGCCTCGATCTCGAGGTAGCGGCGGGCGAGGGCGAGCTCGTCGGCCAGCGGAATCTGCCGCGGCCCGGACAGCGCTGCCCGGAACAGGTCGGCCAGGTCCAGCAGCAGCCGCTCGGCCTCGCCCGGCCGTTCGTGCACCAGCGCGGCGCCGGTGTTGAGGGTGTTGAATAGGAAATGCGGCCGGATCCGCGCCTCCAGCGCCTCCAACTCGGCCTGCTTGGCGCGCAGCGCCGCCTGGCGGGCGCGCCAGTGGTTCTGGAATGCGGCGAGTGCCAGCAGGCCGGCGGCCAGCGCGATGCCGGTGACCCGCAGCATGAAGCCCGGCCAGTCGCCCGACGGAAGGCTCCAGGCCTCGTGCAGCAGCCACCAGCCGACGCCCCCCACCAGCCACGCCGAAAGCACGAACGTGACCAG
>JAKFCL010000196.1:0-10805 GCA_036676665.1 Arenimonas sp. | reverse complement strand
GGCGGATGCACCAGCGAGGCCAGGTGCGGGCGCAGCGGCACACCGCCGCAGAACACCGAGACCTTGATGTTGGGCTGGAAGCGGGCGAGCCGGCGGATCTCCTTGCCGACCTGGTCGGCCAGCTCGCGGGTCGGGCACAGCACCAGCGCCTGCACGCTGGCCTGCTCGGGCGACAGCTTCGACAGCAGGCCCAGCCCGAACGCGGCGGTCTTGCCGCTGCCGGTGCGCGCCTGCGCCAGCACGTCGCGCCCGGCCAGCAGCGCCGGCAGCGTGGCGGCCTGCACCGGGGTCATGGTCGTGTATTCCAGCACCGCGAGGGCCTGGTGCAGCTCTGCCGGCAGGGGCAGCGATTCGAAGGAAGTCATGCGCCATTCTCGCATGGCGCACTGGAGCCCCGGCTCAGCCGAACACCTTGTCCAGGAAGGCGCCGGCCACCGAAGGTTTGACCACCAGCGTGAAGAGAACGCCGTACGCCGCCCCGGCCAGGTGCGCGTTGTGGTTGATGCGGTCGCCGCCGCGGTGGTTCATCCAGACCGAATACGCGGTGTAGCCGAGCGCGAACAGCAGCGCCGGGATCGGGATCGCGAAATACAGGTACAGCATGCTCCAGGGGTCGAGCAGGATGTAGGCGAACAGCACCGCCGACACCGCTCCCGAGGCGCCCAGCGTGCGGTAATCGGGATCGTTGCGGTGCTTGAGGTAGCTCGGGATCGCCGAGGCCACCAGTGCGCTGACGTAGAAGAACAGGAACCCCATCGGCCCCAGCTCGCGATCGAAGAAGCGCTCCATCGCGGTGCCGAAGAAATACAGCGTGATCATGTTGAAAGCGAGGTGGGCGAAGTCTCCGTGCACGAGGCCGTAGGTGGCCAGGCGGTGCACGTCGCGGTCGCGGGTGACCGCCGGTGGCCACAGGATCAGCGCCGCCAGCAGTTTTTCGTTGCCCAGCGCCACCATCGACACGACGACGGTGACGGCGATGATCGCCAGGGTGGTTCCGAAGTCCATCGTCGCCTCAGCGCATCAGTTCGAACGGGCCGCCCTTGGCCAGCGCGCGCTGGTAGGCCGGGCGGGCGTGGATGCGCTGCAGGAACGCCTGCAGGCGCGGGTATCTCGCGTCCAGGCCGCCACGGGCGGCGGCGGCTTCGACCGGGAAGCTCATCTGCACGTCGGCGGCGCCGAAGTCCTCGCCGGCGAACCAGGTCGAGCGGCCCAGCTCGGACTCCATGAATTGCAGGTGCGTGGTGATCTGCGGCGTGACGAACCCGTCCATCACCTTGTCGGCGATGGCCTTGGCGACGGGTTTGACGAAGAACGGGGCCGGCGCCGAACGCACCTTTGCGAACACCAGGCTCATCAGCAGCGGTGGCATCGCCGACCCTTCGGCGTAGTGCAGCCAGTAGCGCCAGCGCAGCCGCTCGTCGCTGCCGGCCGGTGGCTGCAGGCGGCCACCGCCGTGCGTTTCGACCAGGTATTCGATGATCGCGCCGGACTCGGCGACGATCCGGGGGCCGTCCTCGATCACCGGCGACTTGCCCAGCGGATGCACCTTCCGCAACTCCGGCGGCGCCAGCATCGTCTTCGGATCGCGCTCGTAGCGCTTCACCTCGTACGGCACGGCCAGTTCCTCCAGCAGCCACAGCACACGCTGGGAGCGGGAATTGTTCAGGTGGTGGACGATGATCATCGCGTGCTTCCGTGCGGGGGCGGCGCAGCATAACGCGCCCCGCCGTCACGCCACGATTCAGTCCCGCGCTGGCACGATGGCCGCCATGACGACCCCCGCCCTGCCCCTGCTGCTCGCCCTGGCCGCGCCGCTCGCGGCCGCTGCGCCTGTCCAGACCGCCGCGACCGTCCGACCCGCCGCGATGCCTGCGGCCGCGGCCCCGGCGCCTGTCGATCCCGTGTTCCGCGCCTGCCTGCGGGGCCTGGAGTCCCCGGCGCGGGCGCTGGGCATCCGCGCCGACACCTTCGCGACGCATACCGCCGGCCTGGCGCCGGACCCGACCGTGCTCGAGTCGCTGGACTACCAGCCGGAGTTCCGCACGCCGATCTGGGACTACCTGGCCGGGCTCGTCGACGAGGAACGGGTTGCCGATGGTAAGGCGATGCTGGCCGAGCACGCGGCGACCCTGGCCGACGTCGAGCGCCGTTACGGCGTCGACCGCGCCACCGTCGTCGCCGTCTGGGGCGTGGAGAGCAATTACGGCCGCCAGTTCGGCAAGAAGCCGCTGCTGCGGTCGCTGGCGACGCTGTCGTGCGCCGGCCGCCGGCAGGCTTTCTTCCGGGGCGAACTGTTCGCGACGCTGAAGCTGCTGCAGGCGGGCGACCTGAAGGGCGGCGAGGGCCTGGTCGGCTCGTGGGCCGGCGCGTTCGGGCATACGCAGTTCATGCCGTCGACGTATTCGCGGATCGCCGTGGACGGCGACGGCGATGGTCGCCGCGACCTGGTGGCGAGCATTCCCGATGCGCTGGCGTCCACCGCCAACTACCTGGCGAAATCCGGCTGGCGCACCGGCCAGCCGTGGGGTTTCGAAGTCACCGTGCCCGCCTCCGTCGCGGCCGGTCCGACCGGGCGGAAGGCGAAGAAGCCGATGGCGTACTGGAAGCAGCAGGGCGTCGTGCGGGCCGACGGCAAGCCGCTCGGCGACGGCGCGACGATGGCGGCGCTGGTGCTGCCGGCCGGCGCGGCCGGTCCGGCGTTCCTGGTGCAGAAGAACTACGACGCGATCTATTCGTACAACGCCGCCGAGAGCTACGCGATCGCGATCGCCCACCTTGCCGACCGCCTGCGCGGCGGCGGCCCGTTCGCGAAGGGCTGGCCGACCGACGACCCCGGACTGTCGCGCGCCGAGCGCCGCGAGCTGCAGACACGGCTGCTGGCCCGCGGCCATGCGATCGGCGAGGTCGACGGCATGATCGGCGCGAAATCGCGCGAGGCGATCGCCGCGGAGCAGCGTCGCCTGGGCGTCGAGCCCGACGGGCGTGCCGGGCGCAGGATCCTCGAGTCCCTGCGCGCGGAGCCCTGACCGGCCGCGATCAGGTCACGACGGTCTTGCGCGCGGCGACCTTGTAGAGCCAGACGCCGACGACCGCCAGCACGATCAGGCCGCCGATCTCGCCGACGTTGTAGGCATCGGCCATCGCCAGCACGTCGGCCTTGCCGCTGACGACGATCGGCACGGCGATGAAGATGCCCATCAGGGCCTCGCCGGTGATCAGGCCGGCGGCGAACAGCGTGCCCGGGCGGTGGATGCGGTCACGCGCGTCCTCGTCGTTCGGGTCGATCCTGTGCCAGCGCTCGACGAGGTACGAGATCAGGCCGCCGAGGAAGATCGGCACCATCAGTTCCAGCGGCAGGTAGATGCCGATCGCCGCGGCCAGCACCGGCACGCGGAACTTCGAGCCCTTCGCCTTCAGCCACTCGTCGATCGCGATGATGAACGCGCCGACGCCGGCGCCGATCGCGATCATGCCCCACGGCAGTTCGCCGCCGAACATGCCGCGCGCGACCGACGCCATCAGCGTCGCCTGCGGTGCGGCAAGCGAATTGGGATGTTCGGCCGTCGGCGCGCCGATGCCGTAGGCCTGCGCCAGCAGGTTCAGCACGGGCGCCATGATCAGCGCACACGAGAACGCGCCGATCATCAGCATCAGCTGCTGCTTCCACGGCGTCGCGCCGACCAGGTAACCGGCCTTGAGGTCCTGCAGGTTGTCGCCGCCGACCGCCGCGGCGCAGCAGACCACCGCGCCGATCATGATCGCCGCCACCGCGCCGATCTTCGAGTCGCCGCCCAGCAGGAACCACAGCACCACCGACGCGAACAGGATCGTCGCGATCGTGATGCCCGACACCGGGTTGTTCGACGAGCCGACGAGTCCGGCGAGATAGCCCGACACCGACACGAACAGGAATCCGGCGACGATCATGATGATCGTCATCGGGATGCTGACGCTCCACTGCCCGACGACCGCCTGGTAAAGGACCAGCAGCGGGATCGTGAACAGCACCAGCGCCACCAGCATCCACTTCATCGGCAGGTCGCGTTCGGTCTCGGCCACGACGGTGCCCTTGGCCTGGCGCGCGGCGGCGATGCCGCTGCGCACGCCCGACAGCAGCGACTTGCGCAGCGAGAACAGCGTCCACATGCCGCCGATCAGCATCGCGCCGACGCCCAGGTAGCGGATCTGCGTGCCCCAGATCGCCCAGGCCGAATCCTCGGCGCCGGCGCCGGCGATCTGCGCGGCCAGCTCCGGGTTTCCGTCGAGGAAGAACCAGTGGTAGATCGGGATCGCGATGTGCCAGGACAGGATCGAACCCGACAGCACGACGATGCCGACGTTGAGGCCGACGATGTAGCCCACGCCCAGCAGTGCCGGCGACAGGTTCGTGCCCATGTAGCCCAGGTACTTGCCGAAGAAGCCGGCATTGGCGGCGGTGTCGGGGATCAGCCGCAGGCCGCTGACCGCGGTGAGCTTCACCACGGCGCCGATCGAGGCGGCGACCGCGAGGATCTTCAGCCCCGGGCCGGGGTTCTCGCCGGCCTTCAGTACCTCGGCCGCCGCCTTGCCTTCCGGGAACGGCAGCGGCTGCTCGACGATCATCGTGCGCCGCAGCGGCACCGAGAACAGCACGCCCAGCAGGCCGCCGAGGCCGGCGATCGCCAGCACCCAGGAGTACTGGAACGTCTGCCAGTGGCCCAGGATGATCAGTGCGGGGATCGTGAAGATCACGCCGGCGGCGATCGACGAGCCGGCCGACGCGCCGGTCTGCACGATGTTGTTTTCCAGGATCGTGCCGCCGCCCAGCAGGCGCAGCACCGCCATCGACACCACCGCCGCCGGGATCGCGGTGGCGATGGTCAGGCCGGCGAACAGGCCCAGGTAGGTGTTGGCCGCGGCCAGGATCACCGCCAGGATCACGGACAGCAGCACGGCCCGGAAGGTCAACTGCGGAATCGGGGGTTGCGACGACATTGGAGCTCCGGACGGCGGCGAGGGTGGCCGGACTGTAACCGCAGCGCCGGCCCGGGTCACCCCCGGCCGGCGCCGCCCGCCCCGACCGGCGCACACTCCGTGACGACATCGGTTCGGGCCACAATCGGCCCACACCTCCAGGAGAGTTCCCATGAAATGGCGTGGCGCCAGGCGCAGTACCAATGTGGACGACCGGCGTGGCTCGGGCCCGATCGGGCTCGGCGGCGGCGGCATGAAGCTGGGGCTCGGGGGCATGGCGGCGCTGGTCGTGGTCGGCATGCTGCTGGGCATCAACCCGCTGGAAATGCTCGGCCTGGTGTCGCAGGTGCAGCAGGGCGCGCCGACGACGCAGCGCGATCCCACCGCACCGCCCGTCGACGACGAGGCCTCGCAGTTCGTCGCCAGCATCCTGGGCGAGACCGAGGACGTGTGGGGCCAGGTGTTCCAGGCGAACGGGTCGCAGTACCCGGCACCGCAGCTGGTGCTGTTCACCGGCGGGGTCAACTCGGCGTGCGGCGGCGCCAGTGCGGCGGTCGGCCCGTTCTACTGCCCGGCCGACCAGAAGGTGTACATCGACCTGAGCTTCTTCGACCAGATGGCGAGCCGGATGGGCGGCGGCGGCGACTTCGCGCAGGCCTACGTGATCGCCCACGAGGTCGGCCACCACGTGCAGACGATCACCGGCGTGTCGGAGAAGGTCAACGCGGTGCGCATGCGTGGCGGCAACGTCGAAGGCGCCGATGGCCTGCTGGTGCGCCAGGAACTGCAGGCCGACTGTTACGCCGGTATGTGGGCCAACCGGGCGCAGCAGCGGCATTCGTGGCTCGAGCCGGGCGACCTGGAGGAAGCCCTGCGCACCGCGTCGGCGATCGGCGATGACACGCTGCAGCGGCAGGGCCAGGGCCGGGTCGTGCCCGACTCGTTCACGCACGGCAGCGCCGAGCAGCGCGTGCGCTGGTTCCGGATCGGCTGGGACACCGGCGACATCCGCCAGTGCGACACGTTCGCGGCGAGCCGGCTCTGACGGCGGCGATCCGCCGGCATTGCGACGACGACGCGGGCGCTCAGGCGCCCGCGTCGTTTTCCGCGTTCCAGCGGGCCAGGCGCTCGTCCTTCTCCTTCCAGAGCGTATTCAGCCACGCCTGGAACACCACGCGGAACGCGCGGTCGTTCTCGTAGTCGGCGCCGGCGAACTCGGCCGGCACCGGGCGTTCCTGGACATGCACGCGCACCTCGCCGATGCGGTCGGCGAACAGGTCGGCGAGCCCGGGCTTGCCGATGTCGTAGTGGATCGTCACGTCGAGCACCGACTCGATGCCCTGCCCCATCGCCCCGATCACGAACGCGACGCCGCCGGCCTTGGGCTTGAGCAGGTGCCGGAACGGCGAGCGCTGTGCCTGGTGCTTGGAGGGCGTGAATCGCGTTCCCTCGACGAAGTTCATCACCGACACGGGGATGTGGCGGAACTTCTCGCACGCCTCGCGGGTGGCGGCGAGGTCGCGTCCCGCCAGTTCCGGATTCTTCGCGATCTTCGACTTGGGATAGCGCTTCATGAAGGGGAAATCCAGCGCCCACCACGCCACGCCCAGCAGCGGCACCCAGATCAGCTGGCTCTTCAGGAAGAACCGCAACAGCGGCACGCGCCGGTTCAGCAGCTTCTGCAGCACCGGGATGTCGACCCAGCTCTGGTGGTTGGCCAGCACCAGGTAGTGACCGCCGTAGCGCAGGCCCTCGAGACCTTCGACGACGAACCGCGTGTGCGTGAACAGCTCGATCAGCCGGCTGTTGACGCCGATCCAGCTTTCGGCGATCAGCATCAGCGCGCGGTCGAAGGCCGGTCGCCACGTGCGTACGCGCAGCCCGGCCTTGGCCAGGGTCACCAGCAGCAGCACGGGAACGTGCACCAGCGTGCTGGCTCCCACCAGCAGGGCGGCGATCCAGGGCATGAGGGCAGCGATGATGGCGGGGCGCGGGGATCGGGACGGCGGCTTGGGTTCGGACATCGGGAGAGCGTGGCGGGAGATGGCCTGCGAGGGTAGCAATTTACCGGCGATGGCCGTCACCGGTGCGGGTCCCGGACCCCCCGGCCGCCGGCACCATCGCCGCGCCCCACGTGCGTAAAATCGGGCCGGGGAAACATCTGGCCATGACCACGGGGCGGTACCGACCGGTGCCGGGACGCATGACGCTACGGTTGAAATTCAATCTGGTCCTGGCGGCAGGCTTCCTGCTCAGCCTGGTCGGCGCCGGTTTCTACTACAGCCATTACCTGGAACGCGGCGCCGTCGAGGAAGTCCAGCGCAATTCGCAGATGCTGATGGACACGGCGCTGGCCATCCGCAGCTATACCACCGACGAGGTCAAGCCTTTCCTCGACCCGCTCAACGCACAGCGCTTCCACCCGCAGACCGTACCGGCATTCGCCGCCACCGAAACGCTCAGGCGGCTGAACGAGCGTTACCCCGGTTTCGATTACAAGGAAGCCGTGCTGAACCCGACCAACCCGCGTGATCGCGCGGACGAATGGGAAGCCGGCCTGATCGAGCGTTTCCGCAGTTCCGGGGTGGCCGAACTCACCGGCGTGCACGGCGAAGGCCTGGAGCGCGCCCTGTACGTGGCGCGGCCCATCACGATCAAGCAGCCCGCCTGCCTGAAATGCCACAGCACGCCCGACGTGGCACCCGCCTCGATGGTGGCGATCTATGGAAGTCAGAACGGCTTCGGCTGGCAGCTCGACGAAACGATCGGCATGCAGCTGGTGCAGGTGCCGATGCTCTACCCGCTGGAGAAGGCCCGGCAGACGTTCACCAGCTTCATGCTGTCGCTCATGGCGGTGTTCGCCCTGCTCTTCCTCGGCCTGAACCTCGCGCTGTCCGCCCTGGTGATCGAGCCCATGGCGCGGATCAACCTGCGGCTGGAGGAGCTGGCCACCAAGGACTTCCTGACCGACCTGGTCAATCGCCGGCGCTTCTTCGAGCGGCTGGAAAGCGAAATGGCGGAAGCGCGGATCCGCAAGCACGGAGTGTCGGTGGCGATCTTCGACCTGGACTTCTTCAAGCGCATCAACGACACCTTCGGCCACGACAGCGGCGACGAGGTGCTCCGGCACACCGCCCTGCGCGCCCGCGAGCTCCTGCGCAGTTCCGACTGCGCGGCCCGGCTCGGCGGCGAGGAGTTCATCATCCTGATGCGCGAGACGCATATCGAGGCGGCGATGGCGATCGCCGAGGCCGTGCGCGCCAAGATCGCCAACGTGCCCTACGAACACGTCGGTGCCGTCAGTGCCAGTTTTGGCGTCGCGGAATGGAACCACGTCGAGGATGCGCGGCAGCTGATCAACCGGGCCGACAAGGCGCTCTACGAAGCCAAGCAGACCGGCCGCAACAAGGTTGTCCGCGCGCAGGACGCCTAGTCGGTCAGTCGCGCTGCCGCGGGCGCCCACGCGCCTCCGGCAGTCCACAATGGCCCCGGTCGCAGGCACTGGCATGGCGATGGGCGCGCCGGGCGGCGGCGCGCACCCAGGCGCCATAGGCACGGTTGAGCCGCAGCTTCGACAGCGGCTGGCGGAGCCGCGCGATCCAGGGATAGAGGCGCTCCCAGAACGGACGCAGGCGCGGGTTCGCGAACCAGCGTTCGACCGAGTGCAGCCCGGCGGCACCATAAGCCAGCTCGAACACCGGGATGCCGCGATACCAGCGGCCGGCGCCGTCGACGGCATGGATCCGTCGCATCAGCTCGTCGCCGCCGATGCCGGCCGCGTCGCAGCGTGCGTCGCTGAAGTCGGTCGCCGAGGCGTCTCGCAGGCGCAACCGGCCGTCGCGGTCGCAGGCCTTGATCGCCTCCATCTCCTCGCGGCACAACGGGCACGAGGCGTCGTAGAAGATCGTCAGGGGCCAGACGACTGTGGCCGAGACCGGTGTGGCGGCGCTCATTTTTCCTCCCGCAGCAGCTTCTGGATGCGACTGCCGAGCTTCATCACCTTCATCAGCGTGGCCGGTTCCAGCCGGAGCATTTCCTCGCCCCAGCCCGACAGCGATTGCATCAGCGACAGGGTCTCCTGGATCCGCTGGCGGGCACCGGCGTCCTCGCCGGCGAAACCCGGGTCGGCGGCCAGTTCCCGCAGCATCGCCACCGTCGGGTCGAATTCCCGGGCCTTGCGTTCGCGCACGACTGTCCGGAACAGCTCCCAGACGTCCTTCGACGTTTCGAAATGGTCACGACGCTCGCCCAACTGGTGCACGACCTTCACCAGCCGGAAGTTGATCAGTTCGCGCAGGCTGTTGCTGACATTGGATCGGGCGACCACCAGGATCTCGGCGATCTCGTCGGCATGCATCGGCCGGCCTGTCAGGAACAGCAGCGCATGGATCTGCGCGACGGTCCGGTTCACGCCCCAGCGCGAGCCCATCTCCCCCCAGTGCATCACGAAGCGCCGGCTCAGCGGGCTCAGCGGGTCGGCGGCGTACGGTGCGGTTTCGGTCGACACGTCCAGGCTCCTTGCCGGCTTGCATGGACGATACGTTTTGCCATACATTTCTGTCAAGACAGAAATTACTGACCAAGGGCGTCCGATGAGCGAGCCGACCGACCTGCGTCCTCCGCCTCCTGCGGGGCTCGGCCCCGTCGCGGCCACCCTGCCCCGGGTCCTGGTCCTCGGCGGCGCCGGCTTCATCGGCCGCCATGTCGTCCAGGCACTGCGCGCGCTCGGGACCCGGGTGATCGTCGGCAGCCGCCACCCGGAACGCGTCCCGGGGCGGCTGCCCGCCGACGTCCGCGACTGCCCCGCGCGCCGCGTCCGCTTCGAAACGCTGCTCGAACCCGCCGCGTGGACCCCGGCGCTGGTGGATGCCGACGTCGTCGTCAACTGCGTGGGGATCCTGCGGCCGCGCGGCCGCGAGACCTACGAACGCGTCCACCATGCCGCGCCGGCGGCGCTGGCGGCGGCCTGCCGCCTGCGCGGCATCCGCCTGATCCACGTGTCGGCGCTCGGCCTGGACGATGCCTGCCGCAGCGGATTCCTGCGTTCGAAGCGTCGCGGCGAAGCGGCGCTGAAGGCCAGCGGCGTCTCCGGCTGGATCGTCCGCCCCTCCCTGCTCGACGCCCCGTCCGGAGGCTACGGAGCACTGTGGATCCGGCGCGCGGCGCGCTGGCCGCTGCTGCCCCTGCCCGCCGATGCGTCAGGCCGCATCGCCGCCCTCGACGTGCGCGACCTCGGCGAGGCACTGGCGACGCTGGCGGGAGCGACGCCTGCCGAGGGCCTGCAGGAACTCGAGTTCGGCGGCCTGGACCCGGAACCGCTGCGTGACTACCTGGCGAGGCTGCGCCGCGGCTTCGGGCTGCCGCCGGCCGTGGTGCTTCCGCTGCCCGGCTGGCTCGCCCGCACCGGCGCGCACGTCTGCGACCTGCTGCACGTGACGCCGTACTCGTTCGGCCACTGGGAACTGCTGCGGCGGGACAACTGCCCAGCCGTCAACCATCTGCCGGCCCTGCTCGGCCGGCCTCCCCGCCGGCCGGGCGACGCCCTGCCCGCCCCGCCGCTGGCCACGCCGCGGCCCGTCGCGGACATCGCCTGACGCGCCCGGGTCACGCGACCCGGTAATGCTCCTGCAGCGGATAGCGCTTGGCGTAGGCGCCGAACGCCGCCGCCGCGAGGAACGCGAACACGGCGAAGAAGAACATCAGGAACGCGTTTTCGCTCATGCCGGTGTTGGCGATGCTGTCGATCACCTTCGGATTGCGCACGCCGGCATTGGTCAGCAGCACCCACAGGCTGCCGAACGTGCTGGTGAGGTACCAGAACGCCATGATCACGCCCTTCATCGCGTGCGGTG
>JAKFCL010000195.1:0-6221 GCA_036676665.1 Arenimonas sp. | reverse complement strand
CCGCTGGACGGGCACTTCCTCTGAACATGGCGCCCGACTTCCCGCCCGCGGACGACGGCGCCGACGCGGCGCGGCATCGGCCGATCCGCAGCTTCGTGCTGCGCCAGGGCCGGCAGACCGACGCGCAGAAGCGGGCCTTCGATCTGCACTGGCCGGCGTACGGGCTGGATTTCGCCGGGCGCGCGATCGACTTCGATGCGGTGTTCGGCCGGCGGGCGCCGCGCATCGTCGAGATCGGCTTCGGCAACGGCGAGCAGCTGCTGTTCGCCGCCCGCAACGAGCCGCAGCACGACTTCATCGGCATCGAGGTGCACGGCCCCGGCGTCGGCCGGCTGCTCAACGCCGCCGCGGACGAAGGCCTGCGCAATCTGCGCGTGTTCCAGCACGACGCGGTGGAGGTCCTGCGCGACGCGGTCGCACCCGCGTCGCTGGCGCAGGTGCGGATCTATTTCCCGGACCCGTGGCACAAGAAGCGCCACCACAAACGCCGGCTCGTGCAGCCGGGGTTCGTCGCGCTGCTGTGCGAACGGCTGGCACCGGGCGGCCTGCTGCACCTGGCCACCGACTGGGAGAACTACGCCGGGCACATGCTCGACGTGCTCGACGCCGAGCCGCGCCTGCGCAACCGCGCCGGCCCGCGCGGCACGATGCCGCGCCCCGAGTGGCGGCGCCAGACCCACTTCGAGAGCCGCGGCCTGAAACTCGGCCACGGGGTGTGGGACCTGCTCTACGACCGGCAACCGGAGTAGACCCGACCGCATGGAGACCGGCCTCGCCCTCACCCGCGACATGATGATCGTGCTGGGGCTGGTCGGCTTCACCATCACGATGTTCATGATCGAGCGCATCCGCGCCGACGCGACGGCGCTGGTGGTGCTGGTGGTGCTGGGGCTGACGGGGCTGGTGCCGGCGACGCAGCTGTTCGACGGGTTCTCGGGCAATGCGGTCATCGCGGTGATGGCGACGATGATCCTCGGCGCGGGCCTGGACCGCACCGGCGCGCTGAACCGGCTCGCGGTGTGGCTGCTGCGGGTGTCCAAGGGCATGGAGGAGCGGCTGATCCTGCTGACGTCGGCGATGGCCGGGCTGATGTCGGGCTTCATGCAGAACCCGGCGGTGATGGCGCTGTTCCTGCCGGTCACCGCGCGCGTGTCGGGCCGGTCCGGCATCGGCCTGTCGCGGCTGCTGATGCCGGTGGCGGCGGCGATCATCATGGGCGGCGGCCTGACGATGATCGGCAACTCGCCGCTGATGCTGCTCAACGACCTGCTGGTGGCCGCCAACCGCAACCTGCCGTCGGGCGCGGCGACGCTGCAGCCGCTGCCGATGTTCGCGCCGCTGCCGATCGGCGTGCTGCTGCTGCTGGTGTCGTTCGCCTACTTCCGCTGGCGCGGGCCGAAGCTGCTCGGCCAGGGCGAGGAGAAGGGCGTGGCGCCGAGCCGCACGCAGAGTTATTTCGCCCGCGCCTACGGCATCGACGGCGACGTGTTCGAACTCAACGTCACCGCCGAAAGCCCGCTGGTGGGCATGTCGGTCGGCGAGGCCGAGGCGCAGCGCGACGCGCCGCTGCTGCTGGCGCTGCTCAGCGGCAACGAGGCGCGGCTGTCGCCACCCGCCGACCAGATGATCTGGGTCGGCAGCGTGCTGGGCGTGATGGGCCCGCGCGAGGCGATCCACGACTACGCGCAGAAGAACCTGTTGCGCATGTCCGGCCGCCTGCGCAACTTCGCCGACCTGTTCAACCCGAGCCGATCCGGCATTTCCGAGGCGGTGATCCCGCCGACGTCGTCGTTCCTGGGCAAGACCCAGGAACAGCTTCGCCTGCGCAAGCGCTTCGGCATCAGCCTGCTGGCGATCAACCGCGACAACCAGGTCTGGCGCGAGGACATCCGCCGCATGCCGCTCAAGGCCGGCGACATGCTGGTCTTCCACAGCATCTGGACCGACCTGGCGCAGGCCAGCGAAAGCCGCGACTTCGTCGTGGTCACCGACTACCCGAAGGGCGAGCAGCGCCCGCACAAGCTGTGGTGGGCGATCGGCGTGTTCGTCGGCGCGATGGTGCTGGCGCTGACGACGCTGGTGCCGGTGCCGATCGCGCTGATGGCCGGCGCCGCGGCGATGATGCTGGCCGGCGTGCTGAACATGGACGAGGCGTACGCGGCGATCAGCTGGAAGACGGTGTTCCTGATGGCGTGCCTGATTCCGCTGGGCTGGGCGATGGATTCCACCGGCGCGGCGGCATGGGTGGCCCAACAGGTGCTCGACCGCGTCGGCCCCGGCGTGCCCGACTGGGTGCTGCAGGCGGCGGTCGGCCTGCTGGCGACGGCGTTCACGCTGGTGATCGGCAATGTCGGCGCCACCGTGGTGATGGTGCCGATGGGCATCAGCGTCGCGCTGGCCACCGATGGCGATCCGGTCTCGTTCGCGCTGATCGTCGCGCTGTCGGCGTCGAACAACTTCCTCAGCGTCACCAACCCGGTGCTGGCGATGGTGACCGGCCCGGCCGGCTACCGCAGCCGCGACCTGTGGCGAACCGGCGGTCCGCTGACGCTGCTCTATCTCGCCGTCGTGCTGCTGATGGTGAACCTGGTCTTCTAGGGCGCCGGAACCGCCACCGCCACGGCCACCAGCGACGAACCGCGGCAGGGGCCGGCGATGCACAGCCCGTGGTCCATCTCGAAGCGGGCGCCATGCGCGGCGCACACCAGCTGGCCCTGGTCGACGAGGAACCGGCCCGGCGACCAGTCCAGCCGGCGGCCGGCATGCGGGCAGATGTTCAGCCACGCCCGCAGGTGATCACCATGCCGGCGCAGGATCAGCGACTGCGCCTCGCCGTCGATCACCACCTCGAGTTCCGACAGGCCCTCGGGGGGCAGCACCGGCAGCTGGATTAACGAACCGCTTACACTTTCCACACCGCCCCTCGCCATACTTCGTTCCCCCGCATTCTGCCACGCCACCGATGCCCTTCTTTTTCCACCGTGTCTTCAGCTACCGCCCCGGCAAGCCGCGCAACCCGCTGCTGAAGGTGCTGCTGGGCGTGCTGGGGCTGGCGCTGCTGGCGGTGCTGGTGGTGTTCGGGCTGGTGATCGGGCTGGGCATGCTGCTGTTCGCCGCCGCGCGCCGCGTGCTGCGCCCGCGCGCCGTCGCGGCCCCGGTGAACGCACCGGAAGTCATCGAGGGCGAATACACCCTCGTGCGCAAGAGCCCGGATCGACTGTCCGTCGGCTGATCCGAACCAGGTTCTAGCTTCTACGTGGTAGTGGAGCGGCCCTCCGGCTTCGACGTCGTCGGCATGCAGCGCGATGCTGCGCGCAAGCCCATCGGCTAACATGCGTGTCCAACGCGCTCACCGCGCACCACTACCACGTAGAAGCTAGAAGCTGATAGCAGGAGCTGGAAGCTCATGACGACCGTCTTCCCCCCCGCCCCCACCCCCACCCTGCCCATCCGCGGCACCGACGCGACCTTCCCGGTGCGGCGGATCTACTGCGTCGGCCGCAATTTCGCCGACCACGCGAAGGAGATGGGCGCGACGGTGGACCGCGGCAACCCGGTGTTCTTCATGAAACCCGGCGACGCGGTCGTGCCCGGTGGTGGCGCGGTGCCCTACCCGCCCGGCACGAACGACCTGCACCACGAGGTGGAACTGGTGGTCGCACTCGGGCGTGATGCCGGCGCCGACCTGACCGCCGACGAGGCGATGGCGCTGGTGTTCGGTTACGGCGTCGGCCTGGACCTGACCCGCCGCGACCTGCAGGCCGCCGCCAAGGCCAAGGGCCTGCCGTGGGATACCGGCAAGGGTTTCGACCATTCGGCGCCGGCCAGCGAGCTGATCCCGGTGGCCGCCGCCGGCGACGTGTTTTCGCGCCGGCTGTGGCTGCAGGTGAACGGCGAAATGCGGCAGGAATCGACGCTCGACCAGATGGTGTTCGGCGTCGCCGAAGTGCTGCAGGCGCTGTCGCGGCTGTATGCGCTCAGGGCCGGCGACCTGGTGTTCATGGGCACGCCGGCGGGTGTCGCGGCGCTGCAGCGGGGCGACCGCTTCGAGGCCGGCATCGACGGCGTGGTGACGCTGTCGGGGCATATCGCCTGACCGCGGCCACAGTGTAGATTCGACGCAGGACTCCCGGAGGACGTCGCATGGGCATGCTTTCCGAGTTCAGGGAATTCGCGGTCAAGGGCAATGTGGTCGACCTCGCGGTCGGCGTGGTGATCGGCGCGGCCTTCGGCAAGATCGTCTCCGCGCTGGTCGACGGCATCGTGATGCCGCTGGTCGGCATGATGCTGGGCGGCGTCGACTTCGGCTCGCTGGCGGTGGTGCTCGAACCGGCGGTGGTCGATGCGGCCACGGGCGCCGAAACGGTGCCGGCCGTGCTGCTGAAGTACGGCATGTTCATCCAGACGCTGGTGGATTTCGTCATCATCGCGTTCGTGATCTTCCTGGCGGTGAAGGCCATCAACCGCATGAAGCGCAAGGAGGAAGCGGCGCCCGCGCCGGCGGCCCCGAGCGAAGAGGTGGTGCTGCTGACGGAGATCCGCGACGCGCTCAAGCGCTGATCGCCGATCACCGCAATGACGCCGGCCGTGGGCCGGCGTCTTCTTTTGGAGAACCCGATGTACAGGACGTTGTTCCCGCTTTCCCTGCTGCTGCTCGCCGGCGGCGTCCAGGCCACCGATGCCGGCGGCCTGGACGCGCAGGACATCACCGCCGCCGAACGCCTGCGCGACCGCGCGATGCTCGGCTCGAAGGCCTACGCGATCGTCGAATCGCTGACCACCGAAGTGGGCCCGCGCCTGGCCGGCACCGAGGCCGACGCGCGCGCGGTGGCGTGGGCGAAGGCGAAGTTCGAGGCGCTCGGCTTCGATCGCGTGTGGCTGCAGCCGGTGACGTTCCCGACCTGGCGGCGAGGCCACGAGCGCGCGAGCGTGCTGGCGCCGTTCGCGCAGCCGCTGGCGATCACCGCGCTGGGCGGCAGTGTCGGCACCGGCGGCCCGCTCGAGGCCGAGGTCGTTCGCTTTCCCGACCTGGCCACGCTGCAGGCGGTGGCGGACGGCAGCCTCGCCGGCCGGATCGCCTTCGTCGACTACCGGATGGAACGCTTCCGCGACGGCCACGGCTACACGCCGGCATCGGCGATCCGCAGCGGCGGCGCGTCGGAGGCGGCGAAGAAGGGCGCGGTCGCGCTGCTGATCCGTTCGGTCGGCACCGACCACGACCGGCTGCCGCACACCGGCGTGATGCGCTACGCCGACGGCATCGCGCCGATCGCGGCGGCGGCGCTGTCCAATCCCGACGCCGACCAGCTCGGCCGGCTGCTCGCGCGCGGCCGGCCGGTGCGCCTGCGCCTGGACATCGATGCCGGCCCGGGCGGTGACTACACCTCGCACAACGTGATCGGCGAGATCACCGGGCGCGAGCTGCCCGATGAAGTGGTCGTCATCGGCGGGCACCTCGATTCGTGGGATCTGGGCACCGGCGCGATCGACGACGCGTCCGGCGTCGCGATCGGCATGGCCGCCGGTGCACTGATCGGCGACGGCGCGCGCGCGCCGCGGCGGACGATCCGGGTGGTGGCGTGGGCGAACGAGGAATCCGGCCTGTTCGGCGGCAAGGCCCATGCCGCGGCGCTGGCCGCCGCCGGCGCGATCGGCACGCAGCAGCTGATGGCCGAAAGCGACTTCGGCGCGGGCCGCATCTACGCGCTGCGCGCCGGCGTCGAGGCGTCGGCGTGGCCGGCGATCGAACGCATCGGCGCCGTGCTGGCGCCGCTGGGCATCGTGCTCGAGCCGGGCACCGGCAGCGCCGGCCCGGACGTGAGTCCGAGCGTCGAACTCGGCGCGCCGTGGGCGCAGCTGGCGCAGGACGGCAGCGACTACTTCGACTGGCACCACACGGCCAACGACACGCTCGACAAGATCGACCCGAAGGCCCTCGACCAGCAGGTCGCCGCCTACGCGGTGCTCGCCTACCTCGCCGCCGAATCCGACCTCGACTTCGGCACGCTGCCGCCCAAGCCACCGGCCGCATCCCCCTCGTCCACCCCGGCGCCGGCGGCGGCCGCGAAGCCACACTGATTCGCGTCCGGTCAGCGGGTGGCGACGAGGGTCCAGAGGCCGAACAGTCCCTCGCGCGGGGACCAGACGCGATGCCAGCGCGCGTCGCGGAAGCCGGCGGCGCGCAGCGCGTCGAGCAGGTCCCAGCCGAAGTGGTAGAAGCA
>JAKFCL010000194.1:0-8035 GCA_036676665.1 Arenimonas sp. | reverse complement strand
CGGATGCGGCGGTCCTGGAACTTCACCGGGCCTTCGGTGAAGAACGTTTCCGATTCGTGCCGGTAGGTCAGCTTGTCGGTGCCCAGCCACTGGTCGCCACGGCGAAGTTCGACGTTGCCGGTCAGGACGGTGACTTCCTTCTCGCTGACATCGAGCTTCTCGGCATCGATGTCGGTCGGCAGCGGCGTGCCCTTGCCCGGCTTCGGACCTTCGGGAAGCGGCTGGAACAGGGGCATGCCTTCCGGGCTCGGGCACAGGGCCCAGTTGGCATCGGACAGTTCCTGGGCGCGGGCGGTGCAGGCCATGGCCAGGCAGAACGGGAGCAGGCGAAGGACTGGACGGCGCACGAGGGCATCCCGGGGAAAGACGCGATAGCTTGGCCCAAGCCGTGGGCCCGCGGCAACACGGAATTTCAAGGGCTCCGCGCCCGGTCTTCACGGTTCCGCGACCGTCGCGCTGATCCGCGGCGCACCCGCAGGCCGCTCAGGCACCGATCCCGTGCAGGAACGCGACGCTGGAGGTGCGCAGCGCCGTGAGGCTGTAGCCGCCCTCCAGCAGCGCGACGATGCGGCCGCCGGCATGCCGTTCGGCCAGTGCGGCCAGTTCGGCGCCGAGCCAGCGGTAGTCGTCGGCATCCAGCTCCAGGTCGGCCAGCGGATCGAGGCGGTGGCCGTCGAAGCCGGCCGACACCAGCACCAGCTGCGGCGCGAACGCCTCCAGCCGCGGCAGCAGCGAGTCGCGCCAGGCGGCGCGGAACGCGGCGCCGCCGGCGCCCGGCGGCAGCGGCGCGTTCGCCAGCGTGCCTGCGCGGCCGGTGTCGTCGGCATGGCCGGTGTTCGGATAGAGCGGCATCTGGTGCGAACTCGCGTAGAGCACGCGCGGCTCGGCTTCGAAGATGTCCTGGGTCCCGTTGCCGTGGTGCACGTCGAAGTCGACGATCGCCACCTTCGCCAGGCCGCCGGCCTCGAGGGCGTGCGCGGCGGCGATCGCGACCGAATTGAACAGGCAGAAGCCCATCGCGGTGGCGGCGGTCGCGTGGTGGCCGGGCGGCCGCACCGCGCAGAACGCCTGTCGCGTCGCGCCCGACAGCACGACGTCCACCGCCGCGACCGCGGCGCCGGCGGCACGCAGCGCCGCCTCGGCCGAGTCCGCCGACATCGCCGTGTCCTCGTCGAGCCGGCGCAGGCCGTCGAACGGCACGTCCAGCACGCGCGTGACCAGCTCGCGCGCATGCACCCGCAGCAGCTGGTCGCGGCTGGCGCGCGGCGCATCGCGCCACGGCACCGCCGGGAAGGCGGCACGCAGCGCCTGCAGCACCGTCTCCAGGCGCGCCGGGCATTCGGGATGACCGGCGCCGGGGTCGTGCGCCAGGCAGGCGCGGTGCGTGTAGAACAGCACGCTAGCCCTTGCGGCGTTCGTGGTTCCAGAGCGTTTCGCCGTGGCCGCTGGCGCGTGCCAGCACCCGCGACAGCACGAACAGCAGGTCCGACAGCCGGTTCAGGAAGCGGATCGCTTCCGGCCGCACGGCATCGTGGTGCGACAGCGTGACCGCCTCGCGTTCGGCGCGTCGGCAGATCGTCCGCGCCAGGTGGCAGTGCGCCGCGGCCAGGCCGCCGCCGGGGAGGATGAAGTCCTTCAGCGGCGGCAGGTCGGCATTGAAGCCGTCGAGCTGGTCTTCCAGGCGCTGGATGTCGGCATCGAACACGGCCGCGTGGCCCGGGATGCACAGCTCGCCGCCGAGGTCGAACAGCTGGTGCTGCACCGACACCAGCACCGCGCGGATGTCATCGGGAATCTCGCAGGCGAGCACGACGCCGATCGCCGAGTTGGCCTCGTCGACGGTGCCGTAGGCGGTGACGCGCGCCGAATCCTTCGACACGCGCGAACCGTCGCCCAGGCCGGTGCTGCCGTCGTCGCCGGTGCGGGTGTAGATCTTCGAGAGGCGGTTGCCCACGGCTCAGCGCGACGCGGTGCCCGCGCCGGCCGGCGCGCCGCGAACGAGCTGGCCGATCGCGACATGCGCCACCGCCGCCAGGCCCACGTAGATGCCGGTGGTGCGCAGGTACGGCAGGAACCAGTCGGCGTAGTTCTTCGCCCAGCCGGCGAACGTCGGTTCGGCGACGCTGTCGCTGAGCCAGTAGAAACCGCCCTGGGCGAACAGGTGGCACAGCGCCGTGCCGGCGAACACCGCCACCACCAGCAGGCCCAGCGTGTTCGCACCGGGATTGCCGCTGACGCGCGCCAGCAGGCTGCCGGCCGCCCACAGGCTGAAGTGCGCCGGCAGCAGGAACCAGTAGCCCGGCGACACGCAGTAATGGTTCCAGAACGAGGTGCCGGTGCCGCTGATCACCAGCCAGTCGACCGCCACCGCCAGCGCCATCAGCGCCGGGAACGCCCAGCGCGCGCTTTCGCGCAGGTAGAAGCCGCCGATGAAGAACATCGCCCAGGACGCATCCGGGATCGCGCCGAAGTGGTTCAGCCGGGTCGCGGCCATGATGGTGGCCAGCACCAGGAAGATCGACAGTCGCGAGGTCGTGGACGTGCTCATGGGCGGTGGTTCCGGAGGACAGGCCGGCATTTTAGCGGAAGCGCACCGCCCGTGCGCCCTCCGTCCGATCCGCTGCGGCGCCGCGTCCGTCACGCGGGCCGCGGGTATCATTCGGCCATGGCGGACAGGCACGACTTCGACTACGACATCCTGATCCTCGGCGGTGGCCTGGTGGGGAGCGCGCTGGCCTGCGCACTGGACGGCCAGGGCTGGCGGGTGGGGCAGGTGGAAGCCAGCGCGGCCCAGGCCGGCGCCCCGGGATTCGACGAACGCAAGCTCGCCCTGGCCCGCGCCAGCCTCGATGCGCTGGCGGCGCTGGACGTGCTGCCGCGGCTGGCGACCCCGCCGGCCCCGATCGTCCGCATCCACGTCAGCCGCGCCGGCGATTTCGGCAGCGTGCGGCTGCAGGCGGCCGACGTCGGCCAGGACGCTTTCGGCGGCGTCGTGCTCGCGCGCGAACTGGGCCAGGCGCTGGAATCTCGGCTCGCCGACTGTGCCGGTCTCGAGCGCCACCGCCCGGCGCAGGTGCTGCAGGTGCAGCCCGATCCCGATGGCCCGCGCGTGCGCATCCGCCGCGACGGCACCGAGACCTGGCTGCGGACGCGGCTGCTGGTGGCCGCCGACGGCCGTGATTCGCTGGCGCGCGCCGCCCACGGCATCGCCACCGACGAGCACGACTACGGGCAGACGATGGTCGTGTGCAGCCTGCAGACCGGTCATGCGCCGGACGGCACGGCGTTCGAACGCTTCACGGAACAGGGGCCGGTGGCGCTGCTGCCGATGGCGGGCGGCCATTACGGGGCGATCTGCGGCGTCGCCCGCGCCGATGCCGGGCGAGTGCTCGCGCTGGCCGATGCCGATTACGCCGAATACTTCCAGCAGCGGTTCGGCTGGCGCGCCGGTCGCGTGCACCGGGTCGGCGCCCGCAGCGGCTATCCGCTCGTGCGCACGGTCGCCGAGCGCATCGTCGCGCCGCGCCTGGTGGTGATGGGCAATGCCGCGCAGACGTTGCATCCGATCGGCGCGCAGGGCTTCAACCTCGGCCTGCGCGATGCGCTGACGCTGGCCGAGGCGCCGCGCGGCGGCGATCCCGGCGCCCCGGAGCGGCTGCAGGCCTATGCCGCCGCGCGCGCCGAGGATCGGACGCGCACGCTCGCGTTCAGCGACGGACTGGCGCGCGCGACCGCCAATCCGTCCTTCGGCATGCACGCGCTGCGCTCGCTCGGCCTGCTGGCCCTGGGCAACCTCCCGGGCCTGGCGGCACCGCTGGTGGCCGGCGCGATGGGGTATCGCGGCCGGGTGCCGGCGCTGGCACGGGGCGGCGCATGAGCCGCCGGGAGCCGCTGGATCTGGTCGTGGTGGGCGCCGGCGTGGTCGGCGCGGCCGCTGCGCTCGCCGCTGCGCGCGACGGCCTGCGGGTGACCCTGGTGGAAGCCAGCGAAGCCGCGGCCTGGCGCGCGGACGCGCCGGACCTGCGCGTCTATGCGTTCGCGCCGGACGCCTCGGCGCTGCTGGAGGACCTCGGGGTCTGGCCGGCGGTGCTCGCCGCGCGCGCGCACCCGTACCGGCGCATGCGCGTCTGGGATGCCGCCGGCGGCGGCGAGCTGGTGTTCGACGCCGACGCGCTGGCGCGGCCGCATCTGGGCCATATCGTCGAACACGGACTGCTGGTCGACCGGCTGCGCGATGCCTGCGGCCGGGAGCACGGCCTGCGCCGCCTGTGCCCGGCGCGGGTGGTCGCGCTCGAGCAGGCCGACGAGGCCGCGGTGGTCACCCTCGACGACGGCCAGCACCTGCGCGCCCGGCTCGTGCTCGGGGCCGACGGCGCGGCGTCGCCGCTGCGCACGCTCGCCGGCCTCGGCAGCGACGACCACGATTACGGGCAACGCGCCGTCGTCGCCTATGTCGGCACGGAGCGGCCGCACGAGGACACCGCCTGGCAGCGTTTCCTGCCGACCGGGCCGCTGGCGTTCCTGCCGTGTGGCGACGGTCGCAGTTCGATCGTCTGGACGCTGCCCGAAGACGAAGCCGGGCGCCTTCTCGCCTGCGACGGGGACACGTTCCGGCGCGAGCTCGAGCGGGCGTTCGACGCCCGCCTGGGCGCGATCACGTCGGTGTCGGCGCGTGCGGCGTTCCCGCTGCGGCGGCGGCTGGCGAAACAGTACGTCGCCGGACGGCTGGCGCTGGTCGGGGACGCGGCGCATGTCGTGCATCCGCTCGCCGGGCAGGGAGTGAACCTGGGGCTGCGCGACGTCGTGGCGCTGCGCGAGAGCTGGCAGCGCGCCGGCGAACGCGGCCAGGATTTCGCCAGCGCGCACCGGCTGGCACGCTGGGAGCGCGGCCGCCGCAGCGACGCCGCGTTCGCCGCGCACGCGTTCGAGTCGATCAACTACGCCTTCAGCAACGATGAGCTGGTGCCGACGCTGCTGCGCGGGCACCTGCTCGGGCTCGCCGGCCGCATCCCGCCGCTGACGCGCCTGCTGTGGCAGCGCGCCGCGGGGCTCTGAACCTCAGGCGGCTTCGGCCTGCGCCTTGCGCGGACCGTGCAGCAGCGCCTGGCGGATGTTGTCGACCACCAGGTCCACTTCCGCCGACGTCACCCCGAAGTGCGGGGTGAAGCGCAGCGAATTGGTGCCGCCGTGGATCACGCCGATGCCGCGCTCGCGCATGTATTCCTCGGTCGAACCTGTGCCGAAGCACTTGAAGCCGGGGTCGAGTTCGCAGGAGAACAGCAGGCCGGTGCCCTGCACGCCGGTGATCAGGCCGCCGCCGAGCTCGGCCCTGAGCTTCTCGAGCTTGTCGAGGAACTCGCGGCCGCGGTCGCGGATGTTGGCGCGCAGTTCCGGCGTCAGCAGGCCCAGCACGGTCGCGGCGATGTCCAGGCCGCGCGGGTTGGCGGTCATCGTGTTGCCGTACACGCCCTTGCGGTACAGGTTCGCGGCGCGCTCGGTCACCGCCAGCACGCTGAGCGGGTACTGGCCGCCGTTGAGCGCCTTGGAATAGGTTTCCATGTCCGGCGCCTCGATGCCCTCGAAGCCCGGGTAGTCGACGATCGACAGCACGCCGTGCGCGCGCAGGCCGGCCTGGATCGAGTCGACCAGCAGCAGGCTGCCGTGCGCCTTCGTCAGTTCGCGCGCGGCCTTGTAGAACTCCGGCGGCACCGCGCGGCCCGGGTCGCCTTCGCCCATCACCGGCTCGAGGAACATCGCCTCGATGAACCAGCCCTTGGCGTCGGCCTCGGCGAACACCGCCTTGAGCTGCTCGATCGAATACGGCTCGACGGTGAGCAGGCTGTCTTCGCCGCGGAAGCTGGCGAGGTGCTGCACGTAGGCCTTGCGGCTGGAATCGGAATAGATCGCCGGCCGCTCGGTGCGGCCGTGGAACGCACCCTTGACCGCGAGGCGCTTGATGGCGCGGCCGGCGTGGCGCGCGCCCGGCTCGGTGACGAGCTTGGCGTTGACGTCGACGATGCGGCTCGCGAGCGAGACCGATTCGGAGCCGGAATTGAGGCACATGAAGCGGGCGTACGGGCAGCCGGCGCCGCGGTGGCCGATCTCGGCGCGGATCGCCCGCACGAAGCGCAGCTGCGCCAGCGCCGGCGTCATCACGTTCGCCAGCACCTGCGGCTTCGCCATCGTGTCCAGCACCGCCTGCGGCGTGTGGCCGAAGCCGAGCATCCCGTAGCCGCCCGAGTCGTGCACCACCGCGCCCTTGAGCGTGACGATCCACGGTCCGCGCGCGGCGAGGGCGATGTACGGGTTCACCGCGTCGTCCGGATAGAAGTTGACGAAACCGGCCTGCACCGCCTCGATCTGGGCCTGCTCGTCGAGGTCGAGCAGTTCGGGGAATTCGCCACGCACCTGCGTGTACAGCTCGGCGGCGGCACGCGCCGCGGCCTCCAGTTCCGGGAAGCGCGCCGCGAGGCGCAGCACCGTCGCGTCGTCGAGGCCGGCCGAGCGGACCTTGCCGGCATGGCCGCGCAGGGGCTTGAGGATGTCGATCACGTTCATGGCTTTCTCCCGGCCCCAACGCAAAACGCGAGGCGGACCTCGCGTCGTGGGGTGTTGCGTTGAAAATCAAATACTTGGCCGCGATGTTACCACCGCGGCCAGCACGGCGTAACCCCCGCCGGGCTGAAAGCGGTTACCGCCGTCGCGTGGCCGCCGCCGACCTCGTCGCGCCACTTCCCCCGGGATGACAACCGTCACCGCGCGCGGTGACGGCGTCCACTGCCGGCCGGGGTCGCGGCGCGGGAAAGTGCCGCCACCCCGACGAAAAGGTGCGCCATGAACATCGAGATACGGACCCCGACCTCCGACCTGCGGCCGCTGGCCGTCCTGCGCGGCGCCGGCAAACGCTTCGGTGCGATCACCGCGCTCGACGGCGTCGACCTGCACGTGGGCGCCGGCGAAGTGCTGGCCGTGCTGGGCGCCAACGGCGCCGGCAAGAGCACGGCGCTGGGTCTGCTGACCGGCCGCCTCCGCGCCGACCGCGGCGAGGCGACGCTGTTCGGGCTCGACCCGCGCGATCCGCGCGCCCGCCGCGGCATCGGCGTGATGCTGCAGGAGGCGTCGCTTCCCGATGGCCTGCATGTCGTCGAACACCTGCGCCTGCAGTCGGCGTATTACCCGTCGCCGCGTCCGGTCGCCGAAACGATGGCGCTGGCCGGGCTCGACGGCCTGGCGCGGCGAGGTTATGGCGCGCTCTCGGGCGGGCAGCAGCGGCGCCTGCAGTTCGCGCTGGCGATCTGCGGCCGACCGCCGCTGCTGTTCGTCGACGAACCCACGACGGGCCTGGATGTCGAGGCCCGCCGCGGCTTCTGGACGACGATGCGGCGCATGCGCGACGAAGGCTGCGCGATCGTGCTCACGACCCATTACCTCGAGGAAGCCGACGCGCTCGCCGACCGCATCGTGCTGCTGGCCGACGGCCGCGTGCTGGCGCAGGACACGCCGGCCGGCCTGAAGGCGCGCGCGGCCGGCAAGCGCATCCGCGCCACGACGACGATCCCGCCGGCGCGCGTGCGCGACTGGACGGAAACGATCGCCGTGCAGGCGTCGGGCGACGTCCTCGACGTGGTCAGCCACGCGCCGGAAGCCCTCTTGCGCCGCTGGCTGCAGGCCGACCCGGGGCTGACCGGGCTCGAGGTGCGGCCGCTGAGCCTGGAGGAGGCCTTCCTGTCGCTGACCGCCGCGTCCCCCATTGCCCACGAACCCGTTCCGGAGGAAATCGCATGAACCCGTCCATCCATCCCGCGCTGGCAGGCCTCGGCCGCGCCTCGCCGCTGCGCATCCACCGGCTCGAGGCCTGGTACGAATTCCTGCGCACCGCGCGCACGCCGGCGTTCGTGCTGCCGACGCTGGCGTTCCCGGTGGTGTTCTATCTGGTGTTCGCGGTGCTGGTGCCGGGTCAGTGGGGGAGCTACCACAAGGCGTCTTACCTGCTGGCGACCTACGGTGCGTTCGGCGTGATCGGGCCTTCGCTGTT
>JAKFCL010000193.1:0-4447 GCA_036676665.1 Arenimonas sp. | reverse complement strand
GCCGCGTGGAACGCCGAGCGGAAGGCCTCGAAGCGGCCGGCCTCGATCGCCGCGCGGATATCGGCCATGAGCTGCTGGTAGTGGTGCAGGTTGTGGATGGTGGCCAGCATCGAACCGAGGATCTCGTTGCAGCGGTCCAGGTGGCGCAGGTACGAGCGCGAGTAGCCGCTGGCGCAGGTATAGCAGGTGCAGCCCTCCTCGATCGGCCGCAGGTCCTTTTCGTACTGCGCGTTGCGGATGCGCACCTGGCCGCCGCGGACGAAGTAATGGCCGTTGCGGGCGTTGCGGGTCGGCATCACGCAGTCGAACATGTCGATGCCGCGCGCGACCGCCTCGACGATGTCCTCCGGCTTGCCGACGCCCATCAGGTAGCGCGGCTGCGCTTCCGGCAGCAGCGGGCACAGTGCGTCGAGGGTCGCGTCGCGCTCCTCGGGCGGTTCGCCGACGGCGAGCCCGCCGACCGCGTAACCGTCGAAGCCGATCGCCTTCAGCCCTTCGGCCGAACGCGCCCGCAGGTCGAAGTGGGTGCCGCCCTGGACGATGCCGAACAGCGCCGCGTCGTTGCCCTCGTGCGCCCGCCGGCTGCGCTCGGCCCAGCGCAGGCTCAGTTCCATCGAGACGCGGGCGACGTCGTGGCTGGCCGGGTACGGCGTGCACTCGTCGAAGATCATCACGATGTCCGAGTCCAGCGTGCGCTGCACCTGCATGCTGACCTCGGGCGACAGGAACACCTTCGCGCCGTCGGTCGGCGACGCGAACGTGACGCCCTCCTCGGTGATCTTGCGGCGCTTGGCCAGCGACCAGACCTGGAAGCCGCCGGAATCGGTCAGGATCGGCCCGTTCCAGCCGCAGAAGCGGTGCAGCGACCCGTGCGCCGCGATCACGTCCATGCCCGGCCGCAGCCACAGGTGGAAGGTGTTGCCCAGGATGATCTCGCTGCCCACCGCCCGCAGCGATTCGGGCGTCATCGCCTTGACGGTGCCGTAGGTGCCCACCGGCATGAACGCCGGCGTCTCGACGGTGCCGCGCGGGAAATGCAGGCGGCCGCGCCGGGCACGGCCGTCGCCGCCGAGGCGTTCGAAGCGCATCCGGCTCACGCGGCCGGCCCCGGGTAGAGCAGCATCGCGTCGCCGTAGCTGAAGAAGCGGTAACGCTCGCGCACCGCGTGCGCGTACGCGGCGAGGATCCGTTCGCGACCGGCGAAGGCCGACACCAGCATCATCAGCGTGCTCTCGGGCAGGTGGAAGTTGGTGACCATCGCGTCGACGCTGCGGATGCGGTGGCCCGGGAAGATGAAGATGCGGGTGTCGCCGGCGAACGGACGCACCGCGCCGTCGCGGGCCGCCGTCTCCAGCGCCCGCACCACCGTCGTGCCGACCGCGACCACGCGGCCGCCGGCCGCCCGCGTGCGCTCGATCTGCGCGCACAGTTCGGCACCGACGTTGAGCCACTCGCTGTGCATCACGTGTTCGTGCACCGACTCGGCGCGCATCGGCTGGAACGTGCCGGCGCCCACGTGCAGCGTGACGTGGCCGAATTCGACCCCCTTCGCCTGCAGCGCCGCCAGCAGCGGCTCGTCGAAATGCAGGCCGGCGGTCGGCGCCGCCACCGCGCCGGCGTGGCGCGCGAACAGCGTCTGGTAGCGCGCCTGGTCCTCCGCGCCGGCCTCGCGCTGGATGTACGGCGGCAGCGGCATCCGGCCGGCGCGCAGCAGCAGCTTCTCCAGCGGCTCCTCGCCGTCGAAGCGCAGCCGGTAGAACTCGCCCTCGCGGCCGAGCACGGTGAGGCCGGTGCCCTCGTCCAGCGTGATCCGGCCGCCGGCCTTCGGCGACTTGCTGGCGCCGACCTGCGCCAGCGCCTCGTGCGCGCCGGTCAGCCGTTCGAGCAGGATCTCGACCCGACCGCCGCTTTCCTTCGTGCCGTGCAGGCGCGCCGGGATCACCCGGGTGTCGTTGAACACCAGCAGGTCGCCGGCCCGCAGAAACTCGGGCAGGTCGCGCATCTGCCGGTCGCCGTACGGCGGCGCGTCCGCCG
Source organism: Arenimonas sp. (assembly GCA_036676665.1). Taxonomy (GTDB): domain Bacteria; phylum Pseudomonadota; class Gammaproteobacteria; order Xanthomonadales; family Xanthomonadaceae; genus Arenimonas. The sequence goes on along the minus strand of JAKFCL010000193.1, from coordinate 2,413 downwards.
GCACCACCAGCAGGCGGCTCGCCGAACGCTCGGCCAGCGGCGCCTGGGCGATCAGCTCGGGCGGCAGGTCGTAATGGAAATCGCTCTTCTTCACGGGCGGGCGGGCTTGGCGGGGCGCGCATTATCGCCCCAAAGGCAGCCGTTCAGAGCCAGCCCTTGGCCCGCGCGAGCCGGTACGCCTCGATGCGGTTCTCGGCGCCGAGCTTGCCGATCGCCTCGGACAGGTAGTTGCGCACCGTGCCCTGGGACAGATGCAGGCGCTCGCCGATCTCGGCGCTCTTGACGCCCTCGCCCGCCAGCCGCAGCACCTGCCGCTCGCGTTCGGTCAGCGGGTCCTGTTCGCCCCACGCGGCCACTGCCAGCTGCGGGTCGATCGCGCGGCCGCCGGCATGCACCTGCCGCAGCGCCTCGGCCAGCTGCGCCGCCGGCGCGTCCTTGAGCAGGTATCCGCGCACGCCGGCGTCGAGCGCGCGCCGCAGGTAGCCGGCGCGCGCGAACGTCGTCAGGATCACCACCCGCGTCGACAGGCCCGCCCCCTGCACCTTCAGCGCCAGGTCCAGGCCGGTCAGGCCCGGCATCTCGATGTCGGTGACCAGCAGGTCGGGCGCGTGCACGGCGACTTCGCGCCAGGCGGCATCGCCGTCGCCGGCCTGGGCGACGATCTGCAGGTCGCCCTCGAGCCCGAGCAACGCCGCGAGCGCGCCGCGCACCATCGCCTGGTCCTCGGCGAGCACGATCCGGATCATCGCGCCGGCTCCGCCAGCGCCGGCCGCGGCAGGACCAGCCGGAGCCGGGTGCCCCCGGCGGGCGGGCTGTCGACCTCGAGCCGGCCGCCGATGCCGGACAGGCGCTCGCGCATGCCGTCCAGGCCGTGGCCGGCGCGCTGGATGCCGCCGCGGCCGTCGTCGCCGACGCTCAGCACCGGCTCGCCGTCGACCAGCGTCAGCTCCACGTCGACGCGGCTCGCGCCGGCGTGGCGCAGGATGTTGGTGACCGCCTCGCGCAGGCCCATCGCCAGCACCGACTCGGCCGCCGGCGTCAGCGCGATCGGCGCGAGGCGCTGGTCGAGGTGGATCTCCGCCGACAGCAGCGCCAGGCGCGCCGCCGCCAACTCGGCCTCCAGGCCGGTGGCGCGGATGCCGGCGACCGCTTCGCGCACCTGCGCGAGCGCCTGCCGCGCGACCGTCTCGACCTCGCCGATCTGCTGCCGCGCCGCGGCCGGGTCGCGCTCGATCAGGCGGCCGGCCAGTTCGCTCTTAAGCGCGACCAGCGACAGCGTGTGCCCGAGCAGGTCGTGCAGGTCGCGGCCGATGCGCTCGCGTTCGGCCATCGCCGCCAGCCGGGCGACCTCGTCGCGGGTCAGGCGCAGTTCGGCGTCGTGGCGGGCGCGGGCGCGGGCGACCAGCACGCTGGCCACGACCAGGCTGCCGATCAGCACCACCATCGCGCTGTAGCCGGCGGCGAGCTCGAGCGACGGCATCACCACGAAGAACTCCACCGCCATCGCCAGCATCAGCAGCGCCGACAGCGCGGCCGCGCGGCGCGGCGCCAGCACGCTGGCAGCCATCACCATCGCGTAGATCAGGAACGTGTTGCCGCCCGGGTTGAACGGGATCAGCGCGAATCCGAGCGCGGCGACGGCGGCGATCAGCAGGTTCCGCCCGCGCCCGGCGCCGCGGTAATAGGCGAAGTGCAGCGGCAGGAACACGACCACCGCGACCACGCTGGCGACGAACGCCTGCAGCGGCGGTCGCGGCCAGAACGCCAGCGGCAGGAACACGAACAGCAGGTAGGCCAGCGCGATGCCGGGCCGCCCCATCGGGTCGTCGAACGGTTCGGTGCGGGTGTCGCGTGCGGCCACGATGCCTCCGGAATTGCGGCGACCTTAACGGATTTCGACCCGGTCGCGTCCGCACGCGGACGCGCCCCGGCCTCAGCGGTCGCGCAGCCGCAGCGCGGCCAGCGACAGGAACAGCACGGTGGTGGCCAGCAGCGTCGCCGCGTGCATCGCGTAGTCCACACCGGCCACCTGGCCGATCACGCCCAGCGCCATCTGCCCCAGGTGGTACGCCGGCCAGACCACCGCCAGCTTCTGGATCAGCGGCGGGAACACCACCAGCGGCAGCCAAAGTCCCGACAGCAGCGCCATCGGCAGGTACACCAGGTTGACGATCGCCACGGCCGCCTGGCCCTTCACCAGCGTGCCGATGAACAGGCCGAGCGCGCAGAACGGCAGCGTGCCCAGCAGCAGCACCGCCACCAGTCTCAGCCAGGTGCCGACGCCGATGTCGACGCCGCCGAAGGCGAACGCGCAGATCGACAGCAGCCCCACCACCGCCAGCGCGAACGCCATGCTCATCGCGATCTTCGCGAAGAAGTATGCGCCGGTGGGCATCGGCGACACCCGCTTGAG
>JAKFCL010000192.1:0-5941 GCA_036676665.1 Arenimonas sp. | reverse complement strand
AAGCCGGGCTCCGGCGGCGCGGCGCTGCAGTTCATGTTGCCGTTGTGGTTCACCTCGCGGGCGACCGCGGTGCGAATCGGCAGGAACACGTCCTCGGTCGTGTCGAAGCTGCTCGCGCCGACGATGCGGTAGAACTTCGGCAGCGGCTCCCACGTGTCGATCACGCCGACGATCTGGTAGTCGGCATCGCTGATGCGCACGTCCCTGCCGACCGGATTCTCGCCCTCGCCGAACAGGCGCTCACTGAGGCTGCGGCTGATCACGACCACCGACGCGCCCTTCGCGTCCTCCTCGGCGCTCCACGCCTGGCCGTGCAGGAACGGCACGTCGAACATCGGGAAGAAGTCGCGGCCCACGGCGAGGCCCTCGCCGAAGAACGGCGGCAGGTCGGGGCGGCCGGAATCGATCGCCGGGCCCAGGCCGTACACCGGCGTCTGCCGCAGGCCCTTGCCGGCCTCCCACAGGTTCATCGTGTCGATGTACGTCATCTGCTCGGGCGGCTCGCCCTGGATCGCGTCGGGGTTGGCCGACTGGCCCGGCTGCGCGTCGGCCGGGTTGTTGTCGAGCAGCGGCACGAACAGGCGGTCGCTCTTCTGCGGGATCGGATCGCCGGACATCCCCTTGAGGATCGTCAGCGTGGTCATGCTGGCGGCGACGCCGACCGACAGGGTCAGCACCATCAGCACCGTCAGGACCGGATTGCGGCGCAGGCTGCGGAAGCCCAGCGCGAGGTAGTAGCTGAACATGGCGCGCTCCTCAGACGGTGGCGCTGCTGGCGACCGCGGCGGCGAGGCTGCGGGCGGTCTCGTGGGTCAGGTCCGACACCTGGCCGTCGATGATGTGCACGTTGCGGTGGGCGCGCGCGGCGAGTTCCGGGTCGTGCGTGACCATCAGGATCGTCGTGCCGCCGGCGTTGATCTCCTCGAGCAGTTCCATCACGCCGCGCGCCATCTGCGAGTCCAGGTTGCCGGTCGGTTCGTCGGCGAGGAGCAGCTTGGGCGAGCCGGCGAGCGCGCGGGCGATCGCCACGCGCTGCTGCTGGCCGCCGGACAGTTCCGCCGGGAAGTGCTTCTGCCGCGACGCCAGCCCGACCTGGCCCAGCGCGTTCTCGATCCGGCTCTTGCGCTCGGCGGCCGAGAAGCCGCGGTAGCGCAGCGGCACGTCGACGTTGTCGAACAGGTTCAGGTCGGGGATCAGGTTGAAGCCCTGGAAAATGAAACCGAGCTTCTCGTTGCGCAGCTTCGAGCGCTTGTTGTCGTCCAGCCCGCGCACGTCGACGCCGTCGAGCCAGTACTCGCCGCCGCTGAATTCCTCCAGCAGGCCGGCGATGTTCAGGAACGTGGTCTTGCCCGAACCCGACGGGCCGGTCACCGCGACGAATTCGCCTTCCTTCACGTGGATGTCGAAGCCGCGCAGCGCGTGCGTCTCGATCATGTGGGTGCGGTAGACCTTGCTCAGGTTGTTCATGCGCATCATGGCGGGCGTTCCTCGTTCTGCTTTCGTGGAAGGGGGTTCAGTCGTTGATGGCGACGCGCTCGGCGTCTTCGAAATAGTCGGTGCCGGCGATCACGACGCGGTCGCCCGGCTGCAGGCCTTCCAGGATCTCGACCGCGCCGACGCTGGTGGCGCCGATGCGGATCGGCCGGCGCTCGGCGACGCCGTCGACCACCACGTAGGCGAAGCGGCCGCCCTGCGCCTCGAGGAACGGCCCCCGCTGCACCATCAGCGCGTCGGGCTTCTCCTCGAACAGCACGCGGGCGGACACCCGCTGGTTCTGGCGCAGGCCCGGCGGCTGTTCGCCGTCGAAGCGCACGCGCGCCAGCACCTGGCTGTTGACGACTTCGGGCGAGATCGCCGAGATCTTGCCGGTGGCGTTGACCGCGCCGATGCGGACCTCGGCGGACATGCCCAGGCCCAGGTCCTCGGCGTAGGTTTCCGCGATCGACAGTTCCACTTCCAGCTGCGACAGGTCGACCACCGTCATCAACGCCGTGTTGGCGACGACGACGGCGCGATCGGCGACGTTGAGCGTGCCGATGATGCCGTCGACCGGCGCGCGCACGTTCAGCTCGTCGACGCGGCGTTCCAGGTTCTTCGCCACCAGGCGCTGGCGCTCGAGCATCTGCTGCTGGGTTTCCAGCGCCAGCGCGACATCGCGGGTTTCCAGGCCCGCGGCGGACCCGGCGTGTTTCGCCCGAATCTCGGCGCTGGCCATCGCGTCCTTCGCGCGCAGGTACTCGACCTCGGCGATCGCGCCGAGCTCGAACCCGCGCTCGGCCCGCTGCAGGTCGCGCAGCGCGGCGGTGCGGGTGACCTCGGCGTCGTCGGCGTCGCGGCGCGCCAGCAGGCTCGCCTTCTGCGCCAGGATGCGCTGGCGCGAGACTTCGGCCTCGAGCTGGGCCAGCGTCGCCCGTTCGCGCTGCAGCTCGTTCTGCAGTTCCGGCGAGTCGATGACGGCCATCACGGCGCCTTTCTCGACGGTGTCGCCGGCCTTGATCTTCAGCGTCACGGTGCCGCCGGCCGGCGCGTACAGGGTCGGGCTGACGGCGGCGACGACGCGGCCGTTGACGGCGGCGTCGCGCACCAGCGTGCCGCGGCCGACGTCGCCGAAGCGCAGGCGTTCGACCGACACGGCACGCGAGCTGCCGGCCCAGCCCATCAGGCCCCAGCCGAGCATCACCGCCAGCATGATCGCGCCGCTGGCGATCAGCAGCGGCCGGCGCTTCGCGGACGCGTCGGTCTGCGTCGGGGCGATGCGGGTGTCCTGGGCGGAGGTGTCGCGGATCATCGGGCAGGCCTTTGCGGAGGTCGGGGAAACCAATGCACGAGACGTGCCAGCCGCAAGCCGTTGATTGCAAAGGGTGTTCGCCGGGTGTCCGCTGTCCGGCGGGCGTCCGGCCGCGCCCGTGCGGACGCCGGGCCGCCGCTGCCCGCGGATCGTCACATTCCTGCCCCGGAAGGTCGGCTCCGCGCCGGGGGCGTTCCGTTAAACTGGCGCACTCGTTCAAGTGGAATCAGACCCCATGTGCGGCATCGTCGGCATCAGCGCCCAGCGCAACATCGTCCAGCACCTGATTGCCGGCCTCGGCGCGCTCGAATACCGCGGCTACGACTCCGCCGGCGTCGCGATGGTGCAGGGCGACGGCATCGCCCGCCTGCGCGCCAAGGGCAAGGTGCGCGACCTGCAGGCGCTGCAGAGCGAAACCGGCCTCGACGGCCACTGCGGCATCGCCCACACGCGCTGGGCCACCCACGGCGTGCCCAGCGAAGGCAACGCGCATCCGCACGTGTCCGGCCCGGTCAGCGTGGTGCACAACGGGATCATCGAGAACCATGCGGCGCTGCGCGACGAACTGCGCGCGCAGGGATACGAGTTCACGTCGCAGACCGACACCGAGGTGATCGCCCACCTGCTCGAACGCGCCCAGCGCGGCGGGCTGGACCTGCTGGGGGCGGTGCAGGACACCGTCAAGCGCCTGCACGGCGCCTACGCGATCGCGGTGGTGTCGGCGCGCGAACCGGACGTCGTGGTCGGCGCCCGCTACGGCGCGCCGCTGATCGCCGGCCTCGGTGACGGCGAACAGTACATCGCCTCGGACGTGCACGCGCTGCTGCCGCTGACCCGGCGTTTCCTCTATCTCGAGGAAGGCGACGTGGTGCGCATCACCCGCGACAGCGTCGAGGTGTTCGACGAGCACGGCACGGCTGTCGAGCGGCCGGTGCGCGAATCGCATTTCAGCGCCGACGCGGTCCAGCGGGGCGACTACGCCCACTACATGCTCAAGGAGATCCACGAGCAGCCGCAGGCCGTCGCCGACACGCTCGAAGGCCGCATCCATGGCGGGAAGATCCTGACGCAGATCTTCGGCGTCGATGCCGAGGCGCTGCTGGCGGCGACCAAGGCCGTGCACATCATCGCCTGCGGCACCAGCTACCACGCCGGCCTGGTCGCGCGGTACTGGATCGAACAGTTGGCCGGGGTGCCGTGCACCGCCGAGATCGCCAGCGAGTACCGCTACCGCGATCCGGTCGTCAGCGAAGGCACCCTGTTCCTGACGATCTCGCAATCCGGCGAAACCGCCGACACGCTGGCCGCGATCAAGCTGTCCAAGCAGATGCCGTACCTGGCGCGCATGGCGGTCTGCAATGTGCCGGAATCGTCGATCGTGCGCGAATCGGCGCTGGTGCTGATGACCCGCGCCGGCCCGGAGATCGGCGTCGCGTCGACCAAGGCGTTCACCACGCAGCTGGTCGCGCTGGCGTTGTTCGCGCTGGAACTGGCGCGCGCCAAGGGCCTGGACCCGGCCCGCTACGCCGACGGCGTCGCCCAGCTCGAGCAGCTGCCCGGGCTGATCGTCGAGACGCTGAAGCTCGATGCGCAGATCAAGGCGCTCGCGGAGCGCTTCACGAACAAGAACCACGCACTGTTCCTCGGCCGCGGCACCCACTGGCCGGTGGCGATGGAGGGCGCGCTCAAGCTCAAGGAGATCAGCTACATCCACGCCGAGGCCTACGCCGCCGGCGAGCTCAAGCACGGCCCGCTGGCGCTGGTGGACGAAGACATGCCGGTGATCGCGATCGCCCCGAACGACCGCCTGATCGACAAGCTCAAGTCCAACCTCGAGGAAGTGCGCGCGCGTGGCGGCGAGCTGTACGCGTTCGTCGACGAAACCGTCGCCCATGGCCTGGACGCCGCCCACGTGGTCCTGCTGCCGGCCGCCGGCGAGATCGCCGCGCCGGTGGTGTCGACGATCCCGCTGCAGCTGCTCAGCTACCACGTCGCCGTGCTGCGCGGCACCGACGTCGACCAGCCCCGCAACCTGGCGAAATCCGTCACCGTCGAGTGACGGATGCCGGGCGCGTGGAGGCGGCCCCGACCGACCATTTCCGGCACGTGCGCCTTCTGGTCGGCGCGGCGGCGGTGCTGGTCCTGCTTCCCTCCCTGTTGATCGCGCTGCTCGGGCTCCTCATCACCTTGATGATGGTCAGCCAGAGTTCGCCCGTCGGCATGCTGTCCGTGCTCCAGGTGGTCGTCGCGCTGGTCGCGCTGGCCGCGACGACGACAGCGGCATACCGGTTTCACCGCGACGGCATCGCGGGAATCACCTCGCTTTCGGCCTGGACGCTCGGAGCGATGCATGCCGGTGCGGCGATGGTCGGCATCGGCGTGCTGGCCGTCTGGATCGGAAGCTATTTTCCTCTCGGATACTCGGGCAAGCACCTGGCCGCCAACGTCCTCGGCATCCCCGCGCTCGTGCCCTACGGCCTCCTGATCTGGCTTCGTCGACGGAACCTTCCGGCGGGTGTCGCTTCCGCGCCCTTCGACGCACGCCGTGTGTTGTGGGGGCCTTGCTTCGTGCTGGCTCTCGCAATGGTCTCGCTGGCGGTCATGGGGCCCAGGCCCTTCGATCGCGAGCTTTGGAGCACGCTCGCGGACGAGCAGGACGACGTCTGGTTGCGCCGGCAACGGATGGCCCTCTGGCTCATCGGGACCCAGGCGATGCGGGGGAATGAGCGTCTGGAAGTGGTGGCCTTACTCGGCCATCCGATGGAATCCGACTGGTTCGGCGACGGGGAAATTGCCTATCCGCTCGGCCGTGGCCTCGGGTTCTTCCTGGTAGACAACAACTGGCTGCTGATCGGCTTCGACGAAAGCGATCGCGTCAGCAGCATCCGGATCGTCGCGCCGGATTGACCGTCGCGGATCTGCGGCCGGCGATCAGCCGCCGGCATCGAATCCCGAGGCCGGCGCGGAGCTGCCGGCCGCGCCAGCCGCCGGCGCGAGGCCGAGCAGGTCGCGGCCGACCGCCTCGGCGATCCGGATGCCGTCGACCGCGGCGGACAGGATGCCGCCCGCATACCCCGCGCCTTCGCCGCCCGGGTACAGGCCGCGGGTGTTGACGCTCTGGTAGCTGCCGTCGCGGCGGATGCAGACCGGCGA
>JAKFCL010000191.1:0-32510 GCA_036676665.1 Arenimonas sp. | reverse complement strand
GCTCGCGCGGGCCGCCGAGGGCGGCAACATCATGGCCGCGATGCGCCAGGCCGGTATCTGGGAAAGCAAGCAGGCCACCTACCGGCGTGCCGCCGAGCGGCATCCGCCGTCGCGCTGGGAAACATTCGTCGCCGAATGCGGCCGCATCGACCGCACGGCCAAGGGTCGCGGCGATGGCGACCCGTGGCTGCTGCTGGAACGGCTGCTGGTCGCGATCGCCGATCCGAAGGCGCGGCGGCTGCTGGCCTCGTGACGCTGGCCGTCTACTACGGCGGCACCTTCGATCCGGTCCATGCCGGCCACCTGGCGGTCGCCCTCGCGGCCCGGGATGCCCTCGGGACGCAGATTCGTTTCGTGCCGGCCGCCGACCCGCCGCACCGGGCCGCCCCCGGCGCCGACGCGGTGCAGCGGGCCGAGATGCTCGAGCTGGCGATCGCCGGGACGCCCGGCCTGGTCGTCGACCGCCGTGAACTGGACCGGGCCGAGCCTTCCTGGACGGTCGTCACGCTGGAGGGCCTGCGCGGCGAACTCGGCGCCTCGACGCCGCTGGCCTGGTTGCTGGGAGCCGACGCCTTCCGCGGACTGCCGTCCTGGCACCGCTGGCGGGAGCTGTTCGCGCTCGCCCACCTGGTGGTCGCGGTGCGGCCCGGACACGCGCTGGAACCGCTGCCGGCCGAGCTGGCGGACGCCTGCACCGGCCGCTGGACCGCCGGCGCGGAGGATCTGTGCGCATCGGCCGCAGGACGGGTGCACGTGCTGGCGATGCCGCCGCATCCGGCCACGTCGACGCGGCTGCGCCGGGCACTGCTCGCCGGCGAGCCCGCGGGCGACTGGCTGGCCCCCGCCGTGGCCGCCTATATCGCCCGCCATGGCCTGTACACCGGCGGTGCACGTCCCCCCGGCGTATAATCCGGGCCGTCTTCCACACCCGAGCTGCCCTTTGACCACCCAGGCCCACGTCATCAAGACCCGCATGCCCGACCCGGCGCCCACGCCGGAGGCCCTTCTCGAACAGGTCCACGCCGCGCTCGAGGAAATGAAGGCCAAGGATGCCGTCGAGATCGATGTGCGCGGCAAGACCAGCATCGCCGACTACCTGGTGGTGGTGTCGGGCACGTCGACGCGGCACGTGAAGTCGGTCGCCGACGAAGTGGTGCGCTTCGCGAAGAAGTGCGGCGTGATGCCGCTGGGCGTCGAAGGCGAACGCGAGGCCGAATGGGTGCTCGTGGACCTCGGCGACGTGATCGTGCACGTGATGCTGCCGCGCGTCCGCGAGTTCTACGCCCTCGAACGCCTGTGGACGGTCGGCGACCAGCCGCCGGAAGCTCCCGCGGCGCCCTGAAGCGGGAAAACCCGGCTTCTGGCTTCTACAACCCAGCTTCCAGTAGAAGCTAGAGCTGGAAGCTGGCCTTTGCCTCGAAGAAGCCCATGAAAGCCAAACTGATCGCCGTCGGCGAAAAGGCTCCCGGCTGGGTCGCCGAGGGCTTCGCCGAATACCAGAAGCGTCTTTCGCACTGGCTGCCTCTGGAGCTCGTCGAGGTGGCGCCCGGCCTGCGCGGCAAGGGCCGCGACGCCCAGCGCGCCACCCTCGACGAAGGCGCGCGCGTGCTCGCGGCGCTGCCACGTGGCGCCCACCTCGTGACTCTCGATGGCCGCGGCCGGGCATGGTCTTCCGAAGACCTGGCGAAACGCCTGGAACACTGGCGGCAGCAGGGCCAGGACCTGGCGTTCCTCGTTGGCGGTCCCGAAGGGCATTCGCCCGACGTGCTGGCGGCCGCGCACGAGTCCTGGTCGCTGGGACCGCTGACGCTGCCGCACATGCTGGTGCGGCTGCTGCTGGCCGAACAGCTGTATCGCGCCGCGAGCCTGCTGGCCAACCACCCCTACCATCGCGCCTGAAGCAGGGCCCACCGACGGCGCGGCGATGATGCCGGCAACACAGGGCAACGGCTATCCTTGCCGGATGCTCTACCTCGCCTCGCAATCGCCCCGCCGCCGGGAGCTGCTCGCCCAGCTGGGCGTGCCGTTCGGACTGCTGGATGTCGATGTTCCCGAACGGCGCGAACCCGGCGAACCCCCCGATGCCTACGTCAGCCGCGTCGCCCGCGAGAAGGCCGGTGCCGGCCTGCTGCGGGTGGTCGGCAGCCCCGGCGCCGTGGTGCTGGGTGCCGACACCGAAGTCGTGCTCGCCGACACCGTCTACGGCAAGCCCGCCGATGCCGCCGATGCCGCCCGCATGCTGGCGTCGCTGGCCGGGCGAACGCACCGGGTGATCTCGACGGTCTGGGCCGTCAGTGCCGGCCGCGAGCTGCACGCCACCAGCGTGTCGGACGTCGAGTTCGCGGCGATGACCGACGCGCAGCTCGATGCGTACCTGGAGACCGGCGAGTGGCGCGGCAAGGCCGGCGCCTACGGCATCCAGGGCCGTGCCGCCGCCTTCGTTTCCCACCTGTCCGGAAGCCACTCCGGGGTGATGGGTCTGCCCATGCACGAGACCGCGCGGCTGCTGCGCGGGTTCGGCCTTTTCGCCTGACCGCCCGGGGATATCGTGTCCGAGGAAATTCTGATCAACGTCACCCCGCGCGAGACCCGCGTCGCGGTGGTCGAGAACGGCATGCTGCAGGAACTGCACATCGAGCGCGCGTCGCGCCGCGGGGTGGTCGGCAACATCTACAAGGGTCGCGTGCAGCGGGTGATGCCGGGCATGCAGGCGGCGTTCGTCGAGATCGGGCTGGAACGCGCCGCGTTCCTGCACGCATCCGACATCCTCAAGCCGCAGGCGCAGCTGGGCGAGGGCGTCGATGCACCGCCGCTGCCGTCGGGGCCGACGCCGTCGATCTCGTCGCTGGTGCAGGAGGGCCAGGAGATCGTCGTGCAGGTGGTCAAGGACCCGATCGGCACCAAGGGAGCGCGGCTCACTACCCAGCTGAGCATTCCGTCGCGCTACCTGGTGTTCCTGCCGCATTCGCGCGTGCTGGGCGTGTCGGCACGCATCGAGGACGAGGGCGAGCGGGCCCGGCTGAAGGCGCTGATGGCCGAGCTGGCGAACGGTTCCGGCCAGGGCTACATCGTCCGCACCAACGCCGAGGCGCAGCCCAACGAGGCACTCGCCGACGACGTCGCCTACCTGCGCCGCGCCTGGGACGTGATCCGCGCGGCGATGACGACCACGAAGGTCGGACAGCAGGTCTACGAGGACCTGTCGCTGCCGCTGCGGGCCGTGCGCGACCTGATGCGCAAGGACGTCGACAAGGTGCGGGTGGATTCGCGCGAGGCGTTCGAGCGGCTGACGGCATTCGCGCAGCAGTTCATGCCCGGCCTGGCCGAACGCATCGAACACTACGCCGGCGAGCGGCCGATCTTCGACCTGTACGGCGTCGAGGACGAGATCCTGAAGGCGATGCAGAAACAGGTGCCGCTGAAATCCGGCGGGCACCTGATCATCGACCAGACCGAGGCGATGGCGACGGTGGACGTCAACACCGGCTCGTTCCTCGGCCAGCGCAACCTCGAGGAAACGGTGTACCGCACCAACCTCGAGGCCGCGCAGGCGGTGGCGCGCCAGCTGCGCCTGCGCAACCTCGGCGGCATCATCATCATCGACTTCATCGACATGACCGACGACGAGCACAAGCGGCAGGTGCTGCGCACGCTCGAGAAGGGCCTGTCGCACGACCACGCGCGCACGTCGGTGCACGACTTCTCGCCGCTGGGGCTGGTGGAGATGACCCGCAAGCGCACCACCGACAGCCTGGAGCGGCAGCTGTGCGAGCCGTGCCACGAATGCGGCGGCCGCGGCACCCTCAAGACCGCCGAGACGCTGACCTACGAGATCTTCCGCGAGATCACCCGCGCCGTCCGCCAGTTCGAGGCCTCGCAGCTGCTGGTGATCGCCTCGCCGAAGGTGGTGGGCAAGATCACCGAGGAGGAATCGGCGGCGGTGGCCGAGCTCGAGGAATTCCTCGGCAAGTCCATCCGCTTCCAGGCCGACGACCAGTACGCGCAGGAACAGTACGACGTGGTGCTGCTCTGACGCCGCAGCCATGACGACGCCGCTGCGCCGACGGATCCGCCACACGCGCCGCGTCATCGGCTACGGCGCGCTGGTGGTGCTGATCCTGCTGGCGACGATGGTCGGCGCGCTCAACCAGCTGCTGCCGCTGGTCGAACGGCACCCGCAGCGCGTCGCGCAATGGCTCACCGAGCGGGTCGGAGAGCCGGTGACGTTCAGCCGCGCGGTCGGCGAGTGGACCGGCCGCGGCCCGCGTTTCACCCTCGACGACCTGCGCATCGGCACCGGCGCGCGCGCGCTCGACATCGGCAAGGCCGAACTGCTGATCGCGGTCTATTCGGGGCTGCTGCCCGGCGAGCCGCTGACCGAACTCAAGGTGCGCGACCTGTCGCTGGTGCTCGAGCAGGGCGCCGACCGCCGCTGGCGGCTGGCCGGCCTGCCGTTCAAGGAGGTTCCCGGCGTCGACCCGCTGGACACGCTCGAACGCCTCGGCGAACTGCAGATCGAACATGCGCGGCTGTCGATCCGCGCGCCGTCGCTGAAGGTGGCCGTGGCGTTGCCGCGGGTCGACCTGCGCCTGCGCGTCACCGGCGACCAGCTGCGCGCCGGCGTGCGCGCCTGGGCCAAACACGGCAGCGCGCCGGTCACCGCGGTCGCCGACCTGCGCCGTGGCGACTGGTCCGGCCAGCTGTGGGCCGGGGGCGAGGACCTGCGGCTGGCGCAGTGGTCGCCGCTGCTGGCCGGCAGCGGCCTGGTGATGGCCGGCAGCGGCAAGCTCGACCTGTGGGCGCGCATCGACGGGCAGCGGGTGATGGACGTGCGCAGCGAGGCGGAGTTCGCGCCGCTGGCGCTGGTGGCGGTGAAGCCGTGGCGCGACGAGGGCGATGGCCGCGTCGTGTCGCCGCCGGTGGCGTTCGAGGCGGCGAGCGTGCTGGCGCGCTGGCAGGTGGATGCCGACGGCGACGGCTGGCAGCTGCATGCGCCGCGGCTGCGGTTCCGGCAACCCGGCGAGGATGCCGCGCGCAGCCTCGACGGTGTCTGGGCCGCCGGCGGCGACACGTTCGCACTGCAGGCCCGCCGGATCGACCTGGCACCGGCGCGGGCGCTGGCGACCCTCGCCGACGTCGTGCCGGCCGGGCTGCGGCGCTGGCTGCACGATGCCGCGCCCGATGGCGAGATCCGTTCGCTCGGCGTTTCCGGCCGCAAGGGCGACTGGTCCGGCGCGGCGTATTTCGCGGCGGTCGGCTGGAGCGCGCACGCCCGCGGCCCCGGTCTGCAGGGTCTGGGCGGCGCCGCGTCGTTCGACCAGGACGGTGGCGTCCTGGCGCTCGACGGCGCGCCCGCGCGCTTCGAATGGAGCGGATTCCGGCAGCCGCTGGACCTGCGCCTGGACGGCACGCTGGGCTGGTGGCGCGATGGCGTCGGCTGGACCGCCGGCGCGGGCGGGCTGCGCGTGCGCGGCGACGGTTTCGGCACGACGCTGCGCGCCGAACTGCAGTTCCAGGGCGACGGCAGCAAGCCGCGGCTGGACCTGGCGGCGGCGGTGGACCCGGCGCAGGTGGCGGGTGCGGGCCGGTTCTGGGTCGTGGGCAAGATGCCGCCGGCGACGATCGACTGGCTCGACCGCGCCCTGCAGCAGGGCGAGGTCGTCGACGGCCGCGCGGTGCTCGCCGGCGACTTGGATGCCTGGCCGTTCCGCAACGGCAGCGGCCGCTTCGACGCGCGGGCGCGGGTCACCGGTGCCACCGTCGCCTTCCACAAGGAATGGCCGCCGGCCGAACGCCTGGAGCTCGACGTTTCGTTCGACGGGCCGGGCATGGCGCTGGCGGGCAGCGGCGCGATCCTGGGCAACGAGGTGGATCATGTCGACGGCGCGATCCCGGACTTCGCCGATCCGATCCTGGCGCTGGCGATCGACTCGGCGGCCGACGGCGCCACGCTGCGCCGGCTGCTGCTCGAAAGCCCGCTGCGCAGGACGTTCGAGGAGCACCTCGCGAAAGCCACCGTCGAGGGCCCGGCGCAGGTGGCGCTGGACCTGACGCTGCCGTTGGCGGCGCGGCTCGGCCCCAACCGCATCGACGGCACGCTCGAACTGCTCGGCGCCCACCTCGTCGATCCGCGCTGGGACCTGGATTTCACCGACGTGCGCGGCAGCACCCGGTTCAGCCAGGACGGTTTCGCCGCCGAATCGCTCGACATCGCCATCGACGGCGAGCCGGCGAAGTTCTCCCTCAAGGTCGGGGCGCCGTACACCGGCGACCCGGCGCTCGCGGCCGTCGCGAGCCTGCAGGGCGAGCTGCCGCCGAAGCTGCTGCTGGGTCACCATCCGCCGCTGCTGTGGCTCGGCGACTGGCTCGCCGGGCGCAGCGCGTGGACGATCGGCGTCGCCATCCCGGCCGCGGTGCGGGGGCGGCCGTCGCTGCCGTCGCGTCTGTACGTGGAGTCGGACCTGGTCGGCACCACGGTGTCGTTGCCGGCGCCGCTGGCGAAGGCCGCCACGGTGCCGATGCCGCTGCGGCTCGAGGCGCCGCTGCCGCTGAAGGACGGCGAGGTCGTGCTCAGCCTCGGCGGCACGCTGATGACGATGCGCGCCAAGGCCGGCACCGGCGATTCGATGGCCGGGCGCATCCGCTTCGGCGAGGCCGCCAGCCAGGGCCCGCTGCCGGCGCAGGGCTTCGTCGTCGGTGGCCGCGTCGCGACGCTCGATGCTGCCGGCTGGATCGGTTTCGCGGCGAAGGGCGGCGATCCACCCGCGTCCCCCGCCGTCGTCGCCGCGCCGGCGCCAGCGTCCGGCACGCCGGCGCCGACGCCCGGGCCCGGGCCCGCGGCCGCCGCGACCGCGCCAGGCACCGATGCCCTGCGCGAGGTCGACCTGCAGGTGGACGCGCTCGACCTGCTCGGCTCGTCGTTCGCCGATGCCCGCGTGCAGCTGCGTCGCGCCGCCACGGTGACCCGCGTGCAGGTGGACGGGGAGGCGATCGCCGGCAGCGTCGAGATTCCGCGCGAGCTGTCCGCCGGCGTCACCGGCCGCTTCCAACGCCTGTACTGGCCCGAGAAGCCCGAACCCACCCCCGAACAACTGGCGGAGGCCGCGTCGGGCCGCAGCGACGATCCGTCGAAGCTGCCGCCGCTGCGGTTCGACGTCGAGGACCTGCGCGTGGGATCGCTGGCGCTGGGCAGGACGCAGCTGGTGGCGTCGCCGCTGCCGGCCGGGCTGCGCGTCGAACGCTTCAGCACGCGTTCGCCGACGCTGGAACTGCTGGCCAGCGGCGACTGGCTGGTGGCGGGCGCCGGCCGCAGCCAGTCGCGCTTCGAGGTCGACTTCAGCGCCAACAGTCTCGGCGAACTGCTGGGAGCGTTCGGGCTCGAGGGCATGGTGGACGAGGGCAAGACCCGCGGCCGGCTCGACGGGCGCTGGCCGGGTTCGCCCGGCGCCTTCAGCCTGGCGCGGTTCGAGGGCACGCTGCGTGCCGATGTCGGCGAGGGTTCGCTGCTCGAGCTCGAACCCGGCGGCAGCGGCCGCGTGCTCGGGCTGATCAGCCTGGCCGAGATCCCGCGCCGGCTGACGCTCGACTTCAGCGACTTCTTCGAGAAGGGGTTCGGCTTCAACACGATGAGCGGCGAGTTCGTGTTCGCCGATGGCCGCGCCACCACCGACCTGCTGCTGATCAACGGCCCCGCCGCCGAAATCCGCGTCAGCGGCGCCACCGACCTGCGCAAGGAGGAATACGACCAGCGCATCGAGGTGCTGCCCAAGGCCGGCGGCGTGCTGCCGGCGATCGGGCTGGTGGCCGGCGGCCCGGTCGGCGCCGCGGTCGGCGCGGTCGCGCAGGCGGTGCTGCAGCGGCCGCTGAAACAGGCCGCGCGCACCGTCTACCACGTCACCGGTTCGTGGAAGAAACCCGATGTCGTGGTGGTGGAGAAGGGGCCGCCGCAGGCGGTGCCGACGCCGGCAACCCGCGAACCGGGGCCGGCGGCGGGGAACTAGGCGGGGCACGGACGGAGCCAGCGCGTTCCTGTTCACCCGTTGCTAGCGTTCCGTGCGGACGAAGCTGAGACAATCGCCATCCGCCCCGATCGATCCCGAAACCCATGACCGATACCTTGATGCTCGCCCAATCCCGACTGCTCGCACCCGGCGGGCTGGGCCTGGACGGGCTGGATGCGGCGTTCTCGCGGCTGATGGGTCCCGGCGTCGATTACGGCGACCTGTATTTCCAGCACAGCCGGCGCGAGAGCTGGACGATCGAGGACGGCATCGTCAAGGACGGTGCGCATTCGATCGAACAGGGCGTCGGCGTGCGGGCGGTCAGCGGCGAGAAGTCCGGCTTCGCGTATTCCGACGACATCCGCGCCGACGCGCTGCTCGAATCGGCCAGCGCCGCGCGGGCGATCAGCCGCGACGGCCGCCAGGCCGGTGGCGGCCAGCGGGTCGTCGTGCCGGGCCGGCAGCTGTACGCGCCGGTGGATCCGGTCGACGGCATGGGCGCCGAGGACAAGATCGCCGCGCTGCGCGCCGTCGACGAGTACGTGCGCGCCGCCGACCCGCGGGTGAAGCAGGTCATCGTCAGCCTGTCGGGCGGCGTCGACACGGTGCTGATCGCCCGCAGCGACGGCGTGCTGTCGTCTGACGTGCGGCCGCTGGTGCGCTTCAACGTGCAGGTGATCGTCGAGGACGGCGGGCGCCGGGAGCAGGGTTATTCCGGCGCCGGCGGCCGCTACTCGTACGCCGAGCTGTTCTCCGGCGGACGCCCGCAGGCGGTGGCGAAGGAGGCGCTGCGACAGGCGCTGGTGAACCTGGACGCGGTCGACGCGCCCGCCGGCACGCTGCCGGTGGTGCTCGGCCCGGGCTGGCCGGGCGTGCTGCTGCACGAGGCGGTCGGGCACGGGCTGGAAGGCGACTTCAACCGCAAGGGCACATCGGTGTATTCGGGCCGCATCGGCGAGCGCGTCGCCGCGCCGGGCGTCACCATCGTCGACGACGGCACGCTCGCCGGCCGCCGCGGCTCGCTCAACATCGACGACGAGGGCACGCCGACGCAGTGCACCACGCTGATCGAGGACGGCATCCTGCGCGGTTACCTGCAGGACACCCTCAATGCCCGCCTCACCGGCGTGGCACCGACCGGCAATGGTCGCCGCGAATCGTTCGCGCACCTGCCGATGCCGCGCATGACCAACACCTACATGCTGGCCGGCGTCTACGACCCCGCCGAGATCATCGCCTCGGTGAAGAAGGGCCTGTACGCGCCGAACTTCGGCGGCGGCCAGGTCGACATCACCAGCGGCAAGTTCGTGTTCTCGGCGACCGAGGCGTACCTGATCGAGGATGGCAGGATCACCCGGCCGGTGAAGGGCGCCACGCTGATCGGCAACGGCCCGGAGGCGATGACGCGGGTGTCGATGGTCGGCCGCGACCTCGCGCTGGACGAGGGTGTCGGCATCTGCGGCAAGGACGGCCAGAGCGTGCCGGTGGGCGTGGGCCAGCCGACGCTGAAGATCGACGCGATGACGGTCGGCGGTACCCGCGCGTGACCGCGTCAGCGTTCGCTGTCGTCGTCGGTGTCCGGCAGGTCGATGTCGTCGATGTCGGCCACGGGCTCGGCCAGCAGCTCGCGCAGTTCGCGGAAGAGCTCGCGGAACGCATGCGGCGGCTTGTTCTTCAGCTTTTCCTGGTGGGCGTTGCGCGCCAGCTGCCGCAGGTGCTGGCGGTCGGCATGCGGATGGGCCAGCAGCAGTTCGCCGAGCGCGACGTCGCCGTCGGCGATCAGCCGGTCGCGCCAGTATTCGACCTGGTGCAGCGCCTGCGCCTCGCGGCGGCCGTCGGCCTTGCCGTGCTCGAGCGCGGCGCGGATCGCCTCCAGCGCGGCGTCCTCCTCGCGGCGCATGTGCTTGGCCAGGTAGTGCACCTGCCGCTTGCGGGCGATCTGCGCGGTGATCTTGCGCGAGGCCAGCACCAGTTCGCGCAGGTCCTCGTCCATCGGGATGCGGGCGATGGTGGCCTCGCTCTGTTCGACCAGGCGCAGGGCCAGGTCGAGCACCGCCAGCGCCGCCCGGCGCTGTTCGCCGCGGCTGGGGCCGTAATCCTGTTCGTCTTCCGGAGCGTCCGTCTCGTGCATCGCCGCCATCCACCGTTGTCCGCCGCAAGGATACGCCCATGACCCTTCCCGCCACACCCCGCGACGATTCCGCCGACCGACTGCAGCAGTTGTCGGGCCTGGCGCGCGAGGTGCTGCAGCGCTGCGCCGCGCGCGGGGCGACGCAGGCCGAGGTGGCGCTGAACGAGGACCGCGGCCTGTCGGTCAACGTGCGGCTGGGCGAAGCCGAGACCGTCGAGCGCACGCGCGACCGCGGCGTCGCGGTCACGGTCTATTTCGGCCAGCGCAAGGGCAGCGCCAGCACCGCCGACCTGCAGCCGGGCAGCCTCGAGGCCACCGTCGAGCAGGCCTGCGCGATCGCCCGCCACACCGAGGCCGACCCGGCCGCCGGCCTGGCCGATGCCGACCGCATGGCGACCGACCTGCGCGATTTCGACGGCTGGCATCCGTGGGATCTCGACGCGGACCGGGCGATCGCGCTGGCGGTCGAGGCCGAGGCCGCGGGCCGCGCCGCCGACCCGCGCATCGCCAATTCCGACGGCGCTTCCACCTACAGCGGCGACAGCGTGTCGGTGTACGCCAACAGCCACGGATTCGTCGGCGCCGAACGCGGCACCAGCCATTCGCTGGGGTTGTCGCTGATCGCCGGGCGGGGCGACGCGATGCAGCGCGAGCACTGGTACACCAGCGGGCTGTCGCCGGACGACCTGGAGTCGCCCGCCGCGGTCGGCCGCCGCGCCGCCGAACGCACCGTGGCGCGGCTCGACCCGCGCCCGATCGCCACCGGCGACTACCCGGTGCTGTTCTCGCCGGAAATGGCGCGCAGCTTCGTCGGCCACCTGCTCGGGGCGATCTCCGGCGGCGCGCTGTACCGGCGCGCGAGCTTCCTGGTCGATGCGGTCGGCGAGCGCATCCTGCCGCCGTGGTTCCAGGTGGTCGAACGACCGCACCTGGCGCGCGGCCTGCGCTCGGCATCTTTCGACGCCGAGGGCGTGGCCACCACCGAATCGGCGATCGTCGCCGACGGCGTGCTGCGCCGGTACCTGCTGGGCAGCTATTCGGCGCGCAAGCTGGGACTGCAGAGCACCGGCAATGCCGGCGGCGTGCACAACCTCGAGGTCGCGGCCAACGCCGGCGACCGCGATTCGATCGCCCGCGCGATGGGCCGCGGCCTGCTGGTCACCGACCTGATGGGGCAGGGGGCCAACACCGTCACCGGCGACTATTCGCGAGGCGCCAGCGGGTTCTGGATCGAGAACGGCGAGATCGCCTTCCCGGTCGACGAGCTGACCATCGCCGGCCGCCTGCAGGACATCTTCCAGGCGATCGAAGCGGTCGGGGTCGACGTCGACCGGCGCTCGCACATCGGCATCGGTTCATTGCTGGTCGGGCGCATGACGGTGGCCGGCGAGAGCTGACTTCACCTCGCCTTGACAGGTTCCACGGGAGGCCGGACAGTAACCGGGCCGCGCGCCAGCAAGGCGCCGCCGCACCACCTCCGAGGGGAAACCAATGAACGAAGTGCAAGTGCCGCAGGAAGACAAGACGCTGGCGATGATCACCCACCTGTCGGGGATCCTCGCGGGCTTCATCGTTCCGCTGATCATCTGGCTGATCAACAAGGACAAGCCCGAGAAGTCGTTCCTGATCGACCAGTCGAAGGAAGCGCTGAACTTCCAGATCACGATGGCCCTGGCGTGGATCGCCGCGATCGTGCTGACGTTCGTGTTCATCGGGTTCCTGCTCTACCCGGTGCTGATGATCGCCAACATCGTGTTCTGCATCCTGGCCGGCATCAAGGCCAACAACGGCATCGCCTACCGCTACCCGGTGACGCTGCGCCTGGTCAACTGACCGGCACCGGCGCGCGGATCGGCGTCAGCTGATCCGCGCGACCGCGAACTCGGCGAGCCGGCGCAGGCCGTCGGCGCGTCCATCGAGCGGCCCCAGGGCCGCTTTCGTTTTTTCGGCCATCTGCGCCAGGCGCTGCTTCGCGCCGTCCATGCCCAGCAGCGCGGGATACGTCGACTTCGCCTGGGCCTGGTCCTTGCCGGCGGTCTTGCCGAGCTGGGCGCTGTCGCCCTCGACGTCGAGGATGTCGTCCCGGATCTGGAACGCGAGGCCGAGCGCCGACGCGTAGTCGTCCATGCGCGCAAGCAGCGTGTCGTCGGCGCCGCCGGCCAGCGCGCCCATGCGCACCGCGCAGCGGATCAGCGCGCCGGTCTTGAGCGCGTGCAGGCGCTGCAGTTCGGGGTAGGCGAGCGATTGCCCGGTCGCGTCCATGTCGAGCGCCTGGCCGCCGCACATGCCGCCGGCGCCGGTGGCGTCGGCGAGCGCATCGAGCCACGCCACCCGCAGCGCCGCCGCGGCCGGTGCGCGCGCGAGCGTGGTGAACGCGAGCGCCTGCAGCGCGTCGCCGGCGAGGATCGCGGTGGCTTCGTCGAAGGCCACGTGCACGGTCGGGCGGCCGCGGCGCAGGGCATCGTCATCCATCGCCGGCAGGTCGTCGTGCACGAGCGAAAACGCATGCACCAGCTCGACCGCCGCGGCCGGCGCGTCGAGCACCGGCTCCGGGGCGCCGGTGGCCGCGCCGGCGGCATAGACCAGCATCGGCCGCAGCCGCTTGCCGCCGCCGAGCACGGCATGGCGCATCGCCCGGTGCAGGCGCACCGGCGAAGCGTCTTCGGCGGGCAACGCCGCTTCCAGGGTCGCCTCGACGCGCTGCAGCCAGCGCGCCAGGCCGGGCTCAGGGGGCATCGGGCTGGAACGGCTGGCCGTCGCTGTCCGGATCGGCCGGATCGCTGAGCAGGCGGACGCGCAGTTCGGCCTGTTCCAGCGCCGCCTGGCAGCGCCGGTAGAGGCCGACGCCGCGTTCGTACGCGGCCAGCGAATCGTCGAGCGAAAGGTCGCCCTTTTCCATCTTCTGCACCAGCTGTTCGAGCTCGTCGAGCGAACTCTCGAACTGGGCGACGGGGGACGGCGGCGAAGCGGGGGTCTGGGCGGCCATGGCGCGATTCTGCGCGGCGCCGAGGAAGGCGGTCAATCGGTGTGCAGCCGCAACCGGCTCCCGCGTGTCTGCAGCCAGTCGCGCAGCCGCGCCGAGACCACGACATCGCCGGCTGCCAGCAGTTCGCCGTCGGCGGCCAACAGCAGCGGCAGGCGCGCGCGCAGCCATGGCGGGATGCCCAGGTCCTGCAGCACATGCTTGAGTTCGCTGTGGTGGTCGCGCCCGGGCAGGCGCAGGCGTTCGCCGCCGGCGCGCGCCTGCAGCCGCAGCGGCGCTTCGAACGCGGTCGGCGGCTCCAGCGCCAGCCGCTCGCCCGTCGGCAGCTCCAGGGGCGCCAGGCCGTCCCATTCGACGCACCAGCCGGCCGGCAGCGGCGGCCGCGGCCAGCCGGCCCAGAGCATGTCGCGCCAGCGCCGCAGCTGCGCCCCATGCCAGGCGAACACCGGGTCGGCATCGTCCTGCGCGCAGATCACCTCCCGGTGGATCGTCGCCAGCGCACCGCCGGGCAGTGGCGGCAGCCCGAGCCCGGCCGTCCAGGCGCGCAGCAGGCGGTCGCGCCATTCCGGAGGCTGGGCGAGCAGGGCGGGCAGGTGCAGGGTGGCCTCGTCGGCGCCGGTGAGCTGCGCGAGACGCCGCCGGTCCTCGTCGGCCATCAGCGCCGACTGCGACGCCAGCAGCCCGGCGCTGCGCGCCAGCGCCGCGGGAGCCTGCGGCCAGCGTTCGCGCAGCAGCGGCAACACCCGCGCGCGGATGAAATTGCGGTCCAGGCGGGTGTCGTCGTTGGAGGGGTCCTCGATCCAGTGCAGACCGCGCGCCTGCGCCCACGCCGCGATGTCGGCGGCCGGCACGGCGAGCAGAGGCCGCCACAACCAGCCGCTGCCGAACGGACGCCGCGCCCGCATCGCCGCCAGCCCGTCGCCGCCGGCGCCGCGCAGCAGGCGCAGCAGCATGGTCTCGGCCTGGTCGTCGCGGTGGTGCGCCAGCGCGATGGTTTCGCCAGGGACCTGCCACTCGGCGAACGCGGCCAGGCGCGCGGCCCGAGCCGCGGCTTCGGGGCCGTCGCCGGCCGCCACGACCTGCACCCGCCGCGACACGAACGGCACGGCGAGCGCGGCGCAGGCTTCGCGGCAACGCACCGCCCATTCGGCCGAGCGCGGATGCAGCCCATGGTCGACGTGCAGCGCGCGCAGCCCGCGCGCCCGCACGCCGGCATCGCCGGCGAGCAGGTGCAGCAGCACGGTCGAATCGCGGCCGCCGCTGAAACCGACGGCGATCGGCGCGTCGCCCGGGGCCACCGGCAATGTCAGCTCCATCGCGCCTCCGTTCGGCCGGTGGCGCGGGAAGCGCGCCGGATTACTGGACGTCGATCTCGATGCCGCCGGCGAACTTCGCCGCGACGTTGTACAGCCAGGCGGTCAGCAACCCGCCGATGAAGCCGATGATCCCGTACATGATCGGAAAGAACAGGATCGCCGCCACGCCCATCCCCATCATCATGCCGCCGCCCATCGCGCCTTCCTCGCCGCCGGCCGCCAGCATCGCGCCGCCACCCAGCAGGCTGAACAGCGCGAAGCACGCGCCCAGGATCAGGCCGATGCCCGCGTACAGCAGGCCCATCAGTTTCCCCATCGAAACCACGCCCACGCGCTTGATGATCATTGCGGCAACTCCCCTGGGTCCCGGCCCGCCGGATGGCGGGTCGACGGATGCGGTCGCGTACGCGGATCAGGCGGCCTCGTAGGCGCCGTAGCTGCGCAGGCGGCGGTAGCGGCGGTCGAGGCGGTCGGCATCGTCCAGGCGCTCCAGCGCCGCGAGTTCGGCCAGCAGCGTCCGCTTGAGCGTGGCCGCCATCGCGACCGGGTCCCGGTGGGCACCGCCGAGCGGCTCCGGCACCACCACGTCGATCAG
The DNA here is from genome assembly GCA_036676665.1 of Arenimonas sp. Taxonomy (GTDB): domain Bacteria; phylum Pseudomonadota; class Gammaproteobacteria; order Xanthomonadales; family Xanthomonadaceae; genus Arenimonas. The sequence continues at coordinate 17,485 of JAKFCL010000191.1, read as the reverse complement.
GCCGTGTTCGAGCAGGCGCTTGGCGGTCAGGCCCAGGGCCTCGGCGGCGTCGCGGGCCTTGTCGGCCGACTTCCACAGGATCGAGGCGCAGCCTTCCGGCGAGATCACCGAGTAGGTGCTGTATTCGAGCATCAGCGTGCGGTCGCCGACGCCGATCGCCAGCGCACCGCCGGAGCCGCCCTCGCCGATCACGGTGCAGATGATCGGTACGTTCAGCTCGGCCATCTCCAGCAGGTTGCGGGCGATCGCCTCGGACTGGCCGCGCTCCTCGGCGCCGACGCCGGGGTAGGCCCCGGGCGTGTCGATGAACGTCAACAGCGGCAGCCTGAAGCGCTCGGCCATCTTCATCAGGCGCAGCGCCTTCCGATAGCCCTCGGGGCGGGGCATGCCGAAGTTGCGGCGGATCTTCGCCTTGGTGTCGCGGCCCTTCTGCTGGCCGATCACCATCACGGCGCGGCCGTCCAGGCGGGCCAGGCCGCCGACGATCGCGGCGTCGTCGGCGAAGGCGCGGTCGCCGGCCAGTTCGTGGAACTCGTCGAACATCAGGCCCAGGTAGTCGTTGGTGTACGGGCGCTGCGGGTGCCGGGCCAGCTGCGAGATCTGCCACGGGGTCAGCGCCCTGAAGATCTCGGCGGTGCGGACCTTCAGCTTCTCCTGCAGTCCGTTCACCTCGGTTTCGATATTGACCGCGGGGCCGGTGCTGGCCCGGCGCAGTTCCTGGATCTTGGCATCCAGTTCGGCAATGGGTTGTTCGAAATCGAGGAAGTTGGGGTTCATTCTGTGGACTCGGGTCGGACGCCCCAGCGTGAAGGCCGGCGTCTAGAGCAAAGGATCTAAGGCGCGAAGTCTAGCCGGCTTGGCGGCCCCCGGCCACGGTGTTGCCGGGGCGGCGGACGCCCCCGGGCCGGCGGTTCAGCCGCCCTGGCTCCAGGGCCGGTGCAGGCTCAGGCTGACCTGGCTGACGCCGGGCAGCGCCCGCAGCGCGCTGATCAGCTCCGGCTCGGTCCGCACGCCCTGGCTGCCGTTGATGTCGACGACGCCGCGCGCCTTCGCCGCCGTCAGCAGGTCCAGCCGCAGCGGCGTGGCGCCGGGCCGGAAGCCGGCCAGCACCTGCTGCAGGCGCTCCCAGGTGCCCGCGGCGCGCAGGTCCACGGTCAGCCCGAGACGGCGCGCGTGCTGTGCGCACAACTGGCGGAAATCCCAGCACTGCCGGGCGCGCAGAACGAAGCCGCCGCTGAACTGGTCCTCGGCCAGGCCGCCCTCGACCAGCAGGATGCGGTCGCGCGACAGCAGGTGGCCCGATTCGGCGAACGCCTCGCGGAAGAAGGCGACCTCGAGCTGGCCGCGGCCATCCTCGATGCGCACGAATGCCATGCTGTCGCCGCGTCGGCGCACGGCCGAGACGATGCCGGCCAGCACGACGGCCGCCTCGCCGCGGCGGTCCTTCTTGGAGCTCCAGAGATTGTCCAGGTCGGCCAGCGTGGCGCCCACCAGCGACTGCAGTTCGCCCCGCCACGGATCCAGCGGGTGGCCGCTGAGGTAGTGGCCGAGGGTCTCGCGCTCGCCGAGCAGCTTGGTTTCCAGCGGCCAGTCCGGCGCCTCCGGCAGGTCGAGGTGGATTGCCGGCGCGTCGGCCATGCCGCCGAACAGCGACACCTGGCCGGCGGCGCGCTCTCGCGCGAGCTGCTCGGTCGCCTTCACCACCTCCGGCAGCTGCAGCATCAGCGACGCGCGGTTGCTGCCCAGCGCATCGAGCGCGCCGGCATTCACCAGCGCCTCCAGCACGCGGCGGTTGAGCTTGCTGCTGTCCACGCGCTGGCAGAAGTCGAGCAGGTCGCGGAATTCGCCGCCGGCGCGGCGCGCCTCGACCATCGATTCGCAGGCGCCGCGGCCGACGCCCTTCACCGCACCCAGGCCGTAGCGCACGGTCTTCGCATCGAGGGCGACGAACATGTAGTCGGAACTGTTGACGTCCGGCGGCAGCACCTTCAGGCCGATCTCGCGCGCCTCGTCCAGGAACGTCACGACCTTGTCGGTGTTGTCCATGTCCGACGACAGCGTCGCCGCGAGGAATTCGGCCGGGTGGTGCGCCTTCAGCCACGCCGTCTGGTAGGCGACCAGCGCGTAGGCGGCCGAGTGCGACTTGTTGAAGCCGTAGTCGGCGAACTTCTCCATCAGGTCGAAGATCGGGCTCGCGACCTTCGGTTCGATGCCCTGGCGTTCGGCGCCCGCCTCGAACTTCACCCGTTCCTTGGCCATCTCCTCGGGCTTCTTCTTGCCCATCGCGCGCCGCAGCAGGTCGGCGCCGCCGAGCGAATAGCCGGCCAGGACCTGGGCGATCTGCATCACCTGTTCCTGGTAGACGATCACGCCGTAGGTGGGCTTGAGGATCGGTTCGAGCAGCGGATGCGGATAGCTGACCTGCGCGCGGCCGTGGCGGCGGTCGATGAAGTCGTCGACCATGCCGGCGCCGAGCGGGCCGGGACGGTACAGCGCCGCGAGCGCGATCAGGTCCTCGAACGTCGAGGGCTGCAGCTTGCGGATGTAGTCCTTCATGCCGCGCGATTCGAACTGGAACACCGCGGTGGTCTGCCCCTTCGACAGCAGCGCGTAGGTGTCCGGGTCGTCGAGCGGCAGCGCCAGGATCTCCAGCGGGGGCACCCCGGCGTGCGCGCGGCGGGCGTTGATCGCCTTCACCGCCCAGTCGATGATCGTCAGCGTGCGCAGGCCGAGGAAGTCGAACTTCACCAGGCCGACCGCCTCGACGTCGTCCTTGTCGAACTGCGTCACCACCGACTTCGCGGTCTCGCCCTTGGCGACGTGTTCGGCGAACAGCGGGCTGAAGTCGGTCAGCGGCGTCGGCGCGATCACGACGCCGCCGGCGTGCTTGCCGGCGTTGCGGGTCAGGTCCTCGAGGCTGCGCGCCAGGTCGATCAGGTCGCGCACGTCCTCTTCGGCGCGGTAACGCGCGATCAGCTCCGACGACGCCAGGTCGCTGTCCTTGCGTGCCGCCTCGCTGAGCCCCAGCGCGTCGTCGAGCGTCACGCCCAGCGTGTTGGGGATCAGCTTGGCGACCGAATCGACGAAGCCGTACGGATGCCCGAGCACGCGCCCGCAGTCGCGCACCGCCGCCTTCGCCGCCATCGTGCCGTACGTGATGATCTGGCTGACCTTGTCGCGGCCGTACTTGCGGCCGACGTAGTCGATGACCTCGTCGCGGCGGTCCATGCAGAAGTCGATGTCGAAGTCGGGCATCGACACGCGTTCGGGATTCAGGAAACGCTCGAACAGCAGGTCGTAGCGCAGCGGGTCCAGGTCGGTGATGCCCAGCGCCCAGGCGACCAGCGAGCCGGCGCCGGAACCTCGGCCCGGTCCGACCGGGATGTCGTTGCGCTTGGACCAGCCGATGAAGTCCGCGACGATCAGGAAGTAGCCCGGGAACCCCATCTGGTTGATGACGTCCAGCTCGATGTCGAGCCGTTCGCGATAGGCGGCGGCGTCGTGGCCCGGCGCCAGCTCGAAGCGCGCCAGCCGGTCGGCGAGGCCGCGGTGCGCCTCGGCGCTGATCCAGCTCTCGAGCGTGTGTTCCGGCGGCACCGGGAAGTCGGGCAGGTAGTACTTGCCCAGGCTCAGCTCGAGGTTGCAGCGCATCGCCAGCTCGACGGTGTTCTCGAGCGCCTCGGGCAGGTCGGCGAACAGTTCCGCCATCTCCTCGGGCGACTTGAGGTACTGCTCGGGCGAATAGTCCTTCGGCCGCTTCGGATCGTCGAGCACGCGGCCGGTGGCGATGCACACGCGCGCCTCGTGCGAGGCGAAATCGTCGCGCGACAGGAAGCGCACGTCGTTGCTGGCCAGCAGCGGCAGGTCGAAGCGCGACGCCAGCGCCACCGCGGCGGTGTTGAACGCCTCCTCGCCGTCGCGGCCGGTGCGCGTCAGCTCCAGGTACAGGCGGTCGGGGAAGGCGTCGCGCCATTGCGCCAGCACGCGTTCGGCCTGCTCCTGGCGGCCGCCGGCGAGCGCCTGGCCGAGCAGGCTCTGGCGGCCGGCGATCACCACCAGGCCGTCGCTGTCGGCCAGCAGCCAGTCGGGCTCGATCGCCACGTAGTCGCCGGCGTGGCCTTCCAGGAAGGCGCGGCTGATCAGCCGCGACAACGCCAGGTAGCCGGTGCGGTCCTGGCACAGCAGCGTCAGCCGCGACGGCGGCGCACCATCCCCGGCGATCCACAGGTCGGCACCGGCGATCGGCTTGAGCCCCTTGGGCTCGGCCGCCTTGTAGAACTTCACCAGCGCGAACAGGTTGCTGGTGTCGGTGATCGCGACCGCGGGAAGGCCCAGCGCCGCGCAGCGCCCCACGAGTTCCGGGATCCGGATCGTGGAGTCGGTGAGCGAATACTCGCTGTGCAGATGCAGATGGACGAACTTGGGCGCCATGCCGGATACCGCGGGGCCGGCTGGCAGTTTACCCCGAGGGTGGGGGCGGACAAGGCTTGACAGTCCCTGGTTGCCAAACCTTGCCGCCCGCCCTGTCGGAGAGGCGGTGGCGCGACGGCGTCAGCCGACGCGGAATCGTTCGGGCAGTTCGCCGCCGTGCGCGTACCGGTGGGCGCGCACCTGCCGACGCTGCACCAGCAGCGCCACCTGCGCGAGGCAGTCGTTTTCCCAGGCCAGCACGCGTTCGCCGGCGGTGCCGCCCGGACGCCGGTCGGCCCGGAACCGGCAGTAGTCGCCGTAGTCGACCGCGGCGCCGCGGAACGTGTGCCAGCTCAGTTCGACCAGCAGCGCGTCGTCGAGCTGGCCGACCAGCGGCTGGTCGTCCGGAATCAGGTCGTCGACCAGCTGCAGGTAGTCGAGCAGGCGACGGGCGCGCTGGCGGGTGGGCGCATCGACGCTCCAGTCGCCGTCGTCGAGCATGCGCCGCAGCTGGTCCGCGCGCGCGAGGCGCTCGGCGAGGATCGCCTCGGCGTGATCGCCCGGCTGCGCCTGCAGCCAGCGGGCCAGGGTCACCAGCTGGTCGGCGCTCACGCGCGGGGCGTCAGGATCCAGGTGCGAAAGCAGGGCGTTGAAACCGTCGAGCGCCGGATCGTCGAGCGCGACGGTGCCGACGAGGCGGCGGCGGCCGGCCTGCGCTTCGGGAGGCAGCGCCAGGGCGAGCGGATCGTCTTGCAGGCGGAGGTTCATCGCGGCTCCAGGGGTGCGCGGCGCCGCCGGAACCATTCCGGCCGTGCGCGCACATCCTTTCGGATGCGCGACCAGACTGAAGGGTTGCACGCGCGCGCGGAACTCCCGGAAGTCGGCATGACTTCCGTGGGACATCCGCCGCGCGGCATCGCGATCGCGGATCCGCGTACCCCGCGCGACGGCGTCGCGGCTCAGACCACGCGCAGCCCGCCCTCGAGCGGACCGTAATCGACGTAATGCTGGTGGCGCACCCGATGCATCTGCTCCCACAGCGCGCCTTCCTCCAAACGCGCGGCGAGCCATTGTTCGCGCGTCGGATGGCCGCCGGACTCGTCGCGGAACCGGCAGAAGTCGCGGAAGTCCTCCAGTTCCTCGGCGACCATCGGCCACGCCAGCTCCACGAGCAGGGCGTCGTCGAGGCGGCCCACGAGCGGCTGCTCGTCGGGGATCAGGTCGCGCGGCTGCTCGACGTACGCCAGCAGCCGGCCGATGCGCTGGGCGATCGCCGGTTCCAGTGCCCAGTCTCGGTCATCCGACAGCGCGCGCAGTTCCTGCAGCCGGCCCAGGCGCGCCTGCAGCAGCGCCTCGGCCTGGTCGGCCGGCAGGTCCAGCAGCCAGCGGGCCACGCTGGCGAGCGCGCCGGCGTCCACGTGCGGGGCATCCGGGTGCAGCTCGTGCAACAGGTTGTTGAAGTCGGCGATCGCCGACGGGGACAGCGGCACGGGGCTGCGGCCGCCGAACGGCGGTGCCGTGCGCAGGGGCAGGGCGGAGCCTGCGGGAAGGGGGGCGGGATGGCGCATGACGCACCTCCATCGCCGGCCACGGGGGGATGCTGTGCGCGGCTGGTCGGCGCATTCGTCGCGCGCAGCCGCATCCACCGGGATGCGGTTACGGTCTACGCCTGCGCGTCGGCGGTGTCAAATTCGAACGCGAGTTCCATGCTCGCGCGCACCGGGGCGAAACTGCGGCGATGCTGCGCGCACGGACCCAGCCGGCGCAGCGCGGCGATGTGCTCGGGGGTCGGGTAACCCTTGTGCAGTGCAAAACCGTAACCCGGGTGGCGCGCGTCGAGATCGCGCATCACCGCGTCGCGCGCGACCTTGGCCAGGATCGATGCCGCCATGATCGCCGGTTCGCGGGCGTCGCCGCCGACCAGCGCCCGCCCCTTGCACGGCAGCCCGGGCGGCAGCCGGTTGCCGTCGACCAGCACGCGCTCCGCCGCCGGCACCAGCGCGCACACCGCCCGCGCCATGCCGAGCATCGTCGCGTGCAGGATGTTGAGCCGGTCGATGTCGTCGACGTCGACCAGTTCCACGCGCCAGGCCAGTGCGCGCTCGCGGATCAACGGCGCCAGCGCGTCGCGTCGCGCTTCGGTCAGCACCTTGGAGTCGTCGAGGCCGTCGATGGGCCGCGCCGGATGCAGGATCACCGCCGCGACGGCGACCGGGCCGGCCAGCGGGCCACGCCCGGCCTCGTCGACACCGGCGATGCGCAGGCGCCGCGTCACCGTGCCCCCAACAGGGCCGCGACGGCCGTGGCGGCGCCGCGCGACCCATCGCTGCGCAGCGACTGGTGGATCTGCCGGTAGCGCGGCAGCAGCGTCGCCCGCGCCTCGGCGTCGTCGAACCACGCCAGCACCGCGGCCGCCAGCTTGTCCGGCGTGCAGTCGTGCTGCATCAGTTCGGGCACGATCGGTTCGTTCGCCAGCACGTTCGGCAGGCTGTAGCGGTTGACCTTCATCAGGCCGAGCGCCATCACGATGCGGTAGGTCAGCGCCGAGATGCGGTAACCGACCACCATCGGCCGCTTGGCGAGCATCGCCTCGAGCGCGGCGGTGCCCGACGCCAGCAGCACGACGTCGGCGGCGGTCATCGCCGGATGCGCCTCGCCGTCGAGCACGCGCACGCCGGCCAGCGGCGCCGCCGCGAGGATCCGTTCGATCGCGGCGCGGCAGGCCGGGTTCGCCGCCGGCACCAGCACCTGCATTCCCGGCAGGCGCCCGGCGACGAGGCGCGCGGCCTCGAGGAAGTCGGGCCACAGCCGCTCGATCTCGCCCAGCCGGCTGCCCGGCAGCACCGCCAGCACCGTCCGGTCGGCGGCGACGCCGAGGCGCGCGCGCGCGCCGTCTCGGTCCGGCTCCAGCGGCATCGCGTCGGCGAGCGGATGGCCGACGAAGCGGGCGTCGATGCCGTGCCGTGCGTAGATCGGCGGCTCCATCGGGAACAGGCACAGCACGAGGTCGGCGCTGCGGCCGATCTTCGCGGCGCGGCCCTCGCGCCAGGCCCACACCGACGGGCTGACGTAATGCACCGTGCGGATGCCGGCCCGCTTGAGCCTGCGTTCCAGCCCGAGGTTGAAGTCGGGCGCGTCGATGCCGATGAAGACATCCGGCTTCCATGCCAGCAGGCGGCGGCGCAGCGCGGCGCGCAGGCGCAGCAGCCGCGGCAGGTGCCGCAGCACTTCGGCCAGCCCCATCACCGCCAGTTCCGAACAGTCGTGCCAGGCGTCCAGGCCGGCCTCGCGCATGCCGGCGCCGCCGATGCCGGCGAATTCGGCACCGGGAAAGCGCTCGCGCAGGCTGCGTACGAGGCCGGCACCGAGCAGGTCCCCGGACGCCTCGCCGGCGACGAGGGCGATACGCAGCGGGCGGGTCGGGGGATCGGCGGGCGGCGGCGCGTTGCGCGGCACGTCGGCGCCGGTCAGCGCAGCAGGCCGCGCTCGCTGCGCTCGATGAACTCGAGCATCAGCGCCACGTCCTGCGATTCCTGCGCGCCGGCGGCGAGCTGTTCGCGCACCTCGGCCATCGGCTTGCCCGACATGTAGAGCGCCCGGTACGCGCGCCTGATCGCGGCGATCCGCTCGGCGTCGAAGCCGCGGCGCTTCAGGCCCTCGGCATTGATGCCACGCGGCTCGGCGTACCGGTCGGCCACCATCACGAACGGCGGCACGTCGGCGTTGATCAGGCTGCCCATGCCGACGAAGGCGTGCGCGCCGATCTTGCAGAACTGGTGGATGCCGGCGAAGCCGCCCAGGATCGCCCAGTCGCCGAGGGCGGCATGGCCGGCCAGCGTGGCGTTGTTGGCCAGGATGCACTGGTTGCCGACCACGCAGTCGTGGGCGATGTGCACGTACGCCATGATCCAGTTGTCGTCGCCGATGCGGGTGACGCCCCCGCCATCGACGGTGCCGCGGCTGATCGTCGTGAACTCGAAGATGGTGTTGCGCTCGCCGATCAGAAGCTCGGTGCGCTCGCCGCGGAACTTCTTGTCCTGCGGGTCGTTGCCGATCGTGGCATGCGCATGGATGACATTGCCCCGGCCCATCCGCATCGGCCCGGTGATGACGCAGTGCGGACCGATGCGGCAGTCGTCGCCGATCTCGACGTCGTCGCCGATCACGGCGAACGCGCCGACCTGCACGTTCGCACCCAGGCGGGCGCCGGGGTCGACCTGCGCGGTCGGGTGGATCATGCCCCGTCCTTGCCTTCCGCGCACAGGATCTCGGCGCTGGCGACGGTGATGCCGTCGACGCGCGCCTCGCAGGCATACAGCGCCATGTTGCGGATCAGGCGCTTGACCTCGACGTGGATGTCGAGCTGGTCGCCCGGCACCACCATGCGATTGAAGCGGGCATTGTCCACCTTGACCAGGTAGAACAGCTTGCCCTCGCTGAGCGCGTCCCTCGGCAGCGACAGCTGGGTCAGCAGGCCGCCGGCCTGCGCCATCGCCTCGATCACCAGTACGCCGGGCATCACCGGCCGGCCGGGGAAATGGCCCTGGAAAAACGGCTCGTTGAAGGTGACGTTCTTCAGCGCGCGGATGCGCTTGTTCGGTTCCAGTTCGGTCACCCGGTCCACGAGCAGGAACGGGTATCGATGCGGAAGCAGGTGCAGGATGCACGAGACATCCACGGGCAGCTTGATGGCGTCGTCGCTCATCCGGGGTCCTTGGTAAGTGCGGATATCTTACGCGCCAGCTCGTCGAGCTGCCGCAGTCGGGCGCCGGTCCGGCGCCACGAACGGGCCTCCTGGGCGGGCAGGGCGGAAGAGTACTCGCCCGGTTCGCTGATCGAGCGGGTGACCAGGCTCATCGCCGTGACGGTGACGCGGTCGCACAGTTCGATGTGGCCGACGATGCCGGCACCGCCGCCGATCAGGCAGTAGCGGCCGATGCGGCTCGACCCGGCGACGGCCACGCAGCCGGCCATGGCGGTATGGGCGCCGATGCGCACGCCGTGGCCGATCTGGATCTGGTTGTCGAGGCGCACGTCCTCCTCGAGCACGGTGTCGTCCAGCGCACCGCGATCGATGCTGGTGTTGGCGCCGATCTCGCAATGGTCGCCGACCACGACGCCGCCGCGCTGGGGCACCTTCAGCCACCGGCCGCCTTCCATCGCCAGGCCGAAGCCGTCGGCACCGAGCACCGCGCCCGGATGGATGCGCACGTGCGCGCCCAGGTGCACGCGGGTGACCAGCGTCACCCGCGCCACGAGCACGCAGCCGGGACCGACGCTGCAGTCCTCACCGATGACGCAACCGGCCCCGATCGTCGCGCCGGGCCCGATCCGCGTGCGCGCTCCGATCACCACGAACGGCCCGACCTGCGCCGTCGGGTCGACGACGGCATCGGCGGCGAGCACCGCGCTCGGGTGGATTCCGGGAATGACCGGCGGCGCCGGGTCGAACAGCGCCGCGATGCGCGCGAAGGCCGCGTAAGGCGATTTCGCCACCAGGCACGGCGTGCTGGCGCCATCGGCGTCCTCGGCGGCCAGCACCACCGCGCTGGCGGAAGTGCCCGCCAGGTCGCGCCGGTAGCGCGGATTGGCGAGGAAACCGAGCTCGCCGGCGCGGGCGCCGGCCAGCGTGCCTACGCCGCGGATGCGGACGCCGCCGTCCCCGCGCAGTTCCAGCCCGAACCTTTCCGCCAGTTCGGCCAGCGAGAAGTCCGGCTCCCGCGCGGGCAACGCGGCGGCCTCAGAACGTGCCGCCGAACGTGAACTGCAGGCGCTCGATCTGGTCGTGGCGCTCGTACTGCAGCGGGTAGGCCCAGCTGATCGCGATCGGACCCATCGGCGACTGCCAGGTCAGCGACAGGCCGGTCGACAGGCGCAGCTTGTTGGCTTCCCACTCGGCGCCGTTGCGGTACACGTTGCCCCAGTCGAAGAACGCCGACAGGCGCGTGCCCTTGTTGTCGAACAGCGTCGGGAAGTACAGCTCGAACGTGCCGGCCGTCTTCAACGGACCGCCCAGCGACTGCGTGTAGTCGTCCGAGTAGCGGTAGACCGGGCCGACGGAGTTGCTCTCGAAGCCGCGCACCGAGTTCGGGCCGCCGACGTAGTAATGGCGGAAGAACGGCAGGCCGCACGACGTGGTCTCGCCAGCGACCGTCTGGCCGAAATCGTCGTAGACGCTGCAGATCTGGTCCTTGGTCTTGCCGTACGCGTCGCCGTAACCGAGCGACGCCGACGTCTTCAGGCCCAGCCACGGCCGGATCAGCCAGTAGTGCTCGAAGTCGTAGTTCAGGCGGTAGTACTCGAGGTCGCTGCCCGGCAGCACCACTTCCAGGCCGACGCGGTGGAACTGGCCGCGGGTCGGCATCAGGTAGTCGTTGCGCGAGTCGCGCTGCCAGCCCACCTGCAGGCGCCAGGCGTTGACGTTCCACTTGCGGTACTGGCTGAAACCGGGGACCACCACGGGGGTATCGGGCGTGGTCGGGTCGTCGTCGTCGTTGTCGGCGGGCGTGTCTTCGTCGTCGTCGTCGTCCAGGTGGGCGAGCGGGAACCGCTCGCGGTCGCCCATCGTGTCGACGAGGTAGTCGATCAGCACCGGCGGCGTGCTGGCGTCGTCGGTGGTGATCTGGTTGCGGTCGATGCCCAGCGACAGGTTGATCTGGTCGGTCTCGGTGATCGGGATGCCGGCGAAGATCTCGCCGGACGACACGGCGTTGTTGAAGTTCGCCATGTTCGCGTCGCGGTCCGAATAATCGAAGTCGCTGTGGTTGAGCGCGAAGCCCAGGCTGACGCCGTCATCGGTGAAGTACGGGTCGGTGTAGCTGAGCGCGAACTGCTTGGAATAGCTGTTGTGCTGGATCTGCGTGCTGAAGCGGTTGCCGGTGCCCAGGAAGTTGTTCTGGGTCAGCTGCACGCTGGTGATCAGGCCGTACGCCTGCTGGTAGCCGAGGCCGAAGGTGAACGTGCCGGAGTTGCGCTCCTTGACGTTGATCACGAGGTCGACCTGGTCCGGCTGGCCGGCCACTTCCGGCGTCTCCACCTCGACTTCCTCGAAGAAGCCCAGGCGCTGCAGGCGGATCTTCGAACGGTCGATCGCCGCCTGCGAGAACCACGCGCCCTCGAACTGGCGCATCTCGCGGCGCAGCACCTCGTCGGCGGTGCCGGTGTTGCCCTTGAACTCGATCCGGCGGACCTGCACGCGCGGGCCCGGGTCGACGAAGAAGTTCAGGCCGATCGTGCGCTTCTCGCGGTCGATCTCCGGCACCGGGTTCACCTGCGCGAACGCGTAGCCGATGTTGCCGAGCGAGGCGACGATCGCGTCGGTGGTCAGTTCGACCAGGCCGCGCGAGAACGTGTCGCCTTCCTTGAGGATCACCAGCTTCTCGACGTCTTCCTGCGGCAGCACCGTGTCGCCGCTGACCTTCACCGAGGAGATCGTGTAGACCTCGCCCTCGGCGACGTTGGCGGTGACGAAGATGTCGCGCTTGTCGGGGCTGATCGCCACCTGGGTGGATTCGACGTTGAAGTCGACGTAGCCGCGGTCCAGGTAGTAGTTCGACAGCTTCTCGAGGTCGCCCGAGAGCTTCTCGCGCGAGTACTGGTCGTCGCGGCGGTACCACGACAGCCAGTTGCTGGTGTTGGACTCCCAGCCCTTGCGCACGTCCGATTCCGGGAAGGTCTGGTTGCCGACGATGTTGATGTCGCGGATGCGCGCGGCCTTGCCCTCGGCCACCGCGATCAGGATGTCGACGCGGTTGCGGTCCAGGTTGGTGATCGTCGGCGTGATCGAGACGTTGTACTTGCCGCGGTTGTTGTACTGGCGGATCAGTTCCTGCGTCACCCGGTCCAGGTTCAGCGGATTGAAGGTCTCGCCCTCGGTCAGGCCGATGCCCTTCAGGCCGGTCTGCAGGTCTTCGGTCTTGATGTCCTTGTTGCCGGTGATCGTGATCGTGTTGATCGCCGGGCGCTCGGTGACCACGACCACCAGGATGTCGCCCTGGCGTTCGAGTTTCACGTCGCTGAAGAAACCGGTCCGGAACAGCGCGCGGATCGCTTCGGCCGACCGGCCGCGGTCCAGCGTGTCGCCACGCTCCACCGGCAGGTAGGTGAACACGGTGCCGGCGGAAATTCGCTGCAGGCCCTCCACGCGGATGTCGGTGACCGTGAAGGCCTCGTAGTTCTGGGCCTGGGCCGGGCCGGCGAAGGCAGCGGCGAGCGCGAGGCTCAGGAGGCAGCGGCGGACAGTGGGTCGCGTCATCTTCAATCCGTTGGTGACGGACGCCGGGGCGCCCGCGGAGGGGTGGTGGTCAGAAACTCGGGCGGAACAGATCATTGTAGAAGGCCAGCCCCATCAGCCCGGCGAGGAACACCAGACCGACGTACTGGCCCGCGACGAGCACGCGCTCGCCGACCGGACTGCCCTTGACCAGCTCGATAAGGTAATACAGCAGGTGCCCCCCATCCAAGACTGGTATGGGCAGCAGGTTCATGATGCACAGGCTCAGGGACAGGACCGCCAGGAAATTCAGGAACCACGCGGCGCCCAGGTTGGCGCTGCCGTTGGCGACCCGGGCGATGGTGATGGGCCCGGAAATGTTCTGCAGCGACGCCTGCCCGGTGAGCATCCGGCGCAGCATGCCGAGCGCATCGCCGGCAAGCTGCGCGGTCTGCGCGAAGGCGGCCGGCACCGCTTCGAGCGGGCCGAAGCGCAGCAGCGCATCGGTCCGGGCGGTCGCCGGGGCCGGCGTGATGCCCAGCACCCAGCGCTTCGGGCCGTCGTCGGTGGCCAGGGTCGGGTCGATGCCCACGGCCATCTCGACTCCGTCGCGGACGATCCGCACGGGCACCGTCTCGCCGGCGCGCGCGACACGCTGCAGCAGCGGGCCCAGTTCGTCGAAATGGCCGACCGGCTCGCCGCCCAGCGCCAGGATCCGGTCGCCGGGCCGCAGGCCGCCTTCGGCCGCCGCGCCGGCGCTGACCGTGCCGACGACCGCCGGCAGCAGCCACTGCGCCGGCACCAGGCCGAGGTCGGCCATCGGTGCCGCTTCGCGCACGGCCAGCCCGGGTCGGTCCAGGGGCAGCACGCGCAGCGCCTCGCTGCCGTCGGCGGTGCGCACCCGGACCCGGGTGGCCTGGCGGTCGATGGCCGCGGTCGACAGGGCGATGCCGGCCTCGGTCCACGTCGGCGTCTCGCGTTCGCCGACGCTCAGCAGGCGATCGCCCGGGCGGAACCCGGCCTCGGCGGCGAGGCCCTCCGCGCGGCCGACATCGGGCAGGTAGTCGGGCTTGCCGATCACGAACATCAGCCACAGCAGGGCGATGCAGAGCAGCAGGTTGGCCAGCGGCCCGGCGGCGACGATGGCGATGCGCTGCCAGACCGACTTGGCGTTGAAGCTCTCGTGGCGCTCTTCGGGTGCGACCTCGACCTCGCGTTCGTCGAGCATCTTCACGTAGCCGCCCAGCGGCAGCGCGGCGATGACGTATTCGGTGCCGTCCTTGCCGATCCGCGTCCACAGCGGCTTGCCGAAGCCGACCGAGAAGCGCAGCACGCGCACGCCGCAGCGGCGCGCGACCCAGTAGTGGCCGAACTCGTGGAAGGTGACCAGCAGACCCAGGCTGACCAGCAGCCACCAGATCGACCCGAAGAATTCCGTCATGCGCGCTGCATCCTGGGGACCAGGCTTTCGGCCATGCGCCGGGCCGCGGCGTCGGTGTCCAGCAGCTGCTCCAGGGTGCGGGCCGGGCCGCCGGGGAGGGCGTCGAGGCAGGCCTGGATCAGGTCGGGGATGCCTAGGAAACCCAACCGGCCCTGAAGAAAGGCTGAAACAGCCACTTCGTTGGCGGCGTTGAGCACCGCCGGCGTGCCGCCGCCGGCCCGAAGTGCGCGATATGCCAGGTCCAGGCACGGGAACGCGGCGAGGTCCGGCGCCTCGAAATCCAGCCGCGCCAGCGCCGTCAGGTCCAGCGGGGCGACGCCCGAGTCGATGCGCTCGGGCCAGGCCAGCCCGTAGGCGATCGCGGTGCGCATGTCCGGATTGCCCAGCTGGGCCAGCATCGAGCCGTCCAGGTAGTCCACCAGCGAGTGCACGATGCTCTGCGGATGCACGACGACCTCGATCGCGTCGGCCGGCAGCCCGAACAGGTGGTGCGCCTCGATGACCTCCAGGCCCTTGTTCATCAGCGTCGCCGAGTCGACCGAGATCTTTCGCCCCATCGACCAGTTCGGATGCGCGCAGGCCTGGTCCGGGGTGATCGCGGCGAGGTCGGCACGGCGGCGCCCGCGGAAGGGCCCGCCCGAGGCCGTCAGCAGCAGGCGGCGCACGCCGCCGCGCGCACCCGGCGCGGGCAGGCACTGGAAGATCGCGTTGTGTTCGCTGTCCACCGGCAGGATCGTCGCGCCGCCGGCCGCCGCGGCCTGCATCAGCAGGTCGCCGGCGAGCACGATCGATTCCTTGTTCGCCAGCAGCAGCCGCTTGCCGGCGCGCGCCGCGGCGAGCGTCGAGGCGACGCCGGCGGCGCCCACGAGTGCGGCGACGACCGTGTCGAACGCCGGGTCGGCGGCGATGGCGTCCAGCGCCGCCGCGCCGGCCAGCGGCCGCGTCGGCAGGCCGCGCCCGCGCAGGCCGGCCGCGAGCGGATCGAGCGCCGATTCATCGGCGATCACCGCCACGTCCGGGCGGAAGCGCTCGCACAGGGCGAGCAGCTCGTCGACGCGCGTGTTGGCGCTCAGCGCGCCGATGCGGAAGCGGTCGGGATGCCGCGCCACGACGTCCAGCGTGGAGCCGCCGATCGAACCGGTCGCTCCCAGCAGCGCGATGTTCTTCAGAGGCCCAGCCACGACTTGCCCACCACGAACACCGGCAGCGCCGCCAGCAGGCTGTCGATGCGGTCCATGACGCCGCCGTGGCCCGGGAAGATCGATCCGGAGTCCTTCATGCCCGAGTGGCGCTTCATCAGGCTTTCGAACAGGTCGCCGACGACCGAGACCGCCGCGGTGGCGACCGTCAGCAGCGCCAGCAGCGGCAGCGCCGACCATTCCAGCGCCAGCAGCGGCAGGGCGGCGACCGACAGCAGCGCGCTCGTCACCAGGCCGCCGGCGACCCCTTCCCAGGTCTTGCCCGGGCTGATGGTCGGCGCCAGCTTGTTGCGGCCGAACTTCGAGCCCGTGAAATAGGCGCCGCTGTCGGCGGCCCAGACCAGCGCTATCGCGAACAGCGTCCAGCGCGCGCCCAGCGGTTCGGAGTGCAGCCAGCCCAGCGCGCACCAGGCCGGGATGATGCACAGGCTGCCGGCGAGCAGTTTCAGCACGCGGGTGCCCTGGGTGTCGGCGGCGGCGAACGTCGGCCGCGCCAGCCACAGCACCACCACCGCCCACCAGACCACGCCCGCCATCGCCACCAGCTTCAGCGGCACCAGGCCCGGGCCGCTGGCCCAGACCAGCGCGGCGATCAGCAGCGCGTTGGCGGTCAGCACGCCGGCGCGGGGCAGGGTGTCCTCGAGGCCGGCGAAGCGGGTCCATTCCCACATTCCGGCCAGCAGCGCCGCCGCGACCAGCGCGGCCAGCCACGGCGTCGGCAGCCACAGGATCGCCGCGATCGGCAGCGGCGCCAGCAGCAGGGCGGTGGTGATGCGCTGCCTGCGGCTCACGTCGCGCCCCCGGCCACCTGGGCGCTCGTGAGGCCGAAGCGGCGCTCGCGGTCGGCGAAGTCGGCCAGCGCGGCGCGCAGCACGGTGTCGTCCAGGTCGGGCCAGAGCGTCTCGGTGAACCACATTTCGGTATACGCCATCTGCCAGAGGAGGAAGTTGCTGATGCGCAGGTCGCCGCCGGTGCGGATGAACAGGTCCGGCGGGGGCAGGCCGGCCAGGCCGAGGCGGCGTTCGATCATCTGCTCGTCGATCGACGCCGGGTCCAGCAGGCCGGCAGCGGCTTCGGTCGCCAGCTGCCGGCAGGCCTGGGTGATGTCCCAGCGGCCGCCGTAGCCCGCGGCGATGGTGAGCACGAGCACCCGGTTGCCGGACGTGCGCTGTTCGGCCTGCGCCATGCGCTCGCGGATCGCCTCGGGAAAACCGCTGCGCTCGCCGATGAACGCCAGCCGCACGCCGCGCCGGGCCAGTTCGTCCACCTCGGAGTCGAGCATGCGCAGGAACAGCTTCATCAGCGCGCCGACCTCTTCCTGCGGGCGGTTCCAGTTCTCGCTCGAGAACGCGAACAGGGTCAGCGCCTCGATGCCCTCGGCCAGGCAGAAATCGACGCAGACCTGCACCGCCTTGACGCCGGCGCGATGGCCGAGCGTGCGTGGCCGCTGCCGGCGTTCGGCCCAGCGGCCGTTGCCATCCATGATGACGGCCAGGTGGCGAGGGCGGCGCTGCGGCGAGGACATGGCGATGGCCGGCTTCAAACCGCCATCAACTCCTGCTCCTTGGCCTTGACCACGCCGTCGATGTCCTTCACCGCCTGGTCGGTCAGCTTCTGGATGTCTTCCTCGGCGCGGCGGGCCTCGTCCTCGGTGACCTGCTTTTCCTTCAGCAGCTCCTTGACGTGCTGGATCGCGTCGCGGCGGACGTTGCGGATCGCGACCTTGCTGTCCTCGCCCTCGGCATGGACGTGCTTGCTCAGCTCCTTGCGGCGCTCCTCGGTGAGCGGCGGCAGGTTGATGCGGATCACGGTGCCGGCGGTATTCGGCGTCAGGCCCAGGTCGGAGGCGAGGATCGCCTTCTCGACGGCCGACACCATGCCCTTCTCCCACGGCGTGATCGTCAGCGAGCGGGCGTCGGAGACGGCCACCGAGGCGACCTGCGTCAGCGGCATGTCCGAGCCGTAGTAGTTCACCTTCAGGTGATCGACGAGGGCGGTGCTGGCGCGGCCGGTGCGCAGCTTGGTCAGGTCGTGGCGGAACGCCTCGACCGACTTGGTCATGCGGGTCTGGCAGTCTTTCTTGATGTCGTTCAGCATCGCGGGCTCCGCGGGCATATACCCGGATTCAGGACAGGGCGGGATTATAGGCGGTGCGGCGCCCTTCGATCAGGGGCCGACGAGGGTGCCCAGCGATTCGCCGCGCAGGATCCGCATCAGCGCGCC
>JAKFCL010000190.1:0-13339 GCA_036676665.1 Arenimonas sp. | reverse complement strand
CCACGATGCCCGCCGCGGCCCACGAGGCGGTGCCCACGACGTACCCCGAACGCACGATCTCGCTGGCCAGCGAACTGGCCCCGTGGTGCCGCGCCGAGGCGGAAGCGCGGGTGGTCGCCGGCGGCGGCACGCCGTACCAGTGGACCGCTTCGTACCACGACCGCGGCAACCGGCTACACGTGAACGGCCGCCTGCGCGTCGACGGCGAGTATCTGGAGGTACGCTGCAGCATCGCGCGCGGTGCACGCGAGTCCTACGCGACGATCGATCTCGTTCCGGGCGGCTGATCACCTTCTGGGGCATGCTGGCGGTTCTGCCCGCCACGGAAGCCGCATGCGCCGACCGACCGATCTGCTCCTGGCGTCCTTGCTGGCCGCCCTCTTCGCGATGCCCGGCGTCGCCACCGGTGCCGGAACGCCGATCGTCGCCGCGACGCCCGACACACTCGCCGCGCAGCTGGACGCCGCGTTCGCCGCCGACGCCGGCGCTGCGGTCGCGCTGGTCCGCGACGGCGAACTCGTGTCCGCCAGCGGCCACGGCCTCGCCGATCGCGCCAGCCGCACGCCGGTGACGGCCGACACGGTGTTCCGTGCCGGCTCGATCGGCAAGAGCGTCGTCGGCGTCGCGGTGATGCTGCTGGTCGAGGAAGGGCGCCTGTCGCTGGACGACACGCTGGCCAGCCTCGCGCCCGGAATCGCCTTCGACAACCCGTGGGAGTCGACCGATCCGGTCCGCCTCGTGCACCTGCTCGAACACACGGCCGGCTGGGCCGACCTCTCGCCGCGCGAGTTCGCGCTCGACGATGCCGGCCTGTCGCTCGAGGACGGGATCGCCGTCGGCGGAGCGCGCGTGAGCCGCTATCCGCCGGGCCGATACCACGCCTACAGCGGCGCCGGGCATGCGATCGCCGCGCATGTCGTCGCCACGGTCGCCGGCATGCCGTTCGACGAGTTCGCGCGCCAGCGGATCTTCGTGCCGCTGGGAATGACGTCCGCGACCTACCGGCCGGTGGCCGGCATGGCGCGCAGCTATCTGGGCGATGGCCGGGAAACGCCGTACCAGCACTACCCGCTGTATCCGTCGGGCGGCCTCAACCTGAGCGTCACCGACCTGGCGCGGTTCGCCGGCTTCCTGGCCGGCGACGGGGCGCCGCTGCTGCGGCCGGAGTCGCTGCGGCGGCTGTGGCGCGCGGAAACCACGCTGGCCGCGCAGGCCGGCGTCCCGACCGGCTACGGCCTCGGCGTGGCATCGTTCGCCGGACGCGTGAAGGTCCTGGTCGGCCACGGCGGCGCGATCGACAGCTACGAGGCGATCTACCGGGCCGCGCCCGGCGAGGGCGTGGCCTATGCACTGATGGCGGGCGTCGACACGCTTCCCCCGGAACTGCTGCAGTCGCTGGACGCCTTTCTCGGCGACGACGGCACGGCACCCCCGCCCGTCCCGGCGCCGGCGGCATCGCTCGCCGATTTCGCCGGCACCTACCAGCCGATCGCCCAGCGCAACCGGATGTCGGTATTGCTCGACGGCCTGTCGGTCTTCGTGCCGCTCACGGTCGCCGGCGACCGGATGCGGGTCGGCGGCCGCGAAGCGTGGGTGCTCGACGGCGCCCTGCTGCGCTACACCGACCGTGCGGTCCCGACGCAGGCGCTGGTGGCGACCGCCGACGGCCGCGAACTGCTCGGGGCGACGACGAGCTTCCGCCGCGTTTCGGGCGCATCGATCGCCGCCAAAGGGGCTTACGGCGTCGTCTTCGTGCTGTCGCTGCTGGCGGCACTGGGGCTTTTCGCCACGCAGACGATCCGTCGCCGGCTCGGCCGGCCGGCCGTCGCGGCGGTGCTGGCGTTCGTGCCGGTGCTGGCGCTGGTGGTGGTGCTGCTCGTCGCCGCGGCGATGCCGGCGCCGCTGTCGATCGCCCGCTTCGGCAACGCCAGCGTCCTGTCGGTGGCCGTGTTCGTGCTGACGCTGCTGCTGCCGGTCGGCGCGCTGCTCGCACTGCATGCCGGGGTGCGCGCGCCGACGGCGGGCCGGTTCGCGCGTGCCACGGCGCTGCTGGCCGGCCTCGTGGTCGCCGTCGCGACGCTCCACCTCGCGGGCCACGGCTGGATCGGATTGCGCACCTGGGCCCTGGCAGGCTGATCGCGATGGCGGGCACGGCCTGGGTGGAACGACTGCGCGAACGTGCGCGCGAACTGCGCGTGCACACGATGACCGTCTGGTACGCCGCCCGCGATCCGCGGTTGCCGTGGCCGGTGCGCCTGTTGGCGCTCGCGGTCGCGGCCTATGCGTTCAGCCCCATCGACCTGATCCCGGATTTCATCCCGGTGCTGGGCCTGCTCGACGACCTGGTGCTGCTGCCGCTCGGTCTGGCGCTGGTGGTGAAGCTGACGCCGCCGCCCATCATCGAGGCGGCGCGCGAACGCGCCCGCGGCGCCGAGGCGCGGCCAAGCAGCCTGGTGGCGGCGGTCGTCATCGCGCTTCTCTGGCTGGCGCTTGCGGCGCTCGCCGCGCGCTGGGTGCTGGCCTGGCTGGGCGACTGACTTTCGCCGGCACGGGCGACCCCGCGAAGACTTCCGACGGGCCGCCGCTTCATCGCGGCCGACGGGTCGTGCGCCGTTCCGCACTGCGGCTGTGCGACAGGAATGCCAGCGCGCGGTCTTCCCACTGGCGCGCGCCGCGGGCGCCGGCGGCGGCTTCGGCCAGCACGCCCGCCTCCCATCCGGCGAACACGTGCGGGTCGATGTAGGCCTTGCGGCAGACGGCCGGCGTGTTGCCCAGCGCGTCGGCCACTTCACGGATCACGCCGTTGCGCGCCTCGGCCAGCGCACGCTCGCTGGGCGCCCCGTTGCGCGTGGGCTCGGGCAGCGGGGTAGCGGCCAGTCGGCGGAATGCCAGCAACGTGCCGCCCCAGGTGCGGAAATCCTTCGCGGTGAAACTTTCGCCCATCGCCGAACCGAGGTAGTCGTTGACGTCGCTGGACGAGACCGGCTGCACGGCGCCGTCATCGTCGCGGTACTGGAACAGCGCCTGGCCGGGCAGCTCCTGGCAGGCGCGCACGAGCCTCACGAGGTCGGTATTGCCGACGACGGTCTCGTGGTCCTGGCCGGACTTGCCGCGGAACTTCAGCCGGGCCCGGCCGCCGGCGAGGAACTCGATGTGGCGGCCGCGCAGCGTCGTCAGGCCGTAGGAGCGGTTGCTGCGTGCGTATTCGTCGTTGCCGACCCGCACCAGCGTTTCGGCCATCAGCGAAACGACGATCGCCAGCACCTTGTCGCGCGGGAATCCAGGCAGTTTCAGGTCGGCACGCAAGCGCCGGCGCAGCTTCGGCAGCGCGCGCCCGAATGCGACGATGCGCCCGAACTTGCCTTCACCGCGCGTGTGCTGCCAGTGCGGGTGGTAGCGGTACTGCTTGCGCCGGCGCGCATCGCGCCCGGTCGCCTGCAGGTGGCCGCGGGCGGTGCAGCAGATCCATACGTCGGTGTACGCCGGCGGGATCGCCAGGCCGCGGATCCGCGCCAGCGTGTCGCTGTCGCGCACGGTCGCCCCCTCCGGCGTCCGGTAGCTGAACCCCTTGCCGGCACGTCGCCGGGCGATGCCCGGGTCGGCATCGGTGACGTAGAGCAGGCCGGCGTCGACGGCATCGGCCTGCGGCGTGCCGGGTTCGGGAACGAAATCCATCGGCCGAGCGTGGCGCGCGCCGTGTCAACGATGCGGCAACTTCTGTCGACATGACGGGCGGCTGCTTCCATCGACGGCAAATGGGTCTAGCATCGGAGCCACCGACCGCCGCCCCCCGGAGCGATCCATGATCCGATCCACCCTCCTCGGCATCGCCCTGTTGCTGGCCGCGGCCTGCGCCACCAAGCCGCCCCCGGCCCCGGTCGATGTCGCCGCGCTGACCGAACAGGTGCGCGCCACCGAGACCGCGTTCGCCAAGTCGATGGCCGATCGCGACCACGCGGCGTTCGCCAGTTTCCTCGCGGAGGATGCGATCTTCGTCAACGGCACCCGACCGATCCGCGGCAAGGCGGCGATCGCAGCCGACTGGCTGCGCTTTTTCTCCGGCCCGGCGCCGTTCACCTGGGCGCCGGAAACGGTGGTCGTGCTCGACGACGGCTCGCTCGCTCAGACCAAGGGCCCGGTGCACGATCCGTCCGGCAAGCTGATCGCGGAATTCCGCTCCACGTGGCGACAGCAATCGCCGGGCGTCTGGAAGATCGTCTTCGACGATGGCGCCTGTGCCTGCACGCCGCCGCCGCCACCTCCGCCGCCGCAGCCATGACCGCGCGCATCAATGCCCTGACGATGCTGGTTCTCGGCGCCGGCGTGGCGTCGACGTTCTCGCTGATGGCTTTCGCCGGCGCGGACCAGCAGGACGGGCGGCCGGTGGCGTTGCCGATGTACCTGTGGACGGCGCTTCCGTACGCGGTGCTGGCGCTGACGACGCGGTTCCTTGCGCGCACGCCGGCACGGCAGGTGCTCGCGCTGGCCGGCGCCGCCGGCATCGCGCTGGCGGGCGTCGGGCTGCTGCTCGATGCGTTCGTGCTCCGGCCCGATCCGCAGGCTTCGGTGACGTTGCTGCTGCTGCCGGCCTACCAGCTGGTGCTGGCGGCGGCGGTGGTGCTGGTGGAGTCGGTGCTGGCGCTGCGTCGCCCGGTGCCGCCGCTGGTCTGAGCGGGCCGCGACACGCCGCCTTCCTACACGTCCATTTCCATTCCCGGCCGCGCCAGCGTGGCGGCGATCGCGTGCTTTTCGCCGAGCCTGGCCGCCAGGATCTCGCGCGCCGGATCCTCGCCATGCACCAGCACGACCGGCGGCCGACCGCCGATCCGCGCCACCCACTCCATCAGGCCGGCCTGATCGGCATGCGCCGACAGCCCGCCGACGGTGTGCCTTTGCAGGCGCACCGACACCTGCTCGCCGAGCAGGCGCACCTCGCGCGCGCCGTCGACCAGGCGCCGCCCGAGCGTGCCCTGCGCCTGGTAGCCCACGAACATCAGGTGCGCCTGCGGCAACGCCAGGTTGTGCATCAGGTGGTGGCGGATGCGGCCACCGTTGCACATGCCCGAGCCGGCGATGACGATCGCGCCGCGGCGGATGCCGTTGATCGCCCGCGACTGCTCGCCGTCCACCGTCATGCGCAGGTTCGGCAGGCGGAACGGATGCGGGCGCTCCCGCCAGGCCGCGCGGGCACGTTCGTCGAACAGGTTCTCGTGGCGGTCGTAGACCTCGGCGACGCGCGCGGCCATCGGGCTGTCGAGAAAGATCTTCCAGCGCGCCAGCTTCCACGCGTCCCACTGTTTCGCGAACAGGTACAGCAGCTCCTGGCTGCGGCCGACCGCGAACGCGGGGATCAGCACGTTGCCGCCGTCGTGCCAGGCCTGCTCGAGCACCTGTTCGATCTCGGCGACGGTGGCGGCGCGCTCGCGGTGCAGCCGGTCGCCGTACGTGGACTCCATCAGCACGAGATCCGCATGCGGCACCGGGGCCGGGTCGCGCAGGATCGGCGTGCCCTTCATGCCGACGTCGCCCGAAAACACCAGTACGCGCTCGCGGCCGCCGGCCACGGCGCGCAGTTCGACGCTGGCCGAACCGAGGATGTGGCCCGCGTCGCGCAGCACCAGCGTAATCCCGGGGAGGATTTCCGTGGCGGTGTCGTAGGGCAGCGGCCGCACCTGCCGCAGCGTCCGGGCGACGTCGGCACGGGTGAACAGCGGTTCGTGGTCGCCGCGGTCGTCGCGGCGGTGGCGGTTGTCCAGCTCGGCATCGCGCTCGGCCAGCGACGCGGCGTCTTCGAGCATGATGCGCAGCAGGTCGGCGGTGGCGGCCTGCGCCCAGATCGGCCCGCGGTAGCCGCGCCGCACCAGTACCGGCAGGCGCCCGCAATGGTCGATGTGCGCGTGGCTGAGCACCACCGCGTCGAGCGTGTTGATGTCGAACGGGAACGGTTCGAAATTGCGCAGTTCGTCGTGCGCGCTGCCCTGGATCATTCCGCAGTCCAGCAGCAGGCGGTGCCCGGCCGCCTCGACCTCGTGGCACGACCCCGTGACCTCGCCCGCGGCGCCGTGGAAGCGGACGCGCATCAGGGCACCGTGCCCGATGCGCCCGTCGGCCCCGCGCAGGCCACCGCGGCATGGCACGGGATCGTGGACGGACGGAATACGCGCATGACGACTCCCCGCGGGATTTCCCGCAGCCTAGCAGCGGCCTGTGCCCGCGTGCTGCCCCGGCGGTTAGACTCCCGGGACACTCCCGGGGAGAGGATGGCATGCGCGCAGCGATGGGGATCGTGCTCGGCTTCGCACTCGCGGGCACCGCCGCCGCGCAGGCGCCCGACGACGCGCTTTCGGCAAGCTGGACAGCGATCTGCGCCGGCGCCGCACCCGGATCGGCGCTCGCCGACCGCTGCAGCGAGATCTTCGCCGGCGGCCCCGGCAGTTCCGGGCTGGCCGCGGCGGGCAACTTCCTCGGCGAGATTCCGGGCCAGGGCCGCGCCGCGACCCGAGACGGCGCGCCGGACGACGGGGAACTGCGGACTTCGCTCGCGGCCGGCTGGTCTGTGTTCCTGGGGGCCGACGCGGGCCGGCTCACCCGTCGGGGCGGCGACAACGAGGCGCCGTTCGATGGCGACACCGGCACGCTGACCGCCGGCGTCGACTGGATGCCGGCCGACGACTGGCAGCTCGGGCTGCTGCTGACCCATGCCCGCGATGAACTGGACTTCACGCGCTCCGCGGGCTCGCTGGAAACCCGCTTCACCGGCGCCGTCGCGGTCGCCGGCTGGCGGCCGCACGCCGCGTGGTCGATCGACGCGTATGCCGGCCGGCTCGACGGCGACTACCGGATCCGTCGCGCGATCGCCTACCGCCTTCCCGATGGCACCCAGGTGGCGTCGCTGGCGAGCGCGTCGCCCTCGGCCGACCGCGATCTGGCGGGCCTGGGCGCGACCTGGTCGCATGCCGCCGGCCCGTGGGAGTGGCAGCTCGGCGCCGGCATCGACTGGCAGAGCACGGCCATCGCCTCGTATAGCGAAACCGGCGGCGCCGGCCTGGCGGTCGCGGTGCCGGGACGGGGAATCGTAAGCCGCCGCGGCCGGATCGACGCGACGCTGTCGCGGACGTTCTCCGCGGCGTGGGGCGTCTGGCAACCGCTGGCGAGCCTGGGCTGGCGGCACGAATACGCCAATCCGGCGCGACCGCTGACGGTGCGGTTCCTGCAGGATGCCGGCGGCGCGCCGGTGGTGTTCGATACCGACGATCCCGACGCGGCCTGGGGCGAGGCGGCGCTGGGCGCGTCCTTCGTTTTCGCCGGCGGGCATTCGGCCTTCGTCGAGTGGCGCCAGCGCTTCGGCCACGATTTCCTGCGCGAGCGGGTGCTGGCGGTCGGCTGGCGCATCGAACTGCCCTGACGTGCCGCCGCGGCGGCGCCGGCGTCCGCGTTCACCCCCGGCGCGTATAATCGCGGCCCTCACGGCCCGCGACGGGCCCCGCGGGAATATGAAATGGCACAGCAGATGATGAAGGCGCTGGTGAAGCGCCACGCGGAAAAGGGCATCTGGATGGAACAGGTGCCGGTGCCGGCGCCCGGCCCGAACGAAGTGCTGATCAAGCTCGAGAAGACCGCGATCTGCGGCACCGACCTGCACATCTACAAGTGGGACGAGTGGAGCCAGCGCACGATCAAGCCGGGGCTGGTGATCGGCCATGAATTCGTCGGCCGCGTCGTCGAGATGGGCCCGGGGGTCACCGGCTATGCGATCGGCGATCGCGTGTCGGCCGAGGGCCACCTGGTCTGCGGCCACTGCCGCAACTGCCGCGCCGGCCGCCAGCACCTGTGCCCGAACACCGTGGGTATCGGCGTCACCCGCCATGGCGCCTTCGCCGAATACATCGTGATGCCGGCCAGCAACCTGTGGCCGATCCCGGACTCGATCCCGTCGGAACTGGCCGCGTTCTTCGACCCCTACGGCAATGCCGCGCACTGCGCGCTGGAGTTCGACGTCGTCGGCGAGGACGTGCTGATCACCGGCGCCGGCCCGATCGGCATCATCGCCGCCGGCATCTGCAAGCACATCGGCGCGCGCAACGTCGTCGTCACCGACGTCAACGACTACCGCCTCAAGCTCGCCGCCGACATGGGTGCCACCCGCGTCGTCAACGTCTCGCGGCAGTCGCTGAAGGAGACGATGAAGGAGCTGCACATGGAGGGCTTCGACGTCGCCCTCGAGATGAGCGGCAACCCGAACGCGTTCAACGACATGCTCGGCGCGATGTACCACGGCGGCAAGATCGCCCTGCTCGGGATCCTGCCCAACGGCGCCGGCATCGACTGGGACAAGGTGATCTTCAAGGGCCTGGTGCTGCACGGCATCTACGGCCGGAAGATGTACGAGACCTGGTACAAGATGACGCAACTGGTGCAGTCGGGCTTCCCGCTGCAGAAGGTGCTGACCCACCAGGTGCACATCGACGATTTCCAGAAGGGATTCGACCTGATGGATTCGGGCCAGTGCGGCAAGGTCGTCTGCAGCTGGACCTGACCCCCCGCCTTTCCCGCCCCGCGCCGCGCTTCCCGCTCCGCCCGCTGCTCACGGGCGTGCTGGCGCTGTGCGTGGCGGCGACGGCACGTGCGGAACCCGAACCGGTGCTGGACGCGGCCGACCTGGTCGCGCCGGAACTGTTGTCGGGCCCCGGTTGGCAGGTCGATCCGCGCGTGCCGATGCGCGGCTACCAGGCGCGTTTCACGATCCGCAGCCGCTGGGGCGAGCTGCAGGCCGACAGCGTCGAGCTGCTGGCCGTGCGGGTCGCCGAGATGCCGGCGGTCGAACGGCTGCACCGCGCCGGCGTGACCCGCGTGGTGCTCGGGGCCGCCGGCGAACGCGCCGGCGAACCGGCGCAGGCGATCGCGGCGATCGCCCGGTCGCCGGTGCGCACCGCCACGGGCCTGCCATCGGGCGTCGCCCGTTACTTCAGCGAGCGCTGGCAGAAGCTGCGTGCGCAGGCACGCCGGCTCGGCGACCGCGGCCACGACCTGGTGCTCGAGACCGGATCGCCCTACGACGATGCCGACGGCCCGCTCGGCGCGGCGGCCGACGAGCGCCCGAGCCGCAAACGCGGCTGGTTCCGCAAGCGCGGCCGCGACGTGATGCGCGAGGTCGAGCGCGAAGTGTCGATTCCCGGTGCCCGCCGCAGCCTGGCGGCGCGGCTGGGCATCGACCCGGGCACGCGCAATCCACTGATCGCGCCACGGCTGGATGCGCTGGCGTGGGCCGAGGCCAGCGGCCGCTTCGCCGCGGGCGAGACGCTGGCGCTGCTGGGAGCCGACGCCGTCGACGTGATGTCGCGCGCCGTGCAGGTCAACCGGCTGGTGCTGGAAGAAGCGCCGGAGAAGCTGCGCGAACGCAACCATGCGCGGCTGGCGCGGCATTGCCTGGACGAGCGCCTGCTGCGCGCCTTCATCCGCGAGAAGGCGTATTCGGCGGCTTTGCAGACCGAGTTCACCGACCTGTTCGAGGGCATGCGCGCCGCGTCCGGCTGTGAGGCGTTGCTGGAGACGGCGCTGATGGCCGGCGACGAGGCGCAGGGCCGCTTCATCGTCAACGCGCTGCGGCTGCTCGCGCACCAGCTCGGCGCGAAGGCCGCCGGGGGACGTTTCCTGCCGCAGGGCGCGCTGCTCGCCTACGAAACGCCCGACGGCGAATTCCTGCTGCCGCTGGCCGTGGACTGGCTGGCGTGGACGCCGGAGATGGAGCAGTGGTTCGAACTGCCGGCGATCGACCGGCGACCCCACCGCACGCTGCTGGTGTCGGGTGGCATCAGCGAGCTGGCGGCGCGCGAACTGACCGCCCGGGGCTGGAGCCTCGTCGAGCGGTTGCCGTACGACGGCGCCCCGCCCTATCTGCGCGCGCTGCGTTACGCCGGCGCCGAAGCGGCCACGCGGCACGCCGCGCCGTAGGCCTGCACCCCGCCGGCAAGAAAAGGGGCGCCCGAAGGCGCCCCGACGGGGAACACGATGCGACGGATCAGCCGCCGATGGAGAAGGTGACGACGAACCGGTTCTCGGCGATCTCGCCGAAGTTGTAATCACCGTTGGAATCGGTGCCGTAGAAGCCGGCGGCGATGTTGACCGGGCCGAAATCGCGGTTAACGGCGATCGAGAAGTCCGTGTAGTCCTCGATTTCGGTCGCGTTGGCGAACACGTTGCGGCCGACGCCGGCGTCCAGGCCCCAGCCGGCGCCGAGCTCCCAGCTGCCGCCGACGGCGTAGTACCAGCCGTCCTCGCTGAGGCCGTAGACGTCGTTGGTGTAGCCCAGGGTGAACGACAGCATCTCGTTCCAGGCCAGCGTGCCGATCAGTTCGTTGTAGTCGCCGTCGCCGAAGTCGTCGTCCTCGCCGATGTAGTTGTAGCGGTTGAGCATGACGTCGAGGTTCCACGACTCGCTGAGGTCGTGGTTCCAGCCGATGTACGTATCGATCTCGATGTCGGGGCTGCCGTCGCCGAAGTCGACGTTCGACCCCCAGACGCCGACGTAGAAGCCGTTGTCCCATGCGTAGTCGGCGCCGAGCTGAAGCGCCGGCTCCTCGTCGGTCTGCGACACGCCGCGGAACACGTAGTCGCTGGTGAGGGCCGCGTTCCAGGTGAACGGGGATTCGGCCTCCTCGACGGCGGCCTCTTCCTCGATCGCGGTCTCGTCGGCGGGGTTTTCCTGGGCGAAGGCGGTCAGCGGCAACGCGAACAGCGCGGCGGCGAGCGCGAGGGTGAGCGTGTGGTGCGTCATCGGGACATCTCCGGGTGGCGTGGCAGCGAAGGAAACGGACGGGATGGCGGTCTGTCGTGGATGCGGACCGTTCGGGATATCCGGCCGGGTGTTGAATATATTGGACGAGTGTCTCGCCGTGAAGGAAACAACGCATGCGGCAGTGCAGCAAGAGCTCCGGCCCGCCGGGGCCGGGGTCGCGGCCCTCAACGCCGGCCGAACCGCGATAATGGCGCCCTCCCCCTTCCGAGCCCGACCCCATGCCGAGCCCCGTCCTCGCCCGCTACGCCGCCGAACTCGACGCGATCCGCGACCAGGGCCTGTTCAAGGCCGAACGCATCATCACCGGTCCGCAATCGGCCGAGATCGCGCTGGCCGACGGGCGCCGGGTGCTGAACTTCTGCGCGAACAACTACCTGGGGCTGGCCGACGACCCCCGGGTGATCCAGGCGGCGAAGGACGCGCTCGACAGCCACGGCTTCGGCATGGCCTCGGTGCGCTTCATCTGCGGCACCCAGGACCTGCACAAGCAGCTCGAGGCGAAGATCGCGGAATTCTTCGGCACCCAGGACACGATCCTCTATGCCGCGTGCTTCGATGCTAACGGCGGATTGTTCGAGCCTTTGCTCGGCGAGGATGACGCCATCATCTCGGACAGCCTCAACCACGCCTCGATCATCGACGGCGTGCGCCTGTGCAAGGCGAAGCGCTACCGCTACGCCAACTGCGACATGGCCGACCTCGAGAAGCAGCTGCAGCAGGCCCAGGCCGACGGCGCCCGCACGATCATGGTGACCAGCGACGGCGTGTTCTCGATGGACGGCTTCATCGCCCCGCTCGACGAGATCACCGCGCTCGCGCACCGCTACGGCGCGCTGGTGCACATCGACGAATGCCATGCCACCGGCTTCCTGGGCGCCACCGGCCGCGGCAGCGCCGAGGTCAAGGGCGTCATGGACCGCATCGACATCTTCACCGGCACGCTCGGCAAGGCGCTTGGCGGCGCGCTCGGCGGTTTCACCACCGGCCCGCGCGACGTGATCGAGTTGCTGCGCCAGCGTTCGCGTCCCTACCTGTTCTCGAACTCGTTGCCGCCACACGTCGTGGCCGCCGGCATCGCGGTGTTCGACCTGCTGGCCTCGGCCGACGACCTGCGCGGCCGGCTGGCGGAAAACACCCGCTATTTCCGCGAGCGCATGACCGCCGCCGGCTTCGACCTCAAGCCCGGCGTGCACCCGATCTGCCCGGTGATGCTCTACGACGCGCCGCTCGCGCAGAAGTTCGCATCGCGACTGCTCGAGGAAGGCATCTACGCAATCGGCTTCTTCTTCCCGGTGGTGCCGAAGGGCCAGGCGCGGATCCGCACGCAGATGTCGGCGGCGCATACCCGCGAACACCTGGACCGGGCGATCGACGCGTTCGTCCGGGTCGGCCGCGAGCTCGGGGTCATCGGTCGGTCCGCTGGCGATCGTGCGGAAGGAACCGGTCCCGGGCGTCCCTGAGCGCCGTCGGGTTCAGCGACCCGGCGCCGCCAGCGCCTCGACTTCGGCGGCGGTCAGATGCCGCCACCGCCCCTTGCCAAGATCCCCCAGTTCCAGCGGGCCGATGGCGACGCGGACCAGGCGCAGCACGCCCAGGCCCTGCGCCGCGAGCAGGCGGCGGATCTGCCGGTTGCGCCCCTCGTCCAGTTCGATGCACAGCCACGTATTGCGCGTGCCGGCGCGCAGCCGGGTCGCCGACACCGCGCGCAGGCGTTCGCCGTCGACGAGGCCGCCGTCGACCAGGCGCTGCAGGGCCGCGTCGTCGGGCTGGCCATCGACCTGCACGTGGTAGGTCTTGTCCGGTCCGGTTTCCGGATCGGTGATCGCCGCGGCCCAAACCGGGTCGTTGCTCATCAGCAGCAGGCCTTCGCTGGCCTTGTCGAGGCGGCCCACGGGTCCGACCCACGGAAGGTCGACGTCCAGGCAGCGATAGACCGTGTCGCGGCCCTGCTCGTCCGCGGCCGAGGTCACCAGCCCGCGAGGCTTGTTCAGCATCAGGTAGACGGGGGGCGGTTCGGCCAGCGGCTGCCCGTCCAGGCGCACCCCCGCCTGGTCGAGGCGGACCGGGAACTCGGGATCGGTGACGACGCGCCCGTCGACGCTCACCCGGCCCGCCAGCACCCATGTCGCGGCGACGCTCCGCGACGCGATGCCCCGCTTCGACAGCACACGCGCCAGGCCGTAGCGCGGCCCGGTGTTTTCCGAAGACGGACGGCTCCCGCCGACTCCAGATCGACGCGACGGCGGGTGGACCGGTCTTGGCACGGCGTCAGCTCTCTGGAATGGCGGAAAGCATTATGAATGCACAGGCTAATCGAGGATCGGGGGATGTCCGGAAGTCCGCGAATTTACGTATGATGTCGCCCGTCCGAACTCCTCTCGGCTTTGGCGGAAACGATCCCATGCAATCTCCGATTCGAACCTCGCTGGTCCTGGGTTTGTTGCTGGCTCTCGGCGCGACCGACGCCGACGCATGGGAATGGGGAAAGAAGGACGCGCAGCCTGCCGCTCCGGTGGCGCCGGCTCCCGCCGCGCCGCCGCCGCC
>JAKFCL010000189.1:0-5167 GCA_036676665.1 Arenimonas sp. | reverse complement strand
CTCGTCGAGCTGATGGTGGCGATGGCCGCGGGCCTGATCATCATCGGCGCCGCCGTCATGTTCACCGTGTCGACGATGCGCTCGTATTCCGAGAACATCCTGTCGGCGCGGCTCACCCAGGAGCTGCGTGCCGGCATGAACCTGGTCGTGCGCGAACTGCGCCGGGCGGGCCATGACTCGACGTCGGTCTCGCGCGTCCTGACGACTTCGTCGGCCTCGGGATTCACCGCCTTGACGGTTGAAGAGGACGATGAAGGCTGCGTCGCGTACACCTACGATCGCCAAGGCGATACCGAAGTGCGCGGTTTCCGTCTCAACCCGGCCACCGGCACGCTGCAGCTCGCGGCCGCCGACGACGTGACGAATCCGTGCACCGGCGACGTGGACTGGGAGGACCTTACCGATCCGGACGTCGTCCAGATCACGACGTTCCGGCCAGAAGTCGCGACGAATACATTCTGTGCCCGCGTCGGCGAACGCGACACGTCCTCTCCCGCGGATGGCGTGTCCGACGAATTCGACTACGCGTTCGGCTCGGTGCGCACCGTCTCACTCTGCATGCGCGGCCGGATGGTGTCGCGCGACGACATCGTGCGCCACGTGACCGACTCGGTGCGAATCCGCGCCGAGGACCTTGAGTTCCAGACGATCGCCGCGCCGGTGCCCGCCAACATCTGCGACCTTGACATCGAAGCCCCGACCGCCCCCGATACCCTCAATGACGAGTGTGCCGAATGAACATGCCCCGTCGCCGTTCCCTTACGGTAGCCCGATCCCGCCAGCGTGGCTTGTCGACGCTACTGATCGCGATCCTCCTGCTGGCGATCGTCACGATCATCACGATTTTCGCTGCGCGTTTCGGCATCTTCGAGCAGCGCATGTCGGCGAACGACTACCGCTACAAGATGGTGTTCCAAGCCGGCGAGGCCGGACTGAACCAGTCGATGGAATTCATCCGGATGAACACGGCCGAGATGCTGTCGACGGCCGGTACCGGTTGGCTCGCTCCGGGCGACCCGCGCTGGCAGCCGTGCACGAGTGCGCTGCCGGCCGCGATGGAACTCGACCCGTGCCTTGCGGAACCGGACGAGGGCCGGCGCGAGGAGATGTATCGCTACGTGGGCAACGCCGCTTCAGACGAGGACGGCATCCTGCCGGTGGCCGAGCTGATGCCCGAACTCGGTGACGACGACGACGTCGAGGAGTTCCAGGCAGGCTACACGTCCTACGCGACGTTGTGCCGCCTCGACATCTCGATTCCGACCGCACCGCGTTGCGCGCTCAATCCGGTGTCCGAGGATACGTTCTACGTCACCGTCGTCTCGCGCGGCACGTTGCCGAACGAGAACGCGGCCGCGACCATTCGGCAGTCGTTCGGAACGTTCCGGACGATCGGTTCCGCGCCGGATGCTCCGCTGATCGCGGCGGGCGCCGTCGTCGGCCTCGGCAACGCCGAGATCGTGCCGAACCCCAATCCCAACAACACGAACAACCCGCTGTCGGTCTGGTCCA
This sequence comes from Arenimonas sp., assembly GCA_036676665.1. Classification (GTDB taxonomy): domain Bacteria; phylum Pseudomonadota; class Gammaproteobacteria; order Xanthomonadales; family Xanthomonadaceae; genus Arenimonas. Next base: position 3,655 of record JAKFCL010000189.1, on the reverse strand, counting down.
AGGCCGGGGTGGACGTCGACGACGGGTCTGGCGGCACGGGTTCCTTCGCAAGCTGTCATCTCGAAGAGTGGCTCTCCACGGGTACGCCGGAGAGCTACACCGACGGCGTCTGCGCCGACTGCACTTGCAGCAAACTCGAATTCGGGTACGGCCTGATCAGCGGTCACAAGGGCGGCTCGAAGTTTGAGGGCGAGGATATTCTCGATGTCGACGGCCACGCGAGCGAGGCGACACCGTCGCTGAGGGACAGCAAGTACTTCCCGCCCGACCTGTTCCAGTACATCTTCTCCGTGCCCTCGATCGACACGACCGAGGACGACGAGTTCCTTGCGTCGAACGCGACGGCGATCACCAACTGCTCCGCAGCGAGTTTCCCAAGCGGTGGCCTGTATTACTACGACGGTGCCGGTGGAGATTGCGACCTCGAGAGCGCCGGCACGATCGACGATCCGGTCGTGCTGGTCAGCGAGGCCAAGGTCGTGGCGACCGGCAAGCCGCAGTTCTTCGGCATCATCTTCGTGCGCTCTCCTGGCGGCGCCGGCGCCGAACTGCTCAAGTTGAACGGCGGGCAGATCTACGGTTCGGTGATCCTTGAAGGCACCGGCAAGATGGGTGGTTCGCCGTCGCTGATCTACAACCGGGCAGTGCTGCAGGCGCTGCGCAATTCCCCCAACTTTCTCCGTTACGGCCCCATCCCGGGGTCGTGGTCGGATTCCCTCGAGTGAGGCGGCCGCCGATGAACATCCAGATCAAACGTGCCCCGCGGGGTTTCAGCCTCATCGAGGTGATGATCGCGGTGATCGTCCTCGCCGTCGGCCTGCTGAGCCTCGCGGCGCTGCAGGGCGAGCTGTTCCGGTCGGGCGCCGAGTCCAAGGCGCGCGCGAACGCGGCCACGATTGCGCAGCAGGTCATCGAGGATGCGCGTTCGTTCGCGTTCCTCAGCGCGGAAGCCGGCTACACAGGCGATACCTACGCCGGCCTCGAGTCTGACGAGTGGGAGGTGACAGCGGTCGGCGGGGTCGATTTCGATGTCACGCGTGACGTCGTTCGCTATCGATGGGACAGCGTCGACGAAGTTTTCGAGGAAGACGCCGTGACCCCATATGCGGTCGGCGTACCGGAGTTCAAGCTCGTGCGGGTCGCGGTCTCGTGGACCGACAGCTTGGGCGACCCGAAGGCGATCCAGATGACCGACAGCATCGCGGCGATCTCGCCGTCGGACGTCGCCAAGGTGATGAAGGGGCCGTCGGAGGCCTCGCGCGGTCCGGAGTTCTGGATCGTGCCGCCGAACAAGGGCAACCCGCGCGTGGTTCCGATCGCGGTGGGCAACGACCAGTCCTCGGCGAGCTCCAACCCGACGCCGGAACAGTTCATCGAGGACGCGTCGGCCGTGACCCGATTCTCGGTGCTCAGCTTCAAGGGCTCGACGACAGCGGACGAAGTGCAACTGACCCGTCGCCTGGACATGGCGGCCGCGAGCTGCGTCTGCAACAAGGCGCCGGACCAGTCGAGCTCCGCAGCGAACCCGTCGTACGGGCCGACGATCTGGAACGGCATCCAGCTGGCTTACGAGGAGCCGGCGGTCATGCCGGTTGGCACGCCGATCGGCATTGCCGAGGTCGGCAACGATTCGGAGATCGAGCCGATCTGCACGGTCTGCTGCCGCGACCATCTGGTTACGGAGGGGCGGACGCCGGATCCGTACCGCACCGAGATCGACGACACGATCGCCGATCGCTACACCTACAAGCCGAGCGGCGGCGGTTTCGACTTCGGCGTGCCGCCGACGCTCTACAACGCCGACGAGTACGACGGCCAGTACCTCGATTCGTGCCAGTTGACGCGGGTCAACGGCCGCATGCGGACGATGGTAGACGCGCAGCAGGCGTCGCTGGTGACGACGTCGCTCAATTCGCTCGAGTCCGGTTACCGCAACACGGGGTTCGGCGACTCGTATTCTTCGTACGTCCAGAACTACCTGGTGGCGGCGCTCGACGGCGGGAGCATGCCGGACGGCTATCCGTCGCCGGACGTGCGCTTTCCGGCGCCTTCGTCGGCGTTCAGCGACACGCCCGATCCGATCGAGTTCGCGGAAGGCGATACCGTCCGGCTGGTCAGCTTCGGTCTCTACGTCGACTATCTGTCGGAAGACACGCTGCTCGCATACAAGTGCGCCCTGGAGAACGACAACGAGGACGATTGCGCCGGGCTCGGCACGCGCGACGACCTGTCGGTGATCCCGTTCTATGCCGTCAACGTCGCCAGTCTCGGTGCGTGGAGCACGCCGACCGGACAGACCGTCGCGACCGTGTCGTCGCCCGAGTACAAGAGCGGCCAGCTGGTCGACGCGGGCGGACTGGTCTCCGCCGGCAAGGGGGCTTCCGAAGAAGAAGACGACGGTACGCTCATCCCGACCGCGGTGACGCTGGCGATCAAGAACAGCAATACCGGCCTTGCCGGGACGCTGCCGTTCGACCCGGACGACGCGCTCGAGGCGAACGAAGAGACGATCGACAAGGGCTTCGTGAAGGGTGAGGGTGCGGACGCGGTCGAGACGCGCGTGCTGACGATCGACATCGTCAGCGGGCCGCTCGACTTCAAGACGATGAGCGTGGCTTTCGGCCTCGGCTGCGACCGCAAGAACGCCCAGGCCACTTGCTCGTTCGAGGTTCCACAGTCCGGGAACTCGTCGCTGCTGTTCAGCAACTACGTCGGCGAGACGAACAAGAAGCCGCCGGAGCCGATCGACCGCAAGATCTGCGTGCCGACCGATGCCAAGATCGGGGTGTCGCCGGTCCTCGCGTCGTCGGGCACAACCGGCGAGAACGTCACCTACACGCTGACCAACCTCGGCTCGACGAACTACACGATGCAGATCGCGATCGTCGGCGAACTCGAGTCGTGCCCGGTGGGTCTGACGATGACGGTCAACTGATTCCGACGCGATCGGAACACTGAGCCGTCGCCCCTCGCGGGGCGACGGCTTTTTCTTTCGCTGGCGTCAGCCCTTCGCGCCCAAGCAGGGCAAGGCGGATGCCGCGGTTGCGGGGGCTCTCGCGCAGCTGCCGATTGATATGGGTGGCCGACTCCAGATCACGCCTGGTGAGGCGCGTGAACGTCACGTTTGAACAGGCGCTGCCGCCGCTGGGCCGGAACACGGGCCGTTACCGTCGGGGCCTGCTGCGCAGGTGCACGCGTTCGCCCAGTGCCGGGGACCGATCGACGATGCGTTCGCACTCGTTGCGCTCGCGGTCCTGAGAGGGCCGGACGCCAGGAGTCGCCCTCCGGCCCGACAACCGCCGCCGTAAGGGGCAGCGGTCCCTGCCCCGCTTCTGGCTGCCCGTTTTATCCCTCCGGAACGAGGCACGCGACCGCCACCGCCGGCGGCGCCGGGGTTTCCCGCAAGGTGCCGGTGTTGCCAAGAACCAGCTGCCGCGCGCGCTCGGCGCCGCGGCCGTCGCACAGCGTCATCGTGACGTTCGAGCCGGCATTGCCGCCGCTTGGCTGGAAGACGAGCCGCTTGCGGCCGACCGTGCCGCGCAGGTGCACTTTCGCGGCCAGCGGCGGGAAGGTCGCGACGATGCGTTCGGACTCGTTGCGTTCCCTGTCGCGGTCGCGGTCCTCGAACAGGATCCAGCCGCCGCTCCAGTCGATC
>JAKFCL010000188.1:0-18300 GCA_036676665.1 Arenimonas sp. | reverse complement strand
TACGCCTGCGGCTGCGCCGGGTCGGCGTGCACCACCAGGTACAGGCGGCCCTTGAGGTTGTCGAACACCGCCACTTCCTCGCTGAGCAGCAGCAGCGCGTCGGGCGTGCCGAGTTCGTCGGGCTTGTGGGTGCCGTCGGGCATCGGCCCGGCCAGTCGCGGCTCGATCCAGCCGATCGTCTCGAAACCGAAATAACCGACCAGGCCGCCGGTGAAGGCCGGCAGGTCCGGCAGCTTCGGCACCCGGAAGCTCTCGCGCAGGCGGTCGACCTCGGCCAGCGGGTCGGCCAGCTCGCGCGTTTCGGTCAGCTCGCCGTGCTCGCGCACCTCCAGCGTGTGGCCGCGGAAGGTGTAGGTGCGCTTGGCCGGCAGGCCGATGATCGAATAACGGCCCCAGGTCTCGCCGCCCTCGACCGACTCGAACAGGTAGGTGTGCGGGCCGTCGGCCAGCTTCAGGTACACCGACAGCGGCGTGTCGAGGTCCGACAGCACCTCGCGCACCACCGGGATGCGGGTGTGGCCCTCGGCGGCGAGGCGCTGGAAGTCTTCGGCGGAAATCACGATGAAACCCCGGGTGGCGACGGGCGAGTATAGCGGGGCCCATCGGCCGGCTCAGCCGGGCGGCGGCGCGATCGCCCGCAGGTGCAGCACGAACTCGACGCCGTCGCCGGCGGCGAGGTTGCGGGCCTCGGCCCGGCCCTGGTGCAGGTCGGCGACCAGCTTGACCACGTGCAGGCCGAAGCCCAGGTGCGGCGCGCCCTCGGCGCGCCGGGGCTTGTCGCGCAGGCTCACCAGCGAATCGAACAGCCGGCCGCGCATCGCCTCGGGCAGGGTGGGCCCGGAGTTGGCCAGCGTGATGCGGGCGCCGTCGCCCTCGCGGGCCAGGGCCAGCCGCACCCAGCCGTCCGGCGGGCAGAAGCCGCGGGCGTTGTCGACCAGCTTGTCGAGCGCCTGCACCACCAGGTCCGGCGCGCAGCGCAGCGGCAGCGGCGCGGCCGGGAGCTCCACCCGCAGCTCACGCGGCGCCAGCAGGGCCCGGTAGGCGCCCGCGCAATCGCCGAGCAGGGCCGTCAGGTCGATGGTCTCGGCGTCGGCGCCGGCGCCGGCGATCGCGTGCTCGATGCGCGTCACCTCGCTCATCGTGCGCACCAGGTTGCCCATGCGCTCGACGCCGTCGCGGGCCCGGGCGACGTACGGGCGCGCGTCGTCGGGCAGCGCCGCGTGCTCGAGGTTGTCCAGCGACGTGCGCACGATCGCCAGCGGCGTGTTGAGTTCGTGCGAGAGCTTGCCCGACAGCGAGCGCAGGTAATCGGTGTAGGCGGCCACCTGGTCGAGCAGGCTGGCGAAGCTGCGCGACAGGTCGCCGATCTCGTCGCCGGCGGTCGTGCGCGGAAAGGCGGTGACCCGGCCCTCGCGGTCGAGCGCCGATTCGGCGGCGTCGCGCAGCCGGCGGATCCGCGATGCCAGCCGCGACGCGTACCAGAGCAGCGCGCCGCCCGACACCGCGAACGCCAGCAGGCTGATGCCGACCAGGCGCGAGAACGCCCGGTCGGTCAGCAGCAGCACCTCGGAATTGGAGCGCTCCAGCAGCAGCGTCGCCCGCACGCGGTCTTCGACCTCCAGCGGCACCGCCGCCGACAGGATCAGCCGTGCGCCGGCCGGATCGCGACGCCAGACCACGCCCGGCCGGCCGTCGCGGGCGGCGGCCACCTCCGGGCGCTCGATGCGGCGGCGGTCGGGCCCGGCGACGGCCGTGTCGGCGATGTCGCGGAACAGCACCGCCCGGTACAGCGCGCGCCGCCACGGCAGCAGGTCGTCGTCGCTGGAATCGGCGCGCACGGCGCCGGCGCGGGCGAGCACCCAGTCGTCGCGGTCGGCCACCACCACGCGCATGCCGGGCGGCGCCAGCGCCAGCAGCTCGGGTTCGAGCGCGCCGGTGTAGCCGTGCACCGGGCGCGTTTCCAGCGCCAGCGCCGTCGACAGCGTGCCGGCCACGCGGCGACCGCCGGCCGCGTCCAGGTCACGCGCCTCGATGCCCAGTGCGGTGACGCCCATCGCCTGCGGCAGCACCAGTTCGACGGTGTAGCCGCCCGGGCGTTCGCGCCACCAGCCTTCCACGCGCACCGGCGGCGGCAGGCCGTCGCTGCCGGCGACCTTCAGTTCGCCGCTGTCGCTGTTGGCCAGGCGCAGCAGCAGCTCGCCGGACGCCGTGCGCAGCCGCAGCTGCAGCCGGTCGAAATCCAGGTCGCCCGGCCAGTGCGCCTCGCCGCGCTGGCGGGTCGGGTCGTCGACGGCGGCCAGCACGTGCAGGCGCTCGCTGGCGCGCGCCAGCGTCACGTGCAGCCAGGGCGTGCCGTCGCCGAAATCGTAGGGACGCGACTGCGCGTCCTGCCAGTCGCCGCCGTCGCCATCGAGCCGCGGCGCGAAGTCCAGGCGGTGCACGTACCAGCTGTCGGTGGCCGGCGGCAGGTGCCCCGGCCGCGCCGCGATGCCACGCGCCAGCGCCTCGGCCGACGCCAGCAGCGCCTGTTCCTGGCCCTGGCGCAGCAGGATCTCCATCTGCCGCACGAACTGCCAGCCCGCCCATGGCAGCACCAGGATCGACAGCGCCACCAGCAGCAGCTTGCCGCGCAGCGACACGCTCAGGCGCGCCAGCGGTAACCGGCGCCGTGCACGGTGTCGATCTCGTCGAACGCGGGATCCATCGCCTGGAACTTGCGGCGGATGCGCTTGATGTGCGACGTGATCGTCGCGTCGTCCACGACCACCTGCGCCTCGCGCATCAGCTGCTCGCGAGATTTCACGTGGCCGGGGTAACGCACCATCGCGTGCACCATCCAGAACTCGGTGACCGTCAGCGCGACGTCCTCGCCGTTCCAGGTGATGCGCATGCGCTCCAGTTCCAGCGTCAGCGCCCGCAGCCGGAACACCGACTCGCGCACCTGCGGCCCGGCCAGCGAATCCATGCGCCGGAACAGCGCGTGGATGCGCGCGGTCAGCTGCGGCAGGCTGGTGTCCTTGCTCAGGTAGTCGTCGGCGCCCAGGCGCAGGCCGGAGATCACGTCCAGGTCGGAGTCGCGCGCGGTCAGGAACAGGATCGGCAGCGTCGCCGAGCGCGCGCGCAGTTCCCGGCACAGGTCGAAGCCGCCCTCGGGTTCGTCGCCCAGGCCGACGTCGATGATCACCAGGTCCGGGAGTTTCAGCGCGAACCCGACCTTGGCCTCCGCGCGGCTCGCGTACGGCTGCACGCCGTAACCATGCCGACGCAATGCCTCGGAATAGTTGTCGCGGATGGCGGGTTCGTCTTCGACGATGGCGACGGTGCGTGACATGGCGTGCAGTCTGGGCCACCGGCCCGGCCGCCGGCAATGTGCTGCCCGCAAAGCGCCACATCTGATCGCCGCGCTGCCCGCGGCGGCACCGGCCGCGGCCGCCCGCCGGCGCTGCAATGGCTCCACCCACCCGGAGCCGACGATGCACCAGCGCGAGACCCGAAAACCCAGGATGTTCCGTCGCCGCCCGCGGCCGCCGCGCGGCGGGTCGCTCGCGCCGACGCCGACGCGGCCGCCGCCGGCGCCTGCCAGCCCTCGCGTGATGGATTCGTCAGCGGACGGCGCCTCGGCGGCGGCGACCGCCGGTCCGCATGAACTGCGGCTGGCTGCCGTGCCGACGGCGCGCGATCTTGCTGCTGCGCTCACGCGGGTGATCCCATGATCGTGCGCACAACGGCATTCGTGTTCTGTGTACTGATGATGACCCTGCTGCGGGAACCCCACCGCGGCGGCACGTAGAGGAAGGAGAGTCGCCATGTTGCTGGTCGTCGATCGTCGCGAGGACCTGATGCCGTCGCCGCCCGAGGCCGGCCCGCGTTCCACCGAGCGGGCGCTGCGCCACATGGGCTGGCCGTTCCCGGTCGACGGGAACTACACGGCGCCCCAGCCCCCGGCGCGCCGGATCGCGCAGGCCCAGCCCACGCGGCCGGAACCGCGGCAGCTGCCGCGCCGCGCCCCGGCGCCGGTGGCGATCCCGGTGCCGATGTTCGCGCTCGAACTGGCCTGAACCCCCCGGGGGCCGGCCGACGGCCGCCCCGGGTCTCGGAGGATCGACGCCCAGGCGGGATCAGCGCGCCGCCGCGACCTCGGCGCGCATCCGGGCGATCACCGCCGCGTAGTCGGGCATGTTGAAGATCGCCGAGCCGGCGACGAACGTGTCGGCGCCCGCCGCGGCGATGCGGCCGATGTTGTCGGGCTTCACGCCGCCGTCGATTTCCAGCCGGATGTCCTTTCCGAGCGCATCGATGCGATCGCGGACGCGCTTGAGCTTGTCGAGCGCCGACGGAATGAACGACTGGCCGCCGAACCCCGGATTCACCGACATCAGCAGCACCAGGTCCAGTTCCGGCAGCACGTAGTCGAGCACCTCGAGCGGCGTCGCCGGGTTCAGCACCAGGCCGGCCTGGCAGCCGGCCGCCTTGATCAGCTGCACGGTGCGGTGCACGTGCTCGCTGGCCTCGGGATGGAAGCTGATGACGGTGGCGCCGGCCGCGGCGAAGTCCGGGATGATCCGGTCCACCGGCTTCACCATCAGGTGCACGTCGATCGGCGCGGTGACGCCGTGCTTGCGCAGCGCCTCGCAGACCAGCGGCCCGATCGTCAGGTTCGGCACGTAATGGTTGTCCATCACGTCGAAGTGCACCCAGTCGGCGCCCGCCGCGAGCACGTTGTCGACCTCCTCGCCGAGGCGGGCGAAATTCGCGGACAGGATCGACGGGGCGATCAGGCATCGGGGCATGGCGGGTCTTCCGGTGGGGACGGCGGGGTGCGGCGATTCTACCGTCCGGCGCCGGCCGGTCCGCCTACTTCGCGCGAAGCTTGCGGATGCGCTCGTAGGCGCCGTTGATCGCCCGGGCCTTGTCCTCGGCCTGCAGGCGCAGTTCGTCGGCGGCCCCGACCAGGCGGTCGGGGTGGTACTGGGCGATCAGGCGGCGATAGGCCCGGTCGACCTCGCCGTCGCTGGCGTCGTCGCGCAGCCCCAGGACCGCGTACGGATCCTCGCGTTTCGGGCGCAGCCAGTCGGCATCGAAGGCATGCCCGATCAGCAGGCCGATCACCGCGCCGCCCGGATGGCGCAGCAGCAGCCAGCCGGCGACGAAGCCCAGCAGCTTGCCGTACCACCTCATCGCGACCCGTCCGTTGGTTTCGTGCGCATGCCGCGATTCTACCAGCGGCTCCGGGACTCGCCGTGCCGCCCGGTAGGCTTACAATGGCCGCCCTTCCGCGCACCCGAGCCCGCCGTGCCGACCACCCTGCATACCTCCGACCTGCCCGGCCTGCCCCTGCTGCACCGGGGCAAGGTGCGCGACGTGTACGAGCTGCCGGGCAACCGCCTGCTGATGGTGGCCACGGACCGGCTGTCGGCGTTCGACGTGGTGCTTCCCGACCCGATCCCCGGCAAGGGCGAGATGCTCTGCCAGATCAGCAACTTCTGGTTCGACCGCACCTCGCACCTGGTGCCCAACCACCTGACCGGCGACGACGTCGCGGCGTTCCTGCCGCCGGGCGTGGACCCGGCGCTTTACATGCGCCGCTCGGTGGTCGCCAAGCGGCTGCGGCCGGTGCCGGTGGAAGCCATCGCCCGCGGTTACCTGATCGGCAGCGGCTGGAAGGACTACCAGCGCACCGGCGCGGTCTGCGGCATCGCCCTGCCCGACGGCCTGCAGCTGGCGCAGCAACTGCCGCAGCCGATCTTCACCCCGTCGACGAAGGCGGCGGTCGGCGAGCACGACGAGAACGTCAGCTTCGACGACGTCGTGCGCAGGATCGGCATCGACCTGGCCGAGCAGGTGCGCGCGGCGACGCTGACGATCTACCGGCACGCGGCCGAATATGCGCTGACGCGCGGCATCATCATCGCCGACACCAAGCTGGAGTTCGGCCTGGACCAGAACGGCGTGCTGCACGTGATGGACGAGATGCTGACGCCGGACTCGTCGCGCTTCTGGCCGGCCGACCAGTACCGGGTCGGCATCAGCCCGCCCAGCTACGACAAGCAGTTCGTGCGCGACTACCTGGAAACGCTGGACTGGAACAAGACCGCCCCCGGCCCGCATGTCCCGGCCGACGTGATCGAGGGCACGCGGCGCAAGTACGCCGAGGCGCTGGAAAAGCTCGCCGACCTGCGCCTGGCGTGAGCCGCCGGGCGGCCACGGCGGCGCTATGATGCGTCCAGCCCTGCCCGGAGCCGCCCATGGCGTCCTCGCCCGACCTGATCGACACCCCCGACCCGCGCCGGCCGATCGACCGCTGGCTGTCGAGTTATTCCGGCGACCACGTCAACCCGACCAACCAGGCGATCCACCTGGTGTGCGTGCCGGCGATCGTCTGGTCGGTGACCGCCGCGCTGTGGGTGATCCCGGTGCCGCCGGCGCTGGCGCAGCCCGGCCTGTGGATGGCGGTCGCGATGTTCTTCGCGTGGCTGTTCTACTGGAAGCTGTCGCGGCCGCTGGCGCTGGGCATGCTGGTGCTGTTCGTCGCCGCGGGTTTCCTCAACCGCTGGCTGTCCTGGCGCCTGGGCGCGCAGGGGCTGCTGTGGCTGGCGGTCGGCGTGTTCGTGGTCGCCTGGATCGGGCAGTTCATCGGCCACAAGGTCGAGGGCAAGCGCCCGAGCTTCTTCACCGACCTCAAGTACCTGCTGATCGGGCCGCTGTGGACGCTGGACAAGCTCTACCGGAAGCTCGGCTGGCCGCACTGACGGCCGAACCCGATGGATGCGCGGCCGCGGTGAGGGCCTGATGCCCGCCCGCGACCTGCTGCTGGCGCTGCTGATCTGCATCGCCTGGGCCGGCAATTTCCTGACCTCGGCGCTGGCGCTGCGGGAGATGCCCCCGCTGCTGTTCACCGGCCTGCGGCTGGCGCTGCTGTGCGTGCTGCTCGGGGCGTTCCTGCGCCGGCCGGCGCCCGGGCAGTGGCCGCGCCTGCTGGCGATCGCCCTGTGCACCGGCGTGCTGCACTTCGGGCTGAGCTTCTGGGCGCTGAAGCTCGCCGGCGACCTGTCCTCGCCGGCGATCGTGATGCAGAGCTACGTGCCGATGTCGGTGCTGCTGGCGTGGGCGCTGCTCGGGGAGCGTTTCGCCTGGCGCACCGGCACCGCGGTCGCGCTGAGTTTCGGCGGCGTGCTGGTGCTGGGTTTCGACCCGCTGGTGCTCGACAACCCGGCGTCGCTGCTGATGATGCTGGTGTCGGCCTTCTTCCTCGCCGTCGGCACCGTGCTGATGCGCGGGCTGACCGCGATGGACCGCTACGGCATGCAGGCGTGGACGGCCGTGGCCGGCGTCGGCCCGCTGCTGGCACTGAGCGCGTGGCTTGAGCCGGGCGGGTTCGCGGCGCTGCGCGGCGCCAGCGTGGTCGCGTGGGGCGGCGTCGCGTACGCGGCGATCGTCGCCTCGCTGCTCGGGCACGGACTGTATTACGCGCTGGTGCAGCGGCATCCGGTGGCGCGGGTGATGCCGTGGCTGCTGCTGACGCCGGTGTTCGCGATCGGGCTCGGCATCGCCTTCTGGGGCGACCGCCCGGGGCCGCGGCTGTGGATCGGCGGCGCGATGGTGCTCGGCGGCATCCTGGTGATCGCCCTGCGCAGCCAGGCGCGGGCACGACTGCCGCCGGTGCCCGAGGAACTGTGAACCGTCAGGCGCGCTGCGGGCGCGGCTTGCCGGGACCGCGCACCCGGACGCGGAAGCCGTCGTCCGGCGCGCCGGCATCCTCGGCCAGCGACGAGATCAGCGTCGCGATCGCCAGCACCTGCGTGTAGCTGAGCCGGCGAAGCTCCAGCAGGATGCGTTCCTCGGTCTCGTCCTGGGCGCAATAACGCAGGATCATCGCCGATTCCTCGCGGTCGCCCTCGGCCTGGAACTGCATGCGGCCGCGGCCCGTGCACAGCCACTCGAACGCCACGCCGGTCACCTGCGCGACGCTGCTCAGGTGCGAAAGCGTCGGCCGCGTGCCCTCGGGGTGCTCCCAGTGCGTCACCGCGTTGCGGCTGACGCCGGCCGCCGCGGCGATGTCGCCCTGGGTCAGGCCGGCGTGGCGGCGCGCCTTGCGCAGCCGGACGTGGAAGTCGGCCGCGAGGCTGGTGACCGCGGTCTCGTTCAGAGACGAGGACGCCATTCGTCCTTCTCCCGCGGGCGCAGCAGCCAGCGGCACAGGGCCGGCAGGAAGACGATCGCGGCGACCATGTTCACGATGAACATGAAGGTCAGCATGATGCCCATGTCGGCCTGGAACTTCAGGTCCGAGAAGATCCACATCGCCACGCCCACCGCCAGCGTCAGCGCGGTGTAGAAGATCGCGATGCCCGTGGTCTTGAGGGCGATGAAGTAGCTCTCCGACAGCGTGCGCCCCTGCAGCAGCGACTCGCGCATGCGCGCGAAGATGTAGATGCCGTAGTCGACGCCGATGCCGACGCCCAGCGCGACCACCGCCAGCGTGTTCACCTTCATGCCGATGCCCAGCTCCACCATCAGCGAGTGGCCGAGCTCGGTCACCAGCACCAGCGGCAGCAGCACGCACAGCGCCGCCAGCGGGCTGCGGAAGCTGATCCAGCACATCAGGAACACCGCCGCGTACAGCAGGTAGAGCATCGTGTGCTCGGATTCGCGCACGGTGTCGTTGGTGGCGGCCATCACGCCGACGTTGCCGGTGGCCAGGCGCAGGTTGACCTGGTCGCTGGCGAAGTCCGGATCCTCGGCGGCCTGCTCGGCGAGCTTGAGCTGCAGGTTGCCCTCGACGAACGCGTCGTTGTCCTCGCGGAACTGCTTCACCGCCGCGACCACGCGGTCGATCGTCGTCGCCTGGTGGTCGGCGGTGAAGATCGTGATCGGGATCGCGCTGCAGTCGGCGTTGAGCAGGCCCGAATCGGTCTCGAAGCTCTGGGTGGCCTGGCGCAGCGTGTCCGGATCGCGCGGAAGCACGCGCCAGCGCACCGAGCCGTCGTTCCAGCCCGCATTGACGATCTTGGCGGCCGCCGGCAGCGTGATCACCTGCACGACGCCCTCGACGTTCTCCATGTGCCAGGCGAACCGGTCGATGAGCTCCATCGCCGCATGGCTGGTGGTGCAGGCCGACGGGCCGGCCTCGGCGATCACGTTGAGGATGTCGACGCCGAGCGAGAACTTCTCCGAGATCAGCACCGCGTCGCGGTTGTAGCGGGCGTCCGGGTGCAGCTCGGCCACGCCCTTCTGGGCATCGCCGATCATCACCTGGTTGCCGTGCTGCCAGGCGAAGAACCACACCGCCAGGCCCACCGCCAGCACGATGCCCGCGGCGGCCGGCTTGGAAAGCTTCGACAGCGCCGCCCAGACCCGGTCGAACCGGGTCAGCTGGCGCAGGCGGAACTCGCGCTTGCGGTCGAGGTTGCGCAGCTTCGTGTAGCTCAGCAGCACCGGCAGCAGCACCAGGTCGGTCAGGATCGTCAGCGCGACGCCCACCGTGGCGGTGATCGCCAGCTCGCGCACCATGTCGATCGGGATCACCATGATCGCCGCGAAGCCGATGCAGCCGGCCAGCAGCGCCACGGTGCCGGGCACCAGCAGCATGCGGAACGACAGCCGCGCCGCCTCGACCGGGCCGACGGCGTGCGCGGCGCGCGCGCGCAGCTCCTCGACCGTGCCTTCCTCGAGTCCGCCGAAGAAGATCTCGCCGCGGAAGCGGTTGATCATCTGTTCGCCGTGGCTGACGGCGATGGCGAAAATCAGGAACGGCGTCAGCATGTTCATCGGGTCGATGCCGAAACCCATCAGCTTCAGCGCACCCAGCATCCACACCACCGACACCAGCGCCGCGGCGACGGTCAGCGTCGCCAGCTTGCCGGACGTGGAATACAGGAACAGCAGCAGCCAGGTGAAGGCGATGGTCAACGCGAAGAACTTGATCACCGAGCGGGCGCCGTCGCTGATGTCGCCCACCATCTTCGCGAAGCCGATGATGTGCACCGTGTGGCCGTCGCGCTCGTACTTGGCGCGGATCGCCTCGAACTGGTCGGCGACCGCCTGGTAATCGACCTTGTTGGTGGCGCTCTCGGGGATCAGGTCGGCCCAGATCATCGCTCCCGACCAGTCCTTGGCGACCAGCCGGCCGACGATGTTGGCCTTGACGATGTTGCCGCGGATCTGCTGGAAATCCTCCGGCGTCGACACGAAGCCTTCGACGTTCGGGGTGAACGTCTGCGGGATCACGTTGCCGCCCGACAGGCCATCCTCGACGACCTCGATGAAGCGTACGTTCGGAGTGAACAGCGAACGCGAGCGGGCGTCGTCGGTGGCGTCGAGGTTGATGACGTCGTTGGTGACGTTCTCCAGCGTCTGCATGAACTTCTGGTCGAACATGTCGCCGTCCTCGGCGACCACGGCGACCAGCACGCGGTTGGCGCCGCCGAACTCCAGTTCGTAGTCCTGGAACGTCTGCATGTACTCGTGCTGCAGCGGCACCTGCTTCTTGAAGCCGGCGTCCACTTCCAGCTGGCTGGCGAAATAGAGCATCGCCACCGTCACCAGCGTGAAGATCACCAGGACCAGGGGCCGGTTGCCGAAGACGACGGTCTCGGCGAAGCGGGCGAACGGACCGGGCTCGGCGTTGGGCAGGCTCATTGGCGCTCCGTCACTTCGGGGTATACAGGTCGGCGCCCTTGTCGCCGACCACGAGGTAAGCGTTGTCGCCGACCGGCAGCACGCCGGCCAGCAGCGGCGTCTCGCCGGTGCCGGTCGCGAACGCCGTGGTGGCGAACGGCGTTGCCGCATCCGGGCGCGACAGCACCATGCCGTTGGCGCCGACCAGCACCGCGCCGCCGCCGGGCAGCGCGTGACCGCCCATCAGGCTGGTGGCGATGCCGGTTTCCACACGCGTCCAGCTGGTGCCCAGGTCCCTGGATTCGTAGACGTTGCCGCGAAGGCCGAACACCAGGATGTGGTCGTCCTCCCAGGCCAGCACGCCGAACATCGAACCTTCGTACGGCAGGCGGCGGCTTTCCCACGTCTCGCCGCCATCGCGCGAGCGCAGGAACGTACCGCGCTCGCCGGCGATCACCAGCGCGCCGGAGCCGGCGCGGGCGATCGCGTTGAGGTGCGGATCGGACTCGGCGTCGAGCATCAGGTCCGACTCGTCGAACGTCCAGTCGTCGCCCTCGGCGGCGGGCGACGCCGTTTCGGCCGCCGCTTCCGGTTCGTCGCCGGTGACGCTGCGTGGGGTCCAGCTGACGCCACCGTCGCTGCTGACGAGCATCAGGCTGTAGGCGCCGATCGCGATGCCGTGGGTGGCGTCGGTGAACAGCACGTCCATCACCGGCACGCCTTCGCTCGGGTCGACGAGGTCCAGGTTCCAGGGCGAGGCGCGGCGGCGGACCCAGGTCTTGCCGCCGTCGGTCGAATGCACGATGACGCCGTCGTGGCCGGCGGCCCAGAGGATGCCGTCGACGGTGGCGACGGAGGTCAGGGTGGAGCGTGTCGGCACCTTGGCCTGGTGCCAGGTCTTCGCGTCATCGGACAGCAGCACGTGGCCGCGTTCGCCGACGGCGACATAACCGGAAGTGGTGCGCACGGCGTCCAGCAGCATCGAGTGGCTGGCGCGCGGCATGATTTCGGAATCCAGCAGGGCCGGATCGTTCTTGCGAACCGGAGTCGCGACCTCGCCCGGGCCGGAGTCGGCTTCGGCGGTCGTTCCGGCGTCGGTGTCCGCGGCGGCTTCGGCCGTCGCCTCCGCATCGGCCGGCGTTTCGGCGGCCGGATCGGCTTCGGGCGCCTGGGCGGACAATGGCAACGCCGCCGCCAGCAGCAGGGCCGCGGCGAGGCGCGCGGTGCGGATCGGGCTTCTGGGCATCGTTTGCTCCTGCGGAGGCGCCCGGCGTCCGGGCCCCGGAACGCAGCCGCGCCCTTTCGGGCGCGGCTGGTGGATCGACAGCTTCTGGGTCAGCGCACGCCGGACGTGCGCAGGTTCTGCGGAGAGTAGTTCGCCGGCGTGGACTGGTAGCCGAAATCGCGCGGCTTGTCCTGGTTGTCCAGCAGCATCGTGATGTAGCGGCCGGACTTCAGGTCGTGGTGGGTTTCCAGCGTGGACCAGAACGTCGGCACCTCGTAGTAGTTCACCGAGGGAGCGTCGGAATAGCGCCACAGGTTGCCCTGGCCGTCGTAATGGTCGATCAGCAGGATCTGCCAGCTGTCCTCGTCCACGTAGAACGTGCGGCGGCTGTTGATGTGGCGCTGGCCGGCCTTGAGCTTGGCCTCGACCACCCACACGCGGTGCAGCTCGTAACGCATGTAGTCCGGGTTGAGGTGGCCGGGACGGATCAGGTCCTTGATCTTGGTCTTGTCGCTGTGCGCGCGGTACGAGTTGTACGGCACCAGCATTTCCTTCTTGCCCACCAGCGTCCAGTCGAAGCGGTCCATCGCGCCGTTGAACATGTCGGTCATGTCATTGGTGCGCAGGCCGTCCGAGGCGGTGCCGGGATTGTCGTAGGACACGTTGGGCGCACGGCGCACGCGGCGCTGGCCGGGGTTGTACACCCAGGCCTGGCGCGGCGCGGCCTTGGCGTTCAGCGTCTCGTGGACCAGCAGCACCTGGCCGGCCAGACGCGCCGGGCCGAGCACTTCCTGCTTGAAGTACAGCAGGATGTTGTTGATGTTCTCGGACGTGTTGCCGGGCTTGTAGTACAGGCCCAGCAGCTCCTCGCGCAGCTTGACCAGCGTGAACGCACCGCTCGCCGTCGGCGCGGCCTGGTTCGAGTAGCTGATCACCGACAGGCCCTTGTACTTGAGCTTGTGGTTCCAGATGACCTCGTAGCCGTTCTGCGGGATCGGGAACGGAATGCCCTCGGCGCAGTTCTGCACGCCGTCGCCGTTGGCCACCAGGGTGCACGCCGTGGCGTTCTTCTTGGTGAACTCGTAGGTGCGGGCCGGGAACGAGGCGCTGCGGCGGGTCGGGTACACGTCCATGCGGAAGGTCGGGTACTTGGCGAACATCGCCTTCTGGCCCGGCGTCAGCACATTGGCGTACTGCGACACGTTGGCACGCGTCACCTGGTACAGCGGCTTGTCGCCGGCGAACGGGTCGGGATGGAACTGGCCGACGCGGAACCCCGCCGGCGGGCGGGTGATGCCGCCTTCCCAGGCCGGGATCGTGCCGGCGGCATTGCCGGCCTTCTCGCCGCCGACCGGGGTCAGGCTGGTGCCGAGCTTCGCTGCTTCCGATGCGCTGACTTTCGCCTGCGCCATGCCGGTGGCAAGTACCGCGGCACCGACCATGGCGGTCAATGCGGCTTTCTTGAAGTTCTTCATCGAATGCCTCCCTGTGGCGTCAGAACGAATACTTGACGGTGAACGACGCGAAGTCACGGTCATGGATCTGGTTATATTGCTCCGCGCCCATGAACGCCGTGTAGCTGAGGTCGAAGATCCACTGGTTCAGGTAGTTGGCTTCGACGCCGAGCGTCAGCGACTTGCGCTCTTCCAGGAAGTTGCCGCCCGGGCCAGGGGTGATGCCGTTCACGTCGTGGTTGAAGGCGACGCGCGGGGACAGGGTGAACGGGGTGCCGAACACGCTGGAGTAGTCCGCACGGGCCGCCAGGCGGTAGCCCCACGAGAACGCGGTCGGGAAGCCGCCGGTCAGCGTCTGCGGGTTGCGCATGCAACCGGGCAGCAGGCCACCCGGCAGCGGGAAGCCGCCCGCCAGCACGTCGGACACATCGCAACCGCCGCCGGTGTCGGTGCCTTCACCCTCGTAACGCAGTTCGCTGTGCGACGGCAGGTCCCAGACCTCGGTGGCGCCAATCTCGCCGACCAGCGCGATCTGGTCCGCGCCGAGCACCTGGCTGAACGCCTTGGTGAAGGTCATCTGCAGCTGGCTGACCTCGTGCTCGCGCCAGCCACGCACTTCCTGGCCGAAGCCGTACTGGCCGAGCTGGCTGTTGAAATCCAGCGCCGGCAGCGGGATGAACGGGTTCAGCGGGCTCAGGGCCGCGTACAGCAGCTCGACGTCGTCGACCTGCAGCGGCATGTTCGGGCGGTGGCTGAGTTCACCCTGCCAGGCGATGCCGCCGGGCAGCGTGGTGTTCCAGCTCAGGCCGAACATCTGGATGTCTTCCGGATACTCGACGAAGAACCGGCCGGTCGCGGCGCCGCCGGTCGGGCTGGTGACGGCCCGGCCCGACAGCAGCGGCAGGCGGCTGTGGTAGTTCAGGAAGTAGAAACCGAATTCGGTTTCGTTCAGCGCCTCGGCGTACCAGCGCAGCGCCAGGCCGAACTGGCCTTCGTCGCTGGCATTGCGGTTCGGCAGACGGCCGACGGCGTTGCCGCAGCCGATGGCGACGATCTGCGCGGCGGTGGCCGGGCCGTAGATCGCCGCCAGGTCGGCGAAGCGATCGGACGTGGCGTAGCCGGACGGGCCGGAATAGCAGGTGCTGAAGAAGTTTTCCGGGTTGTAGACCGGCTGCGGCGTGGTGCCGAAGCCGAGCATCACGTAGGTGCCGCCCGGGGTGCCGAAGTCGTTCGAGCTGAAGTAGGTGCCGGCCGCGTCGACCTCGATTTCCTCGAACTCGAACATGTACAGCGCTTCGAGCGAGACGTTGTCGGAGAGCTTGATCGAGCCGTAGAGCATGTCGATCGGCAGGAACGCTTCCTTCAGCTCGGCGCCGGCGACGCGCAGCGCCGACAGGTCGACCGGGTTGATCACGTTGATGCCGTTCTGGATGAACGTGCCCTCGCCCCAGCTCACGACCTGGCGGCCGAGGCGGACGGTGCCGCCCAGCTGGCCGTCGTCGCCGAGCTCGAAGTCCTTGAAGACGAACATGTCGAGCATGCGGAAGCGCGAACCGATGCGGTCCAGCGCCTCGTCGGTCATGTCGTCGCGACCTTCGTTCTCGAAATCGTAGAAGTAGGTCGCGCGGGTGAAGAAGCCCCAGTCGCGCCAGTTCAGCGAGAGCTCGGAGGTGATCTTGACGGCGCTGGAGATCGCGTCGCCCTTGTCGTACTTGAGGTTGCCGTCGTCGCGGTTGGCCGAGAAACGGCCGGGCGCGTCGATCTGCGCCTGCGAGCCCGGGACGCCGCCGGTGCTGGTGCAGCGGCCGGGGCCGACCGGGATCGGTCCGAGCGGAACGTTCTGGGTGCACAGCAGCGGGTTGAACCAGGACTTGGCGATCAGGTCCTCGTCCTGGTCCTGGACGCGCCACGAGTAACCGTAGGACACCGTGGTGTCGAGGCTGCCGGTCAGCTCGCCGCGCGAGAACTCGAACGCCTGGACGCCGGGGGCGACGAACAGGCCGAGGGCGACGGCGACGGCCAACGGGGCACGAGCGACCAGCCCGTGGTGTGCATGCGGTTTCTTCATGGGTGCGTCCTCGGGTCGATTCATGGCAGCGGAATGGGGCTGGCGGCGGCGCGGTCCGGCGGCGGAGGCCGGTGGCGCTTTTTCGGATTCTTGGGTCATGCGGTCTGGCTCCCCCCAGACAGTAGAGCATTTCCTCTAGGAGTATTAAATGTTCGTTACGAAAAGGCAATGCTCCTGCGTATGGTCGCCCCGGATGGTCTCTGGGGCGCCGCAGCCTCAGGGCTCGAACATGCCCGCCGACGGCTGGAACGGCCTCGGCGAGTAACCCAGGGCCTCCCGCGCCGGCGCCAGGTCGTAGGCCAGGTCCTGGCTCAACCGCAGCAGCATGCCGTCGCCGGCGTCGGCCAGGCGCCCGGTTCCGCGCGCCAGGCGCAGCCCGGTCCGGAAGACGGGATCGGGGACCCGCAGCAGCCGCGCCCCCGGCGCTCCGGCGGCGAGCGCGCGGCGCACCATCTCGTCATAGGGAAGCGTCTCGCCCCCTGGCAGGTCGAAGCGGCCGGGGCGCGGTTCGGGCGCGCGGGCCGCGGCGAGTGCGGCCGCGGCGACGTCGGCCGCATGCACCGGCTGGCGCAGTCCGGTCGCCGAACGCGGCAGCGGCACGATGCGCCAGCGACGCGCGAATCCGACGATGCGGCTGAGGTTGCGGTCGCGGCCGAGCCCGTAGATCAGCGTCGGCCGCAGCACGGTCAGGTCCGCGCCGCGGCCGGCGCAGGCGGCGGCGAGCCGCTCCTCGGCCGCGGAAAGGCGCGCGGCGAGGTCGCGCTCGGCGGCATCGGGCGAATCGGACTTGCTGTGCACGCTGGTCGATCCCAGCGCGACCACGCGCCGCGCCACCGGCCCCCGGGCCTCGAACCAGCGCGCGAACACGTCGAGTGGACCGAGGCTCACCAGCGCATCGTAAGTCTCGGTCGGCGCGTCCCACGCCCCGAGGTCGCCGCGCAGCCAGGTCACGCCGGGGCCGTCGGCCTGCGCCGACCGGCTGACCGCGAGCACGTGCGCATCGCCCGGCACCAGCGCCTCGCGCAGCGCGACACCGACCTGGCCGGTGAGGCCGAAGACGAGCCAGCGCTTCATCCGCTCTTTCGCGGCAGCAGCCACGCCAGCACCAGGTAACCGACCACCGCCGACACCAGCGAGCCGCCGAGGATGCCGACGCGATTGGCGACCAGCAGGTCGGCGTGGCTGGCATCGAACGACAGCGCGCCGATGAACAGGCTCATCGTGAAGCCGATCCCGCACAGGATCGACATGCCGTAGAGCGCACCCCAGCCCACGCCTTCCGGCCGGCGCACGGCGCCGACCACGATCAGCACGGCCGCGGTGGCGAAGATGCCGACCTGCTTGCCGACGAACAGGCCCAGGGCGATGCCCAGCGGCACCGGCTCGGCGAGGCTGGCGAGGCTCAGGCCGGTCAACGACACGCCGGCGTTGGCGAACGCGAACAGCGGCAGGATCCCGTAGGCCACCCACGGATGCAGCGTGTCCTCGAGCACTTCGAGAGGACCGCGGTAATCGGGATCCGGTACCCGCCGGCCCTCGGCGTCCACCACCAGGGCCTTCGGGTGCGGGCGCATCGGAATCGTCATTCCCAGCGCGACGCCGGCCAGCGTCGCGTGCACGCCGGACTTGAGCATCGCCACCCACATCACCAGGCCCAGCACCATGTAGACGCTCAGGTGGCGCACGCCGCGGCGATTGGCCAGCACCAGCCCCACCAGCGCGGCGACGGCGATGCCGAACGCCCGCATCGACAGGTCGTCGGTGTAGTAGACGGCGATGATCACGATCGCGCCGAGGTCGTCGGCGACCGCGATCGCCGTCAGCAGCAGCTTCAGCGCCAGCGGCACCCGGCTGCCCAGCAGCGCCAGGATGCCCAGGGCGAACGCGATGTCGGTCGCCGCCGGGATCGCGACGCCGCGCATCGCCACCGGGTCGCCCCAGTTGGCCCACGCGTAGATACCCATCGGCACGACCATGCCGGCCAGGGCGCACAGGCCCGGCAGCAGCATCTGCTTCCGGTCGGCGAACTGGCCGTCGATCATCTCCCGCTTGAGCTCCAGGCCCACCAGCAGGAAGAAGATCGCCATCAGGCCGTCGTTGATCCACAGCAGCAGCGGCTTGTTGATGTCCAGCTCGCCGATGCGCACCTGCACCGGCAGGTGGAACAGGTGCTCGTACAGGTCTTCCAGCGGCGAATTGGCCGCCACCAGCGCCAGCGCCGCGGCCAGCACCAGCAGGATCCCGCCGGAGGACTCGAGCCGGATGAATTGAGCCAGCTCGCGCGCGGCGCGCTCGGCCAGTGTCGCCCTGCTCGTCATCATCCTGCCCCGCTCCGGCTGCATCCAGCCCCGATTATAGGCGCCGGCGCGCGGCCGCCGGCGTTGCGTGCGCAATCGCACGCCGTTGTATCGTGGCGCGCCCCCGTCACCCGGAGCCGCCGTGACCCCTGCCCTGCGCCGATTCGCCCTGCCCGCCGGCCCGCTCCTCGCCGCAGGGCTGTACCTGTGGATGACAGCGCTTTCCGAGCCGCATGCGCTGGCCGCGACGGTGGGGCTCACCGCGTGGTGCGCGCTGTGGTGGGTGTTCGAACCGGTGAAGGCGCCGGTGACCGCGCTGCTGCCGCTCGCGGCATTGCCGGTGCTGGGCGTGCTCGACGCGAAGGAGGTGGCGCAGAGCTACGGGCACGAGCTGATCCTGCTGCTGGGCGGCGGCTTCATGCTGTCGCGGGCGCTGGAGAAGAGCACCGCGCACCGGCGGCTGGCGCTGGGCATGGTGCGGGCATTCGGCGGCCGCAGCGGCCGCAGCCTGCTGTACGGCTTCATCGCCGCCACCGGCCTGATCAGCATGTGGATCTCCAACACCGCGACGACGCTGCTGATGCTGCCGGTCGCGCTGGCGGTGCTGGAGAACTATCCGGACAAGCGCCTGCACGCGCC
>JAKFCL010000187.1:0-12665 GCA_036676665.1 Arenimonas sp. | reverse complement strand
GTCGCCTGCCTGCCGGTCCTGTTCACCGGACACCTCGTCGCGCGCTGGGAAGGCGTGATGTTCCTGGCGTACTACGTCGCCTACACCGCGTGGCTCGTGATGACGGCACGCGACGATGCGCTGCGGGACGAATTCGGGATGGTGATGCGGCTGGTCGTGCTGCCGCTGACGGTGGCGACGCTGGGTGCGATCGCCTGGCGCGAGTGGCGGGCCCGCCACGGCGATCGCCGGACGGGCGGCGACCTCGACGGCTCCGGCTAGCCCGTCCGCCGGTTCAGAAGGGCTTGGCCAGCACCAGCCAGATGATCGGGACGAGGCCGAGCAGCGGCAGTTCGTTGAACCAGCGCAGCGTGGTCGCCGACGGCAGCGGGCCGCCGCCGGCGGCGCGCTTGAGCCAGCGCCCGGCGACGATGAAATAGGCCAGCAGCAGCGCCACCAGCGTCAGCTTGGCGTGCATCCACTTCATGCCGCCCACGAGGTCCGGGAACACGCCCGGCGCGAACCGGTGGCCCAGCCAAAGCACCAGCCCCAGCAGCACCGCCAGGCCGAACATGTGGTGGCCGAACCGGTACAGCCGCCGCCCCATCAGCACCAGCCGCGCCTGCACGTCCGCCTGCCCGGTCGTCTCGGCCAGGTTGACCAGGATGCGCGGCAGGTAGAACACGGTGGCCATCCAGGCGATGACGAACAGGAGGTGGAAGGTCTTGGTCCAGAGATAGGCCATGGGCGGGAAATCCGGGTGTGGAGTCGGGAGTTTGGAGTGTGGGGAAGATAGTCGAATCGAAGCCGCTCCGGCCTCACTACCTCCTACGGACTCCCGACTCCGAACTACCGACTCGGGCTTTCACAGCCCCCCCATCCACCTGCCCCCGGGGTCCCGGTTCAGCGGGCACCCCCCTTCCCGGTGTACAATCACCGCCCTTCGTCAGGTCCGTGGTGTGCCGGAATGCGAAGCTCCCCGAAGCCCATGGATCCCCGATGACCTCCCCCGTGCCCGAGGCGCAGAGCGCGCCGCTGCTTTTCCGCGACCTCAACCTCGGCGAACCGCTGATGAAGGCCCTGGCCGACGTCGGCTACGAATCGCCCTCGCCGATCCAGGCCGCGACGATCCCGCACCTGATGGCCGGCCGCGACGTGCTCGGCCAGGCCCAGACCGGCACCGGCAAGACCGCCGCATTCGCGCTGCCGGTACTGGCCCGCATCGACCCCGAGCAGAATTCGCCGCAGGCGCTGGTGCTGACCCCGACCCGCGAGCTGGGCATCCAGGTCGCCGAGGCGTTCCAGAAGTACGCCGCGCACATGCCCGGCTTCCGCGTGCTGCCGATCTACGGCGGCCAGAGCTACGGCCCGCAGCTGAGCGCGCTGCGCCGCGGCGTGCACGTGATCGTCGGCACCCCCGGCCGCATCATCGACCACCTCGACAAGGGCTCGCTGGACCTGTCGCGGCTCAAGACGCTGGTGCTGGACGAAGCCGACGAGATGCTGCGCATGGGCTTCATCGACGACGTCGAGGCGATCCTGAAGAAGATGCCGGCCGAACGGCAGACGGCGCTGTTCTCGGCGACGATGCCGCACGCGATCCGCCGCATCGCCCAGACCTACCTGAAGGACCCGATCCAGGTCGAGATCGAGGCCAAGACCCGCACCGCCGACAACATCCGCCAGCGCAGCTGGGAAGTCAGCGGCCTGCACAAGCTCGACGCGCTGACCCGCATCCTCGAGGCCGAGCCGTTCGACGCGATGATCGTCTTCGCGCGTACCAAGCAGGCCACCGACGAACTGGCCGAGAAGCTGCAGGCGCGCGGTTTCGCCGCCGCCTCGATCAACGGCGACGTCGTGCAGGCGCAGCGCGAACGCACGATCCAGCAGCTCAAGGACGGCAAGATCGACATCCTGGTCGCCACCGACGTCGCCGCCCGCGGCCTGGACGTCGAGCGCATCAGCCACGTGCTGAACTACGACGTGCCGTACGACACCGAGAGCTACGTGCACCGGATCGGCCGCACCGGCCGCGCCGGCCGCAGCGGCGAGGCGATCCTGTTCATCGCCCCGCGCGAACGCAGCATGCTGCGGGCGATCGAGCGCGCGACGCGGCAGCCGATCACGCCGATGGAGCTGCCGACGGTGGCCGCCGTCAACGACGTGCGCATCGCCAAGTTCAAGCAGCAGATCACCGACACGCTGGCCTCGGGCGAGCTGACCGAGTTCCGCAAGCTGATCGAGGACTACGAGCGCGAGCAGAACGTGCCGGCGGTCGAGATCGCCACCGCGCTGGCGAAGATGGCGCGCGGCGACATCCCGCTGCTGATGGAACCGCCGAAATTCGAAGCCAAGAAGCGCGCGTTCGACCGCGACGTCGAGGCCGCCACCGACCGCTTCGCCCGCCCGGACCGTGCCGCGCGCCCCGAGCGCGGCGACCGCCCCGAGCGTGCCGACCGCCCGGTGCGCGAGCGCCCGGCGTTCCCGAAGAAGGAACGCGAGGCGCGCACGCCCGACGAGGGCAAGGCGACGTTCCGCATCGAGGTCGGCTACGACGACGGCGTCAAGCCCGGCAACATCGTCGGCGCGATCGCCAACGAGGCCGGCCTGGATGCCAAGCACATCGGCCGCATCGAGATCTTCGAGGACCACACGCTGCTGGACCTGCCCGACGGCATGCCGGCGGACGTGATGACGCACCTGAAGGGCGTCTGGTGCGCCGGCCGCCAGCTGCGCATCACCCGCGACGGCGAGACGCCCGACACCGCCGGCAAGATGCCGGCGCGCAAGCCGGGCACGCGCACGTTCGCCGGGCCGAAGAAGGACTTCGGCCCCCGCAAGGAATTCGGCGCCGGCAAGTTCCCGCCGAAGAAGCCGTTCGGCGCGAAGCCGCATCGCAAGGGACCGGCGAAGCCGGAATGACCCGCACCGGCGCGACCCCTGCGGTCGCGCCGGTGGCCTGATCGCCGCGACCCCGCGTCAGTCCGACGGACGCGGCGTCCGCGGTGCATCGGCCGGGCGCGCACGGCGGACCCGGCGCAACCACAGGCGCAGCAGCCAGACGCCGATCGCGCCCACCAGCAGGAACGGCAGCACCGCCACCACCAGCGTCAGCAGCGTCGCGGCGCTCTGGTCGAGCACGTCGCCGGCATTGCGCAGCGACTGCCGCATCGCCGAGGTCTCGACGGTGACGCCGTCGGTCTGGAAGTTCAGCGTCAACAGGTTGGTGCGGATGCGCCGCTGCTGCTGCGCGGCCTCCTGCTCGGCGTACTGCAGTTCCGATTCGATCTGCGCGAGCTGGCCGGTCAGCATCACCAGCGACTCGGCCGTCAGGTCGTCGCGGTCGATGAACTCCAGCAGGCGCGCGTGCTGTTTCTCCAGGCGCGCCCGGCGCAGGCCGTTGTCGCGGACGGCATCGGCGAGGTCCTCGGCCGACGTGCTGCGCGACGCCAGCTCGGCGCCCTCGGCGGCCAGCGCCACCAGCGGCTGGATCGCCTTGGGTTCGGCGCGCAGCTGCAGCATGCCGCTGGGGTAGTCGCCAGCCTGCTGGGATTCGCCGAGCACCGTGCATTCGCCGAACCGCCGCGCCATGCACGCGTCGCGCACCGCCCCCACCCGTTCGCCGATCCGGTCGGCGGCGACGCGGATGGTCGCGTCGTGCGTGTAGGCGAGGAAGCTGCCTTCGGCATTCTCCTGGCCGACCACGCCGCCCTCGTCCCCTTCCGACCGCTGCAGGCGCGATCCGGTGACCTCGATCGAGTCCATTCCGGCCGCGGCGTCCGGCATCGGGGCGCTCTGCGGGGCCTCCTCGGAGACGGCCGCGCCCGACGCCATGTCGTCGCCGCCCCGCCCGCAGCCGGCCATCGCCAGCAGCATCGCGGCCGCCAGCGTCGTTCCTCGAATCGTCCTGCGCATCGTCCTCATCTCCGTCGCTCCGTGGGGGTGAGCCTATCCGAACGCGCGGACAGGGGGATCGGGGTCGATATCATGGGCCTCCCTTCCGGCGGACGGAGCCGATGGCTGCCAACGACGAATGCGACGTGCTGGTGATCGGCGGCGGCGCCGCCGGACTGATGTGCGCGCTGACCGCCGGCCGCCGCGGCCGCCGCGTGCGCGTGCTCGAACACGCCAGCCGCTGCGGCAAGAAGATCCTGATGTCGGGCGGCGGCCGCTGCAATTTCACCAACACCGGCACCACGCCGGCGCAGTTCCTGTCGGCCAACCCGCATTTCTGCAAGTCGGCGCTGGCGCGCTACCGCCCCGCGGACTTCATCGGCCTGGTCGAGGCGCACGGCATCGGATACCACGAGAAGGAGCTCGGCCAGCTGTTCTGCGACGATTCGTCGAAGCAGATCGTGGCGATGCTGCTCGAGGAATGCCGGCGCGCCGGCGTGCGCGTCGACACGGCGACCGCGGTGGCCGGCGTGCAGGCGCACGACGGCGGCGGCTTCCGGATCCGTGCCGTACCGAGCACGGAAGGCGGCAGCCGCGGCGAAGGCGGCACCGCGACGATCGACGCGGCGTCGCTGGTGGTCGCCACCGGCGGCCTGTCGATCCCGAGCCTGGGCGCCACCGGTTTCGGCTACGACCTGGCGCGGCAGTTCGGCCACGACGTGCTGCCGACCCGCGCCGGCCTCGTGCCGCTGACTCTGAGCGGAAAGCATCAGGAGCACTACGCCGACCTCGCCGGCGTGTCGCTGCACGTGTCGGCGCGCTGCGGGAAGGCGCGCTTCGACAATGCGATGCTGATCACCCACCGCGGCCTCAGCGGCCCGGCGATCCTGCAGGTGTCGTCGTACTGGGAACCGGGCAAGGAACTGCTGCTGGACCTGCTTCCCGAACACGACATCGAGGCCTGGCTGCTGGAGCGGCAGGCGGCGCAGCCGGCGGCGCTGCTGCAGACCGTGCTGGCGGACGTGTTCCCGAAACGGTTCGCGCAGCGGTTGTGCGAGCAGTGGTTCGCCAACAAGCCGATGCGGCAGTACACCCACCAGGAGCTGCCGACGATCGCGAAACAGCTCGCGCACTGGCCGATCGTCGCCAGCGGCACCGAGGGCTACCGCACCGCCGAGGTCACGCTCGGCGGCGTCGATACCGATGGCATATCGTCGACGACGATGGAATCGAAGCGTCAGCCGGGGCTGTATTTCATCGGCGAGGTCGTCGACGTCACCGGCTGGCTCGGCGGCTACAACTTCCAGTGGGCGTGGGCGAGCGGCGTGGCGGCCGGAACGGCCGCCTAGCTCGATTTACTTGATGGGTTCGTCGAGCATCAGCTGCCGCGCGAACCGCACCGGCGGCGCACCGTAACTCAGCATGCGGTCGTTGTAGTCCTTCAGCGAGAACTTCTCGCCCCACTTGGCTTTCGCCGCCTCGCGGGCGTCGAAATGTTCCTGGGCGCCGACGAAATACGTCGCCAGCTGCGTCGACGAGAGCTGCGCGCGCACCCACTTGCCCTCGGCCTCGCGTTCCTGCTGGAACGTCTGGCGCACCATCAGGTCCATCGCCTGTTCCTTGGTCCAGGCGTCGACATGCACGCCCTGGTCCAGGATCGCGTTGGCGACGGCGCGTGCGTAGAACTTCAGCTGCATCAGCCGGAACAGCGGGTTGCCGTCCATGTAGCCGGCGTCGGCGGTCATGCGCTCGGTGTAGACGGCCCAGCCCTCGGCGAACGGTCCGGAGCGCAGCACGGCCCGCAGCGTCGACGGGTGTTCGGCCGAATGCGCGCCCTCGAGGTAATGGCCCGGCATCGCCTCGTGGATCGTCAGGACGTGGATCATGAACTTGTTGTACTCGCGCAGGAACGAGTCGACCTGGGCGTCGGTCCAGTCGTCCGGGATCGGCGAGATCGCGTAGTACGTGTCCAGCCCCTTGTCGAGCGGACCCGGCGAATCGCAGTACGCCACCGAGAACCCGCGCTGGAATTCCGGCATCAGGATGATCTGGACCGGGTCGTTGGGGACGGTGACGAGGTCCTTCTCGCGCACGAACTGCGTCGCGACCTCGAGCGTGTGCTTGGCGAAATCGACGACCTCGGCGCGGCCGGGCTTCTCGGCGTAGGCGTATTCGAGCGCCGCCTCGATCGCCGCCTGCTTCTGCGCCTCGGTCGGCGCTTCCGGCGCCTCGGGGGCGTCCGGCTTGTCGGCGAGCACGGTGCGGGCGACCGCGTACATCTCGTCGCGGACGCGGCCGAGCTCGGCTTCGGCGCGCTGGCGGATCTCCTGCCGGGTCAGCGAAGAGTTCAGCGCGAAACGCAGCTGCTGGTCGTATTTCTCCGCACCGATGCGGAAATCGCCGCTGGCGTTCGGTACCAGGGTCCCGTCCAGCCACTTCTGGTGTTCCTCGACGGCCGCGCGCACGGTGGCGACGGCGGCGTCCAGGCGCGAGCGCTGCTCGCCGGTGAGCTGTTCGGCCCCCGGCACGATGAAGGTGTCGAGCAGCGAGATCACGCCGCGGTTCTGCTTGGCGACGGTTTCGGCGTGCGTTTTCGGCACGCGCGCCGGATCGAGGTTCGCGCGCGCCTGCGCCAGCAGGGCCGGCAGCTTCTCCATGCGCGAGGTCGCCGACAGCAGCCGCTCGGGCAGCGGCGCGAACTCGCGCGCCATCAGGCTGTAGATCGCCCCGCCGGCCAGCGAGCTGTAGGTCTGCGGGTCCCAGGCCCAGCGCTGCAGCACCTCCTCATCCCAGATCGAATATTCGAGCTGGTTGCGCAGAATCGCCGCATCGACCTGGTTCTCGCGCGAAAGCTGCGTCGCGTCGATCTTCGCCAGGTCGGCGAGCATCGCCCGCGCCCAGGTGATCGACTTGCCGCGGCCTTCAGCGCTCAGGTCGTCGATGTCGCCATCGAATCGATGGTCGCCCTGACCGGTCGCGTACACGGGGCTGAAGGCCAGGCCTTCGTCGAGGAAGCGCTTCGACAGCGCGGCGAAGGCGGTGTCGGCCTCGGACACCGCGTCGGTCGCGGCGGCGCCGGCGGCCGGGGCGTTCGGATCGGCGGCGGGAGCGGGCGCGTCGGCGCCGCACCCGGCGAGCAGGGTGGCGACGATCGCGGCGGCAAGCAGGGTATGGCGCATCGGTGGGTCCCGGTGGGGTGGATCGGCAAAGCATAGTCGCCCTGCCCCCGCGACGCCGGCGGCTTCCCCGTACGGGCCGGTATGGTAGAGTCCGCGGCAGTCTCCCGAGGCCCTTCCGATGCCCACCTACACCGCGCCGCTGCGCGACATGCACTTCGTCCTGTTCGACCTGCTGAAAGTGGAGGACGAGCTGAAGACCCTGCCCCGCCACGCCG
Source organism: Arenimonas sp. (assembly GCA_036676665.1). Classification (GTDB taxonomy): domain Bacteria; phylum Pseudomonadota; class Gammaproteobacteria; order Xanthomonadales; family Xanthomonadaceae; genus Arenimonas. The sequence goes on along the minus strand of JAKFCL010000187.1, from coordinate 5,398 downwards.
ACCTCGACCGCGAGACGATCGAGGCCGTGCTCGAGGAGGGCGCGCGCTTCGCCAGCCAGGTGATCCAGCCGCTGAACCTGGTCGGCGACCGCGAGGGCTGCACGTTCCATGGCGATGGCGTGGTCACCACGCCGCCGGGCTTCAAGGAGGCGTATGCACAGTTCGTCGACGCCGGCTGGCCGTCGCTGTCGTGCGACCCGGACTTCGGCGGCCAGGGGCTGCCGGTGGTCGTCAACAACCGCCTCTACGAGATGTGGAACTCGTCGAACCAGGCGTGGCTGATGTACGCCGGCCTGTCGCACAGCGCCTACGAGTGCCTGGTGGCATTCGGCACCGACGAACAGAAGGCGACCTACCTGACGAAGATCGTGTCCGGCGAATGGACCGGAACGATGTGCCTGACCGAGCCGCATTGCGGCACCGACCTGGGCCTGCTGAAGACCAGGGCCGAAGCGAATGCCGACGGCAGCTGGGCACTGAGCGGCACCAAGATCTTCATCAGTGCCGGCGAACACGACATCGCGCCGAACATCCTGCACCTGGTGCTCGCCCGCCTGCCCGGCGCGCCGGCCGGCACGAAGGGCATCTCGCTGTTCCTCGTGCCCAAGTTCCTGCCCGACGGGCACGGCGGCATCGGCGCCCGCAACGGCGTCAAGGCCGGCTCGATCGAACACAAGATGGGCATCCACGGCAACGCGACCTGCGTGATCAACCTCGACGCCGCCACCGGCTGGCTGATCGGCGAGCCGCACAAGGGCCTGGCGGCGATGTTCGTGATGATGAACTCGGCGCGCCTGGGCGTCGGCATGCAGTCGCTGGGCCAGGCCGAGGTCGCGTACCAGAACGCCGCCGCGTACGCGAAGGATCGCCTGCAGGGCCGCGCCCCGACCGGGGCGCAGTCGCCGGACAAACCCGCCGATTCGATCCTCGTGCATCCCGACGTGCGCCGCATGCTGCTGACGGCGCGCGCCTACACCGAGGGCGGCCGCGCGCTGGCGGCGTGGACCGCGCTGCTGATCGACCGCGAGCATTCGCATCCGGACCCGGCCGTGCGCCAGGAGGCCGACGAGCTGATGGCGCTGCTGACGCCGGTGGTCAAGGCGTTCCTGACCGACAACGGCTGGGAAACCACCGCGCTGTGCCAGCAGGTGCTCGGCGGCCACGGCTACATCGCCGAGTGGGGCATGGACCAGTTCGTGCGCGACGCCCGCATCAACATGATCTACGAGGGCACCAACGGCATCCAGGCGCTCGACCTGCTGGGCCGCAAGGTGCTGCTGGACGGCGGCGCGAAGTTCGGCCGCTTCGCGGCGATCGTCGGCGGATTCCTGCAGGAGAACGCCGGGCGCGCCGACCTGGTCGAGTTCACCGCGCCGCTGTCGAAGCTGCTGGCCGACACCGTGGCGCTGACGCGCGAGATCGGCGTGCGCGCCAAGGCCGATCCGAACGAGGTCGGCGCGGCGTCGGTGCCGTACCTGCGCATCGTCGGGCACCTGGTCTTCGCCTGGCTGTGGGCGCGCATGGCGGCTGTGGCGCTGGACAAGCCGGCCGACGACTTCCACCGGGCCAAGCTGGCCACGGCGCGCTTCTACTTCGCGTGGCTGCTGCCGGAAACCGAATCGCGGTTCCGTGAGGCGCGGGCGGGGGCGGCGGCGCTGATGGCGTTGAGGGCGGAAGACTTCTGATGAGGAGCGGGATATCCCGCTTTCATTGCTTCCAGAGCGCCCGCCACCCCGCGTGCCCGAGCTTCCGCAGCGTCTCGATGTTCGCCTCGTAGATGCGTTCGGCGTCGGGGAACGCGGCCACGGCCTTGTCGATGCTGTCCTCGCGCAGCAGGTGCAGCGTCGGGTACGGCGCGCGGTTGCTGAAGTTGGCGATGTCGTCCGGTTCGCTGTCGGCGAACTGGTAGTCGGGGTGGAAGCTGGCGACCTGCAGCACGCCGTCGAGCTCGAGTTCCTCGACGGCGGCGTCGGCGACGTCGAGGAAGGCGTTGTAGTCGAGGAAGTCGGTCAGCACGCGCGGGTGCATCAGCAGCGTCGTCTCGATGTCGCCGGGGTCGGCGGACGCCAGCAGTTGCAGCTCGTGCAGCAGGTCGCCGAGCAGGCCCTCCTCGTCGGTGGCGTGGCTGACGACGTAGCGGATCTGGCGCTTGACATGCACGGCCTTGGCGAACGGGCACAGGTTCAGGCCGATGACGGCCTTCTCGAGCCAGTCGCGGGTGGCGTCGACGACGGCGACATCGTCCATCGCGCTCGTCAGCGCCGGGTCGGCGGCATTCGGATCGGGCTGCGGCATGGGACGGACCTCCAGGCGCGGTACGGGCGATCCGCGGGACGCGGGGGCGCCAGCATGCCACGGCCGCCGCCGTTCCGCGCGCCGGTGGCCGGCGGGCGCCGGCTGGCCCTAGAGTGGGGGCTTGCCCACGCAGGAGAGTCGAATGCACCCGCTGATAGGTCTGGTGACGCTGGCCACCGTGCTGTTGCTGATGGCGATGATGGGACTGGTGTCGCGGGCGCGCGGGCGCCATGGCGTGCGCGCCCCGGCGACCACCGGGCCCGACGGCTTCGAGCGGGCGTTCCGCGTGCAGGGAAACACGAACGAGTCGGCGCTGATGTTCCTGCCGACGCTGTGGACCGCGGCGGCGTTCGGCAGGCCGGAACTCGCGGCGCTGTTCGGCGCCGTGTGGATCTTCGCGCGGATCATCTACGCGCTGACCTATCTCGACCCGACGAAGAAGCGCACGTTCGGTTTCGCGCTGTCCTCGATCATGACGCTGTGCCTGCTGGTCCAGGCGATGTGGGGCATCGCCTGGACCTACCTCGCCTGACGCCGCGGCTCAGTGCTGCGCGGTCTTCACCAGCAGGTGCTTGGCCAGCGCGCCGTGGGCGATGCCGACGCCGCGCGCAAGGTGCAACGTGAGGAAGAACAGCGCGATGCCGGCGAACAGCACGAGCGGGGCGGCCCACAGGCCGACTAGCACGACGCCTTCGTTGGCGAAGACCAGCTCGCCGAAGCCGAACATCGCCAGGAGGCCGCCGAAACCGCCGCCGACCAATCCGACGGACAGGCCCAGCAGCGTAACGGTCGCGGTGAAGTAGACGATGCCCAGCGGCAGCATCAGCACCTGGTAGAGCATCGTCGACCAGGTGCGCGGGTCGGTGAACATCGCCGCGATGCGCTCCAGCCACGGTTTGCCGCGTTCGGCGTACAGCGGCCGGCGCGGCATGCGCTCGCCGAGCAGCGTCTCGACGATCCGGCCCTCCACCAGCGACAGCACCCGCACGATGCCGACGAACAGGATCAGCACCGGGATGCCGACGATCAGTATCGACAGGCCGGCCGACAGGCTCAGCCCGGTAACGACGATGGTGAAGTAGACGATGCCCGTGGCCAGCGACAGCAGCATGTAGAACAGCGCCGTCCACGCCCGCGAGTCGACGGCGATGCCGAAGAAGCGGCCGAGCGCGCTGCCGCGCGGCGGCGGCGGCGGCGTGCGCATCGCCTGGGCGACCTGCACCTCGGTGTCCCGGTAGATGTCGGCGACCTCGGCGGGCGCACCGTAGCTGCCGGCGACGCGGGCGAGCATCGTCGCCTCGTCGACGCCGGGGTTCTCGGCCAGCTCCGAACGCAGGTATTCCTCGGCGTCGTACAGCGCGTCCTGCACGAGGGCCGGGTCGGCACCCTTAAGTTCGGCCTGCAGCTGCTCCAGGTACTGCGCGATCGTCGAGGGGACGAAGGTGATCGGCGTGGCGGTGTTCATGGCAGGTGTCCTTGCAGCACGGAATCGACGGAATCGCGGGTGGTGGTCCAGCTCGCCGCCCAGTCGGCCAGCACCTGGCGGCCCAGGTCGGTGATGCGGTAGTAGCGCCGGGGCGGGCCGGCGACGGACGGTTCGACATGGCTCTCGGCCAGGCCGGAGGCGCTGAGGTTGCGCAGCACCGGGTACAGGGCGCTCTGCTTGCCGCCCAGCAACGGGTCGCCGGTCAGTTCCAGGCGTTTGGCGATCTGGTAGCCGTACAGCGGTTCCGCCGACTGCTGCAGCACCGCCAGCAGCACCAGCGAAACCGTGCCGGCGCTGAGTTCCTTCTGGAATTTCTTCACATGCGGCTCGATCTCGGCCATGGGACCTGTCCTCGACTGCCCGATACCGCCCACTTGGCTATATCGTTGAGTGAACACTAGTCCCCGATCCCCCGGGCCGCGCAGTGCCGGAAGTCAGGGTGGTAGTGTCTGCGCCATATCCCCACCGCCTGGAGACGTTCTCGATGAGCCCCGCGTCCATTTCCGGTCCGATGCCCGTTGTCTTCGTGGGCCACGGTTCGCCGATGAACGCCATCGAGGACACCGCCTGGCGACGAAGCTGGCAGGCGCTGGGACGGCGCCTGCCGCGGCCCAAGGCGATCCTGTGCATCTCCGCGCACTGGGAAACGCAGGGCGTGTACGTGTCGTCGGGCGAACAGCCCGAGACCATCCACGACTTCCACGGCTTCCCGAAGGCACTGTTCGACGTGCGCTACCGCGCGCCCGGCGCACCGGAGCTGGCGCATCGCATCGCCGACCTGGTCACCGGCACGCGCGTGCACCTGGACTCGCATCGCGGCCTCGATCACGGCGCCTGGGGCGTGCTGCAGCCGATGTACCCCGAGGCCGACATCCCGGTCGCGCAGCTGAGCCTGTCGACGCTGCACCCGGGCGCCTGGCACTACGACCTGGCGCGGCAGCTGTCGCCGCTGCGCGACGAGGGCGTGCTGGTGGTCGGCAGCGGCAACATCGTGCACAACCTGCGCCTGTGGCGGCAGAAGATGACCGAGCCGTACGACTGGGCGCTGCGCTTCGACGAGGACATCGCCGAGCGCATCGCCGAGGGCCACCACGAGGGCATGCTCGGTTACGAGACGCTCGGGCCCGACGCGCACCTGGCGATCCCGTCGCCCGAACACTACCTGCCGCTGCTGTACGTGCTGGGCCTGCAGCGCGACGGCGATGCCGTCGAATTCTTCAACGAACAGGTCGCCAGTTCGATCTCGATGCGCTCGGTGTTGATCGGCGCCGATCCGGAATGATCGGCAACCCGATCCTGGTGGTCTTCCTGCCGATCGCGCTGGCAGTGGTGATGGCCGGGCTCGGCCTGCACCTGACCCTGGTGGATTTCCGCCGCGTGCTGGCGGCGCCGCGCGCGGTCGTCGTCGCGCTGTCCGTGCAGGCGCTGGTGCTGCCGCCGGTCGCGTTCCTGCTCGCGCGCGCGTTCGGGCTGCCGGGCGAGCTGGCCCTGGGCCTGGTGCTGCTGGCGGCGTCGCCGGGCGGCGTCACCGCGAACCTGTTCAGCCACCTGGCGCGCGGCGATGTCGCGCTCAACATCAGCCTGACGGCGATCAACAGCCTGCTGGCGCTGCTGACG
>JAKFCL010000186.1:0-7263 GCA_036676665.1 Arenimonas sp. | reverse complement strand
GCCCGCGGCAACGAGCCGAAGGCGAAGGTCGCGGCCGCACCGGTCGCGGTCGCGGCGCCACCGGCGCGCGTGCGCCCGGCCGATCCGGCCGCCGGTCGCAAGCTCAAGCAGGTGGAGACGCGCCTGGCCGAGCTGCAGGCGGCGCTGGACCGCCTCGAGGCGCAGCTGGCGGACCCGGCGGTGTACGGCAACGACGGCGGCATCGAGATCGGCCAGCTGGCGCAGCGCCAGGGAGAGCTGGCGGCCGAGAAGGAAAAGCTCGAGGCCGACTGGCTGGCGCTGTACGAACTCGCCGGCGCCTGAACCGCCCCGCGGGCGCTTGAAACGCCGCCGCCGCGACCCACGTAGACTGCCGCCGACCCTCCGAATCCCCGTTGCACCGCGGGCCCACCCGCCGAGAACCATGCCGATCTATGCCTTCGAGTGCGCCGCCTGCGGCCACCGCTTCGACCGCCTGCAGCGCCTTTCCGACGCCGACCCGACCGACTGCCCCGACTGCGGCGCGGCGCAGGTGCGCCGGCAGCTGACGGCCCCGAGCTTCCGCCTGGCCGGCAGCGGCTGGTACGAGACCGACTTCAAGAAGGACGGCCGCCGCAACCTGGCCGACGGCGGCGATGCCAAGCCCGCGGCCGCGCCCGAAGCCGCCGCGAAGCCCGCGGCCGACGGCAAGCCGGCCGCCGAGGCCAAGCCCGCCAGTCCGGCCCCGGCCCCGGCCGCGCCGAAGCCCGCCGCCGACTGAGCGGTTGCCGCTGCCGGGCGGCGGGGGGTAGGGTCGGGCCATGACCCGACCCCGCCTGCTTCCCGCCCTGATCGCCGCGCTTGCGCTCGCCGCCGGCGCCGCCCTCGCGCAATCCTCCGCTCCAGGCAGCTTCCCGGGCCTGCCGGAACCGCTGCCCCCGCCGGGGCTTGACGATCCCGGCCTCGCGGTCGCCCCCGCCGACGACTTCCTGGCGGCGCTGTCGCGCCTGTGCGGCCAGGCCTTCGCCGGCAAGGTCCGCGTCGATACCCCGGCCAGTCCCGACGATGCGTTCGCCGGCAAGGCCCTGGTGATGCATGTGCGCGAATGTGGCGCCGGCACCCTGCGCATCCCGTTCCACGTCGGCGACGACCATTCGCGCACCTGGGTGCTGACCCGCACCGCCGCCGGCCTGCGCCTGAAGCACGACCATCGCCACGCCGACGGCCGTCCCGATGCGGTGACGATGTACGGCGGCGAGACCGCCGCGGCGGGCACAGCCGGTCGCCAGGCCTTCCCGGTCGATGCCGAATCGGTGGCGATGTTCGAGAAGGAGGGTCTCCCCGCGTCGGTGACCAACACCTGGGCGATGGAGATCCAGCCGGGCCGCACGTTCGTCTACGAACTCTCGCGCCCCGGCGGCCGCCTGTTCCAGGTGGAGTTCGACCTGAGCCGGCCGGTGCCGCCGCCGCCGGCGCCATGGGGTGCCGTCGATACCCCGCCCTGAATGCGGAACGGCCGCCCGAAGGCGGCCGTCCGGCTCCACGTCCGCGGGTGCGGATCAGTCGTTGTCGCGGTAGCGGTCGTCGTAGCGGTCGCGACCGTAAGGTTGCGCGCCGAAGCGGGCGCGGCAGCCGTTGTCGACCCAGATCGAGCTGCCGCGATAGCCCCAGGTGCGGCCCTCGACGCAGGCGTCGCGCGACAGCTGCTCGATCACCACCGGGCGGCCGTAGCGGTCGTTCCACGCGCAGGTCGTGTAACGGTCGTAGTTGCTCGCACAGGTGACGCTGTAGGTGTTGTATTGGCTGTTGTCCCAGCCGCCGCTGGTTTCGGCGAACTCGGCGCGGCAGCCGCGGTTGACCCACACCATGCCCGGGCGCTGGCCCCAGTTGCGCCCCTCGATGCACTGGGTACGCGAGTGCTGGCGCACGATCGTCGCGCGGCCGCGGAAGCCCGTGGCGCATTCGCGCGGACGCTCGTTGATGCTTTCGCAGCGCACCACGCGGCCGGCGCTCGTCACCGGCGGACCCCAGCCGTAGTTGTTGCCCGGTCGGCCGTCGTAACCCGGTCGGCCGCCACGCCAGCCGTCATCGCCGACACGGCCCTCGCCGCGCAGCGAGCGGGCGATGTCTTCCTTGATCTGGCTGAAGGTCCAGCCGGAATCGATCTGGTCCAGGTAGAACTCCAGCTGGTCGTCCGGGATCTGCCGGTTGCCGGACTGGTCCATGTACTCCTTGGCGATGACCCGGGCCTGGTCCTGCTCGTTGAGGATGCTGAGGTCTTCCGGCGCATACGCTTTCGGCACCACCTGCGCCATCGCCGCCGGGGCGGCCAGGCACAGGGAAATCAGGATCGGGATAAGGGTGGATCTCATGGGTGTTCTCCGTGGAAGGGACCGCCGCGGATCCACTATAGGCCCGGGCCCGGTGAGGGGAACGTGCGGGTGCCCCGGGCCGCTCATTTGCGGCTCAGGTGCCCGGAGCCCTAAAATCCGCTGTTTTCCGCCGCCCGCCCGGGCCGGCGCTACCCCCTGTCGGAGCAAGCATGCGCAGCCATTTCTGCGGCCTCGTGGATGAATCCATGATCGGCCAGACCGTCACCCTCTGCGGCTGGGCCGATGTCGCCCGCGACCTGGGCGGCCTGTGCTTCATCGACCTGCGCGACCACGAGGGCATCGTCCAGGTCGTCGCCGAGCAGGCCGACGTCGACGGCAACGCCGAAGTCGTCGCCGCGGCTGCGAAGGTGCATTACGAGGACTGCCTCCGGATCACCGGCACCGTGCGCGCCCGCCACGCGGTGAACGAGAAGATCCGCACCGGCCGCGTCGAAGTCGTCGCGACCAGGATCGAGGTGCTGAACAAGGCCGAGCCGCTGCCGTTCCACGCGCACGAGAACCCGGGCGAGGAGTCGCGGCTGAAGTACCGCTACCTGGACCTGCGCCGCCCGGAGATGCAGAAGATGATGCGCACGCGCATCCGCCTCGTGCAGGCGCTGCGCCGCTGGCTGGACGCGCGCGGTTTCCAGGACATCGAGACGCCGATCCTGACCAAGGCCACGCCCGAGGGCGCGCGCGACTTCCTGGTGCCCGCGCGCATGCATCCCGGCGAGTTCTACGCGCTGCCGCAGTCGCCGCAGCTGTTCAAGCAGATCCTGATGGTGGCCGGCTTCGACCGCTACTACCAGATAGCCCGCTGCTTCCGCGACGAGGCGCTGCGCGCCGACCGCCAGCTCGAGTTCACCCAGCTGGACATGGAATTCGCGTGGGTGCGCGAGGCCGACGTGCAGGACGCCGTCGAAGGCATGATCCGCGAGGTGTTCAAGGAGGTGATCGGCGCCGAACTCGACGCCACCTTCCCGCGCCTGACCTGGGCCGAGGCGATGCGCCGGTTCGGTTCGGACAAGCCCGACCTGCGCAATCCGCTGGAGCTGGTCGACGTCGCCGAGAGGGTCAAGGACTGCGACTTCGCGGTGTTCAGCGCCGCCGCCGCCGACCCGGACGGCCGCGTCGCCGCGCTGCGCATTCCCGGCGGCGCCACGCTGTCGCGCAAGCAGATCGACGACTACGGCGCGCACGCGGCCAAGTTCGGCGCCAAGGGCCTGGCCTACGCGAAGATCGACGACGCCGGCGCGGTGAACTCGCCGATCGCCAAGTTCTTCGCGACGGACGCGTTCGCGGCGCTGCTGCAGGCAACGGGCGCGCAGAACGGCGACATCGTCTTCTTCGGCGCCGGCGCGTACGGCAAGGTCAGCGACTTCATGGGTGCCGTGCGCCTGAAGGCCGGCAAGGATTTCCACCTGGTCGCCGAAGGCTGGAAGCCGCTGTGGGTCACCGATTTCCCGATGTTCGAATGGGATCCGGAGGCCGAACGCTACGTCGCGCTGCACCACCCGTTCACCGCGCCGGCCGTCGACGACATCGCCGAGCTCAAGGCCAACGCGAAGATCGCCGTGTCGCGCGGCTACGACATGGTGCTCAACGGCAATGAGATCGGCGGCGGTTCGATCCGCATCCATCGCAGCGACATGCAGAGCGCGGTGTTCGACCTGCTGGGCATCGGCGCCGAGGAGGCCGAGGCCAAGTTCGGCTTCCTGCTCGACGCGCTGCGCTTCGGCGCGCCGCCGCACGGCGGCATCGCTTTCGGCATCGACCGCATCGCCGCGCTGATGGCCGGCACCGAGTCGATCCGCGACGTGATCGCCTTCCCCAAGACCACCACCGCCCAGTGCCTGATGACCGGCGCGCCGAGCCCGGTGCCGGATGCGCAGCTGGCGGAAGTGCACGTGGCGGTGAGGCCGAAGGCCGAATGAGGACCAGCTTCTAGCTTCCAGCTGCTTTCGATGCACATCCGCCAAGCCACCCCCGCCGACGCCGCCGCGCTCGCCGATCTTTCGACCCGGACCTTCGTCCAGGCCTTCGGCCACCTGTATCCGGACGAGGACCTGCAGGCGTTCCTGGCGTCTTCGTACTCGGTGGAAAAGCAGGCGGCGGCGATCTCGGAGTCCGGGCACGCGGTGTTCCTGCTCGAACGCGACGGCGAGGCGGTGGGCTATGCCGCGGTCGGGCCATGCGGCCTGCCGCATGCGGAGGTCGCACCCGGCGACGGCGAACTCAAGCGCCTGTACCTGCTGCGCGAGGCGCAGAACGGCGGCGGCGGCGGGCGCCTGTTCGACACGGCCATCGCCTGGCTGCTGCGCGACGGCCCGCGGCCGGTGTGGATCGGCGTGTGGTCGCAGAATGCCGGCGCGCTGCGCTTCTACGGCCGCCGCGGCTGGAGCAAGGTCGGCGAATACGATTTCCCGGTCGGGCGGGTCCGCGATCGCGAGCACATCCTGCGCCGCGGCTGACAGGAAAACCGGGGTCGGAGTACCTTTTCCCCAACCGGCCGGTGGACCCAGCGATTCCAGGATGGAAAAGGTACTCCGACCCCAAGTGATCCTGCTGCACGGCGTGTGGATGCGCGCCCTGACGCTCGTGCCGCTGGCGCGGCACCTGCGCTCGGCCGGCTTCGACGTGCACCGGTTCGACTATTCGTCGCTGTTCGGCGGGCCGGCGCCGTCGGCGGACCGGCTGGCGGCGAGGATGCTGGCGCTGGCGCCGGGGCCGGTGCATCTGGTCGGCCACAGTCTCGGCGGCCTCGTCGCGCTCGAGACGGTACTGCATTGGCACGGCCTGCCGCCGGGCCGGGTGCTGTGCCTGGGCTCGCCGCTGGCCGGCAGCAGCACGGCGCGTGGCCTGACCCGCCGGCACCTGGGCCTGGTGCTCGGGCGCAGCGGCACGCTGCTGCGCAGCGGCCTGCACCAGCTGCCGCGCGGGCGCGACGTCGGGGTGATCGCCGGCTCGCGGCCGATCGGCGTCGGCCGGATCTTCGGCGACTTCGACGGGCCCAGCGACGGCACCGTGGCCGTCTGGGAAACCCGCCTGCCGGGGCTCGCCGACCACCGCATCGTGCCGTCGACGCACACGGGCCTGGTGTTTTCCCGGGAGGTCGCCGGGCTGGCGGTCGCCTTCCTCACCGATGGCCGCTTCCCGCGCGCCGTATAATCGCCGCTCCGCAGGGAAAGGACACGGTTGCATGGGCAGGTTGATGGTCATCGAGGGGCGCAAGGGCGCCCAGGACGCCAAGCGCGGCAAGGTCTTCACCAAGATCATCCGCGAGATCTCCGTCGCCGCGCGGCTCGCCGGCGGCGACCCGAAGTCCAACCCGCGCCTGCGCGCCGCCGTCGACAAGGGCCTGGCGGTCAACATGTCGCGCGACGTCATCGACCGCGCGATCAAGAAGGCCACCGGCGAACTCGAAGGCGTCAGCTACGAGGAGATCCGCTACGAGGGGTACGCCCCCGGCGGCGTCGCGGTGATCGTCGACTGCCTCACCGACAACAAGGTGCGCACCGTCGCCGACGTGCGGCACGCATTCAACAAGTGCGGCGGCAACCTCGGCACCGACGGCTCGGTGTCGTTCCTGTTCCGCGAGCTGGGCGTGCTGAGCTTCGCGCCGGACGTCGACGAGGATGCGCTGACGGGCGCGGCGATCGATGCCGGCGCCGACGACGTGCAGGTCTATCCGGGCGACGTCCTCGAGGTGCTCTGCGCGCCCGACGCGTTCGAGGCGGTCAAGGCGGCGATGGCGGCGGCGGGCTTCGTGCCGGTGCATGCCGAGGTGACGATGCGCGCCGAGAACGACATCAAGGTCGAGGGCGACACCGCGCTGCAGGTCAAGAAGATGCTGGACATGCTCGACGACCTCGACGACGTCCAGGATGTCTATTCGAACGCCGAGCTGGACGAAGCCGCCTACAAGTGATCCGCATCCTCGGCATCGACCCGGGATCGCAGCGCACCGGCATCGGCGTGGTCGACGTCGACGCGGCCGGCAAGTGCGCGTTCGTGCATTGCCAGGCGCTGAACCTGCTGGTGGACACCGACGACTTCCCGGCGCGGCTGGGCAAGCTGGTGTTCGACCTGGAGGAAGTGCTCGATACCTGGCAGCCCACCGTCGTGGCGATCGAGAGCGTGTTCATGGACAAGTCGGCGACGTCCGCGCTCAAGCTCGGCCACGCCCGCGGCGCCGCGATCGCCACCGTGGTGCGGCGCGGCCTGGCGGTCAGCGAATACGCGCCGCGGCTGATCAAGCAGTCGCTGGTCGGCAGCGGCGCCGCCGACAAGACCCAGGTGCAGCACATGGTGCGGCTGCTGCTGAACCTGGGCGAGAAAAAGCTCCAGGCCGACGCCGCCGACGCGCTGGCGGTGGCCCTGACCCACGCCCACACCAGCGCCACCGCCGGCCGCACCGGCGTGGATGCGATCCTGTTGCGCAGCCGGAGACGCCGCCGATGATCGGACGCCTGAAGGGCCTTCTCGTGTACAAGGCGCCGCCGCAGCTGATGGTGGACGTCGGCGGAGTCGGCTACGAACTGTCGGCGCCGATGTCGACGTTCTACGACCTGCCCGAGGCCGGCCGCGAGGTGGTGCTGTTCACCCACTACGCGGTGAAGGAGGACGGCGTGGCGCTGTACGGCTTCCTGACCGAGGCCGAGCGCCGGCTCTTCCGCGAGGTGCAGAAGGTCACCGGCGTCGGCGCCAAGATCGCGCTGGCGGTGCTCTCGGGCGCGAGCGTCGACGACTTCGCCCGCCTGGTGCAGACCGGCGACCTCACCGCGCTGTGCCGCATCCCCGGCATCGGCAAGAAGACCGCCGAGCGCATGGTCGTCGAGCTGCGCGACCGCGCCGCCGACTTCGCCGGCGGCGGCGCCGCGGTGATCGCCGGCAAGGGCGGCGCCGTGCCGGCCGACCCGGTGTCGGAAGCCGG
>JAKFCL010000185.1:0-19931 GCA_036676665.1 Arenimonas sp. | reverse complement strand
TGCGCAGCGTGCCCGGCGCCGCCGCGGTGCTGGCGCTGGTGCTCTATCCCTATGTGTTCCTGATCGTGCGCGCGGCGTTCCTGCGCCAGGGCAGCGCGGCGATGGATGCCGCCCGCTCGCTCGGGCATGGGCCGCTGGCGGCGTTCTTCCGCGCCGCGCTGCCGATGGCGCGACCGGCGTGGGTGGCCGGGCTGACGCTGGTGCTGCTCGAGGCGCTCGCGGATTTCGGCGCCGTCAGCATCCTCGGCGTCGACACGCTGGCGACCAGCGTCTACAAGACCTGGTTCGGGCTGTTCTCGCTGCCGGCGGCGGCGCAGCTGGCGTTCGCGATCGTCGGCGTCGTCGCGCTGGTGCTGGCGCTCGAGCGCTGGGGCCGCGGTCGCGGCCGGCACGTCGGTCCGCAACTCGTGCCGCCCCCGCGGCAGCGCCTGCGCGGCTGGCGCGGCGGGGCGGTGACGGCGGCGGCGACCGCCACCGTGGCGCTCGGTTTCCTGGTGCCGGTGGCGCAGCTGCTCGCCTGGTCCTGGCAATCGCGCGCGGCGCTGCCCGACGTGGCGGTGGCCGCCTGGCACACGGCGCTGATCGCCACGATGACGGCGCTGGCGGTGCTGGCGCTTTCGATCGTGTTCGCGCTGCTGGCGCGGCGCAGCGCCGGCGACCGCGGCGTCCGCGCCGCGGCCTTCGCCGCCGGCCTCGGCTACGCGGTGCCCGGCACCGTGCTGGCGGTCGGGGCGATGTGGTTGCTGGTGGCGGCCGGGCGCGTGCTGCCCGGCGGCATCGGGCTGGCGCTGGGCTCGAGCGTGCTGGCGGTGCTGCTGGCGCTGTGCGCGCGCTTCTTCCGCGTCGGCCACGAGGCGACGGCCGCCGCGTTCCAGGCGTTGCGGCCATCGCTGCTGGAATCGGCCCGGCTGATGGGGGTGCCTGCGCCGACCCGCCTGCGCCGCATCGTGCTGCCACTGTTGCGGCCGGGGCTGGTGGCCGCGGTGCTGCTGGTGCTGGTGGAGGCGGTCAAGGAACTGCCGGCGACGCTGATGCTGCGGCCGTTCGGCTGGGACACGCTGGCGGTGCGCGTCTACAGCCACACCAGCGAAGGGCTGTGGGCGCAGGCCGCGTGGCCGGCGCTGTGGCTGGTCGCGGTCGGGCTGCTTCCGGTCTGGTGGCTGGTGCGGCTGGGCTCGGACGCCTCCGCGTCGAACCTGCGCTGATCCGCAACGCGGACCGCGGGCCGCCGCAGGTGAGATAATCCGCTCCTTTCCCGGAACGGCGATTCGACGAATGAGCAGGAAGACGGTCCTCAACGACACCCACCGCGCGCTCGGCGCGAAGATGGTGGACTTCGGCGGCTGGGACATGCCGATCAGCTACGGCTCGCAGATCGAGGAGCACCACCAGGTGCGCCGCGACGCCGGCATGTTCGACGTCTCGCACATGACGATCCTGGACCTGCACGGCGAGCAGGTGCGGCCGTTCCTGCGCACGCTGGTGGCCAATTCGGTCGACAAGCTCAAGGTGCCGGGCAAGGCGCTGTACGCCTGCATGCTCGACGAGGGCGGCGGCGTGGTCGACGACCTGATCATCTATTACCTGGCCGAGGACTTCTTCCGGCTCGTGGTCAACGCCGCGACCCGCGACAAGGACCTGGCCTGGATCGCCGCGAAGGCGGCGCCGTTCGGCGTGGCGATCAGCGAGCGCCGCGACCTGGCGATCATCGCCGTGCAGGGTCCGACCGCCCGCGAGCGCGTGCTCGGCCTGCTGGGCACGGACGCGGCGGCGAAGGCCGGCAAGCTCGGCAAGTTCGTCGCCTGCGAAGCCGACGGGCTGTTCGTCGCCCGCACCGGTTACACCGGCGAGGACGGCTTCGAGATCATGGTGCCGGAGGCGCAGGCGGTGGAGTTCTGGAACCGCCTGCTCGCCGCCGGCGTCAAGCCCGCCGGCCTGGGCGCGCGCGACACGCTGCGGCTGGAAGCCGGCATGGCGCTGTACGGCCAGGACATGGACGAATCGACGACGCCGTTCGAGGCGGGGCTGGCGTGGACGGTGGCGCTCGACGAGGGCCGCGACTTCACCGGCCGCGGCGTGCTCGAGGCGCAGAAGTCCGCCGGCGCGCCCCGCCAGATGATCGGCCTGGTGCTCGACGAGAAGGGCGTGCTGCGGCACGGCCAGTCGGTGTTCACCGCGGCGGGCGAGGGCGAGATCCTGTCCGGCACGTTCTCGCCGACGCTGGGCAAGGCGATCGCGCTGGCGCGCGTGCCGGCCGGCGCGGTCGGCGACGTCGAGGTCGACATCCGCGGCCGCCGGCTGCCGGTGCGCGTGGTGAAGTATCCGTTCGTGCGTGACGGCGCCGCCCAGCCCGGCGTGCTTTCCTGATGCCACGGCGCACGCGCCCGGCTACACTTCCGCCCACCCCCGCTGCATCCCGAACCCCCGAGGCCAGTCATGAGTGAGATCCCCGGCGACCTGAAGTTCCTCAAGTCCCACGAATGGGCCCGCGTCGAAGACAGCGGCCGCATCACCGTCGGCATCTCCGACCATGCCCAGGGCCTGCTGGGCGACCTGGTCTACGTCGAGTTGCCGAACGTCGGCGACACCATCGAGGCCGGTGGCGCCAGCGCCGTGGTCGAGTCGGTCAAGGCGGCGTCGGACGTCTACTCGCCGGTGTCCGGCACGATCGTCGAGGTCAACTCGGCGCTGGCCGACAAGCCCGAGACGATCAACGAGGACGCCTACGGCGAGGGCTGGCTGTTCGTCGTGCAGCCGTCCGAGCCCGACCAGCTCAACGAGCTGCTGTCGCCGGACGACTACGCCCAGATGCTGGACGACGAAGAGCACTGACCGGGTTTTCCGCACTGCGTCATCCACGCCGGCCGCCCTGTGCGGCCGGCGTCGTTTCCGGGGTCGGCGCGGAAATTTTTTGCGCAGTTCGGCATTTTGCGGTGCGCAATCGGCCGTCCGGGCGACCGCCGCGCGAATTATTTTTCCGACCGCTTCCGCCCGTCGCGGCATGCCGGCGGTGCACCGCCATCGCGGTCGCGGCGACGCTCCGCCGACACGACGCGCGATGCGCCGATGCTTTTTTTCCGATGTTTTTTTTCGCCGCGGTTTTTTCCCGCAGCGTGAGTCGTGGTTCGCCGACACCGGCGCGAGGCAGCCGGCGTGCGCCGTCGGCGTTTCCACCCTTGAACTTTTTTCTGCAAAGTTGTTGACATCAAGAAATCACGTGATTAGCTTTCGCCCAGCAGATGTCAACTGCGGAAGCGAGTGATCAGGAACGATTCGACAACGCGAGCCAATACACCCAACTCCGCCCGGGAATCTCACACGGTGGATCAGGGCCAACATCCCTCCGCGAAATCGAAAACGACACGCCGCAAACCCCACCCTTTCGACGCCCGGGCCGGTCTCCGTCCGGGCGTTTCCGTATACGGCGCGCACGCGCCGACCCCATCCGCCCGACGCGCCTTGCGCGGCAGGCGGTGCGTCGCGGGAATCCTTCCCGCGACGGTGCCTTTGTGACTGGGCAGTCCAAAAGCCAACTGACGAGGAGTTGACCATGGCTACGAAGAAAGCTGCGAAGAAACCGGCCAAGAAGGCCGCGAAGAAGTCCACCAAGAAGGCCGCTGCGAAGCGTCCGGCCGCCAAGAAGGCTGCCAAGAAGACTGCGAAGAAGGCTGCCAAGAAGGTAGCCAAGCGCCCGGCCAAGAAGGTCGCGAAGAAGGCTGCCAAGAAGGTAGCGAAGCGTCCGGCCAAGAAGGCCGCGAAGAAGACTGCGAAGAAGACCGCCAAGAAGGCGACCCGCAAGGCCGCGAAGAAGACCGCCAAGAAGGCGACCAAGCGTCCGGCGAAGAAGGCCGCGAAGAAGGCTGCCAAGCGTCCGGCCGCCAAGAAGGCTGCGAAGAAGCCGGCTGCCAAGAAAAAGGCGGCCCGCCGACCTGCGGCGAAGAAGTCGGCTGCCATGCCGGCCGCCCCGGCCGCGCCGGCGCTGTAAGCCGGTAACGCCAGAGCGTCATCTGGGCTCTCTCCCCGTGTTGCCCAGGCGGGGAGGGAGACTTTGCAAAGGCATCTTGTGAAAACGCCGGCCCTGGGCCGGCGTTTTCATTTGCGGGCCGCGAACGCGGCGATCTTGCCGGGGCCTGCCGGTCGCGCGGCCGTCCGGCTTCAGCGCCCGCGGCGCACCGGCTGCGGCGTCAGCCACTCGCGCGCCGGCAGGCCCAGCGCGCGGTCCATGACCGTCGGCAGCAGCCCGGTCGGCATCGCGCTCTCGCTGTTCCAGAGGATCACCACGCCGATGTCGCGGTCGGGCAGGAACGCCATGATCCCGCGGTAACCCTGCACGGCGCCGGCGTGGTAGACCATCGTGTGGCCGGCGTAATCGTAGATGCGCCAGCCCATGGCGTAGTAGGCGCTGCGCACCCGCTCCCGGCGCCAGGCCGAGCTGCGCAGTTCGCCGGGCGTGGCCACCTGCGGCGTGTGGATCTCGTTGAGCAGTTCCTTGCCGAGCACGTCGGGGCGGTGGCCCATCTGCGCGATCAGCCACTGCGCCATGTCGTGGATGCTGGCGTTTACGCCGGCCGCGGGCGGGATCCGGTAATAGGTTTCCTTCGGGCGCACCGAGATCCACGCGCCGCCGCTGCGCACGTGCGGGCGGGCCCAGCTGGCGCTGGCCTCCAGGCCCTCGCGGCCATAGGTGGCGCCGTACATGCCGAGCGGGTGGAACAGCCGCTTCTCGACCTGGTGGGCGTAGAAGTCGCCGGTGGCGGCGAACACCAGGTCGCCGACCAGGCTGAAGGCGATGTTCTGGTAGGCATAGCAGTCGCCGGGCGAGCAGGTCATCGGCGCTTCGGAAAGTTTCTCCGCCAGCAACGGGTAGGGCTCGTTGGCCTCCAGCGCGCGGTCGTAGGTGTTGTAGCCCAGGCCGACGCGGTGGCTGAGCACCTCGCGCAGGCTGATGCGCTGGGCGCCGGCCATGTCGCGCAGGCGGAAGGCCGGCAGCTGGTTGGCGATCGGCGTGTCCCAGGACATCGCGCCCTCCTGCACCAGCAGCGCGCTCAGCGTGCCGGCGAAGGACTTGGACAGCGACGCCAGCCGGAACACCGTGTCCGTGCCGACCGGGTCGCGGGTCTTGCTGTCGACCACGCCGTAACCCTTCAGCGAGAGCACCTTGCCGTCCTGGACGATGGCCATCGCCATGCCCGGGATGCGCGACTGCTGGAAGACCTGCTCGGACAGGCGCTCGATCTCGCGGGCCTGCACGCTGAAATCGCCGGGCGGCGGCGTCTGCGCGGCCGCGAGCGGCGCCAGCAGCGAAAGCGCCAGCGAGGTGAAAAGGAGGTGGAGGCGCCCCATCGGGCTGGCTTTCGTGCGTGGCATGGGCGACGTATGCTTGCGGAACAGGCCCATTCTAGCGCGCCACCGGCATACTCCGGCCTGAACCCAAGGGGGAACTGCACATGATGATGACGTTGATCGTACTGGTCGTACTGGTGGCCATCGGCCTGTTCTGGGGCGTGGGCATCTACAACGGCCTCATCACCGCCCGCAATGCCTTCAAGAACGCGTTCGCGCAGATCGACGTGCAGCTGACGCGGCGTTACGACCTGATCCCGAACCTGGTGGAAGTCGCGAAGGGTTACCTCAAGCACGAGCGCGAGACGCTCGAAGCGGTGATCCAGGCGCGTGCCGCCGCCGTCAGCGGCCTCGCCGCGGCGAAGGCCAATCCCGGCGACCCGGCGGCGATGGCCGCGCTCGGCGGCGCGGAGACCGGCCTGGCCGGCGCCCTGTCGCGGCTGATGGTGGTCGCCGAGGCGTACCCGGATCTGAAGGCCAACCAGAACATGATGCAGCTCACCGAGGAGCTGACCTCCACCGAGAACCGCATCGCCTTCGCCCGCCAGGCCTACAACGACAGCGTGATGGCCTACAACAACCGCCGCGAGGTGTTCCCGTCGAACATCATCGCCGGCATGTTCGGGTTCGTCGCCGCGGCGCTGCTCGAGATCACCGAGCCGGGCAAGCGCGAGGCACCGAAGGTCGCGTTCTGATCGTCGCGCCCGCCCCTGACCGGGCGGGCGCCTCCCACCCCGGCGGCCGCCCATGAACTTCTTCGAAAGGCAGGAGCAGGCCCGGAAGCTCTCCGGACGCCTCGTGATCCTGTTCGCCGCCGCGGTGGCGGCGATCGTGCTGGCCGTCGACCTGGTATTCCTGGCCGCGTTCGGCGGGCTGGGCGAGGACACCACGGCCGGCGGTCTCGTCGGCGGACTCGTCGTCTCGACGGGGGTGACGCTGGCGATCATCGGCCTGGCCTCGATGTACCGGATGTCGAGCCTGCGCAGCGGCGGTGCCGCGGTGGCGCAGCAGCTCGGCGCGACGCCGGTTCCCGACGACACCCACGATTTCCACTACCGGCGTTTGCGCAACGTGGTCGAGGAAGTGGCGATCGCGTCCGGCGTGCCGGTGCCGCAGATCTTCGTGCTCGAGGAGGAATCGGCGATCAACGCGTTCGCCGCCGGCTACGCGCCGGCCGACGCGGCGATCGCGGTGACCCGCGGCGCGCTGGACAAGCTCAACCGCGACGAGCTGCAGGGCGTGATCGCCCACGAGTTCAGCCACGTGCTCAACGGCGACATGCGGCTGAACATCCGCCTGATGGGCGTGCTGTTCGGGATCCTGGTGCTGGGCATCATCGGCCGCAAGGTGCTCGAACACGGCGGCCGCGGCCGCAGCAAGGGCGCCGCGCCGGTGCTGCTGGCGGCGCTGGGGCTGATGATCATCGGCTACGTCGGCATCTTCTTCGGCCGGCTGATCAAGGCCGGCGTCAGCCGCCAGCGCGAGTTCCTCGCCGACGCGTCGGCCGTGCAGTTCACCCGCCAGACGCGCGGCCTCGCCGGGGCGCTGAAGAAGATCGGCGGCCTGCAGGAAGGCTCGAAGCTGCTGAACAAGGAAACCGAGGAGGTCGCGCACATGCTGTTCGGCGACGGCGTCGGCTATTCGCGCCTGTTCGCGACGCATCCGCCGCTGCTCGAACGCATCGGCGCGCTCGAGCCGTCGTTCAAGGCGAGCGCGCTGGGCGAGCTGTCGGCGCAGTGGCAGATGCACGCGCCGTCGGGCCTGGACGAGGACGTGGCGATGGGCCTGGACCGCCGGCAGCCGCCGCCGCTGCCGGGTGCGCACGCGGAGCTGAACGTGTCGGCGCCGTCGATCGTCGCCCAGGTCGGGGCGCCGCAGGCCGACGATTACCGGCGCGCCGGCGCGCTGGTGGACGCGATTCCGGACGTGCTGCGGGAAGCGGCGCACGAGCGCGACGAGGCGGTGCCGATGCTGTTCGGACTGCTGCTGGCGGCGCCGGGCGACGTCCGCGAGCGGCAGCTTTACGAACTGGCGACCCGCCACGACGAGCGCCTGGCCCGCCAGGCCGCCGACTACGCCGACCGCCTGGCCGACCTGCCGCGCCTGCTGTACCTGCCGCTGGCGGCGATGGCGATGCCGGTGCTGCGGCGGCGTCCGCGCGCCGACCTCGAGAAGTTCATGGACGGCTGCTTCGCGCTGACCCATGCCGACGGCCAGGTCAGCCTGTTCGAGTACTGCCTGGGCCGGCTGCTGCGCGTGCACGTGCGCGATGCGCTGGATCCGGCCGGCAGTGCCTCGTCGGCCAACCGCCGACTGTCCGACTGCACGAACGAGGCGCTGACGCTGATGGCGATCCTGGCGCAGGCCGGCCACGCCGACGAAGCGACGGCGCAGCGGGCGTACCTGGCCGGCACCGCCCGCGTGTTTCCGCGGCTCAACGCCCCGTACCAGCCGCCGCGCGAACCGCAGCGGGCGCTCGACGAGGTCTGGCCGGTGCTCGAGCGCGTCGCACCGATGGGCAAGGAGCTGCTGCTCGAGGGCCTGGTGACGGCGGTGAGCCACGACGGCCGGGTCAGCGTCGAGGAGGCCGAACTGCTGCGCGTGGTCTGCGCCTCGCTGCAGTGCCCGTTGCCGCCGATGCTCGAGACCGTGCCGGCGCCCCCGCAACTGCCGCGCTGACCGCGGTCTTCAGGCCGCCAGGCCGCGGATCAGGTCGGCGGCGCGCTCGGCGATCATCATTGTCGGCGCATTGGTGTTGCCGCCGACCAGTCGCGGCATCACCGACGCATCCACCACCCGCAGGCCCTCGACGCCGCGCACCCGCAGCTGCGGATCGACCACGGCGGCGGCATCGTCGTCCGCACCGATCCGGCAGGTGCCGACCGGGTGGTAGATCGACTCGGCCTTTCGGCGGATGAACTCGACGATCTGCGCCTCGTCGCGCACGCCGGCGCCGGGATGGATCTCCTCGCCGCGGAACGGCGCGAACGCCGGCTGCGCCAGGATCTCTCGCGACAGCCGCACCGCCTCGACCATCACCTTCAGGTCGAATCCCTCGGCGTCGCTGAGGTAGGCGGCTTCGATCATCGGCTTGTCGCCGGCGCTGGCGCTGACCAGCGACAGGCGGCCACGGCTGCGCGGGCGCAGGCCGCAGGCGTGCAGCGTGTAGCCGTTGCCCGGCAGCCGGTTGCGGCCGTGGTCGTCGAGCTGGGCCGGCACGAAGTGGAACTGCATGTCCGGGCGGTGGTCCTCGGCCAGGTGCGAGCGCAGGAAGCCGCCGGCCTCGGCGATGTTGCTGGTGCCCGGGCCCTTGCCGAACAGGTAGTACTGCAGCGCGACGGACGCATCGCTGAGGCCGTCGTAGCTCAGCCCCTGCGTGCAGCGCTGCAGCGTGCAGATGTCGAGGTGGTCGTGCAGGTTGGCGCCGACGCCGGGCAGGTCGGCCAGCACGTCGATGCCGTGCCGGCGCAGCTGCGCCGCCGGGCCGACACCCGACACCATCAGCAGCTGCGGCGAGTTGATCGCGCCACCGCACAGGATCACCTCGCGCGACGCCCCCTCGCAGAACGCGCCCTTGCCGGCGACGGTGTACACGACGGCGTTGGCGCGGCCGTTGGCGAAGACGACCCGGTTGGCGCTGGCGCGGGTGATCACCGTGAGGTTCGGCCGCTTGCGCACCGGCTTGAGGTAGGCCTGCGCCGCCGAGCTGCGGGCACCGTCGCGGGTGGTGGTCTGGTAGAAGCCGAACCCGTCCTGGCGCGCGCCGTTGAAGTCGTCGCTGTGCGGATGGCCGGCCTGCTGCGCCGCCTGTACGAACGCATCCGACAGCGGGTTGCGGTGGATCGGGTCGGAGACGCCCAGCGGGCCGTCGCCGCCGTGCAGCTCGCTGGCGCCGCGGGTGTTGCCCTCGCTGCGGCGGAAGTACGGCAGCACCGTGTCCCAGTCCCAGCCGTGGGCGCCCATCGCCGCCCATTCGTCGTAATCGTCGGCGTGGCCGCGGATGTAGCACATCGCGTTGATCGAGCTGGAGCCGCCGAGCACCTTGCCGCGCGGCCACCACAGCGAGCGGTTGCCCAGCTGCGGTTCGGCGGCGGTGTTGTAGTCCCAGTTCACGCCCTTCTTGCCGACCAGCTTCGACAGCCCGGCGGGCATGTGGATGAACGGGTGCCAGTCGCTCGGACCGGCCTCCAGCAGCAGCACGCGACAGGCCGGATCCTCGCTGAGGCGGTTGGCCATCACGCAACCCGCCGAGCCCGCACCCACGATGATGTAGTCGTACACGCGTGACTTCTTTGTTACAGGACGAGGCGAGGCTAGGCTCCCGTTCTAGAGCAAACACTCGGGCGCCGCGTACGGTTCGCGCAAGCGTGACGGCGCGCACGCGACGGCGTGAACGCGGGCCGGCGCGCTGGCCGGCGCCGGCCTGCGTGGCTTATGGTGCCGGCACTCCGCAGGATCGCGAATGACCCAGGGCACCCCCCCCACCGCCGGCCGTTTCGAGCACCTGCGCGGTGCGCTGCGGGAGTACCCGCCGCTGGCGTGGTCGTTCTTCTATTTTTTCTTCCTGCTGACCGGTTATTACGTGCTGCGGCCCGTGCGCGACGCGATGGGCGCGGCGAACGACCCGTATTCGGTGTTTCCGGCGGCGATGGTCGACGGCTTCGCCGGCATCGGCATGGCGCTGGGGGAGTACCAGCTGCAGGTGCTGTTCACCGGCACCTTCGTGGCGATGCTGCTGCTGCAGCCGGCGTACGGCGCGCTGGTGAGCCGGTTCCCGCGGCGGGTATTCCTGCCGGTGGTGTACCTGGTGTTCATCGCCTGCCTGGCCGGCTTCTACTGGGCGTTCCAGGCGCGGATGCCGGGGCGTGGCGGGCTGTTCTTCGTGTTCGTGGCGGTGTTCAACCTGTTCGCGGTGTCGGTGTTCTGGAGCTACATGGCCGACATCTGGCGTGACGCGGAAGCGAAGCGGCTGTACGGCTTCATCGCCGCCGGCGGCACCCTCGGCGGCCTGCTGGGGCCGGCGCTGACCGCGCGCTTCGTCACCACGGTCGGCGTCGCCAACATGCTGCTGGTGTCGATGGCGTTCCTGGCGCTGTGCCTGCTGTGCATCGTCCGGCTGGCACCGGCGGCGCGCCGGCGCGAACGCGACGACCCGACGGTGCGCGCGGACGCGGCGATGGGCGGCAGCGTGCTCGAGGGCCTGCGCCGGATCGCCCGCGACCCGCTGCTGCGGGCGATGGCGGTGCTGATGTTCTTCGGCGTCGGCGTCGGCACGCTGCTGTACAACGAGCAGAACGCGATCGTGAAGGCGATGACGTCCGGCAATCCGGCCGCCGCCGAGCAGGCCACGGCGTTCTTCTCGATGATCGACAGCTGGATCAACTGGATCGTGCTGGCGATCCAGGTGCTGCTGACCCGCTTCCTGCTCACGCGTTACGGGGTCGCGCCGCTGCTGCTGGGGCCGGCGCTGGCGATCTTCCTCGGCTATGCGGTGCTCGCGGCGGCGCCGCTGCCGGTGCTGGTGGCCGCGGTGCAGGTGCTGACCCGCGCGGCCGAGTTCTCGCTGGGCAAGCCGGCGCGCGAGACGATCTACACGCGCGTGGACCGCGAGGCGCGCTACAAGTCCAAGGCGGCGATCGACACGGTGGTCTACCGCGGCGGCGACTTGACGTTCGTATGGCTGCACAAGGCGATCGCGGGCTTCGGGTCGTTCGTGGTGTTCGCCACCGGCATGGCGGTCGCCGCGGGCTTCGCGTACGGGGCGTGGCGGCTGGTGCGCGAACAGGCGAAGCTGCCCGACCGGCATCCCTGACGCCGCATTCGGGCCGGCGGGGCATCCCTGACGCGCAACGATTCGTGCCGGCGCCCAGGCGGGCGGGGCGGCGGCGCAGCCGGTAATCTTCCGGGACCCCCCACGGAGTCCGCCGCATGAAAGTACGAGCCGCCGTCGCGCACCGGGCCGGGGCGCCGCTGAGCATCGAAACCGTCGACCTGGACGGCCCGCGTGCCGGCGAGGTGCTGGTCGAGATCAAGGCCACCGGCGTCTGCCACACCGACCAGTTCACGCTGTCGGGCGACGATCCCGAGGGCCTGTTCCCGGCGATCCTGGGCCACGAGGGCGCCGGCATCGTCGTCGACGTCGGCCCGGGCGTGACCGCGCTGAAGAAGGGCGACCACGTCATCCCGCTGTACACGCCCGAATGCCGGCAGTGCGAGTACTGCCTGAATCCGAAGACGAACCTGTGCCAGGCGATACGCTCCACGCAGGGGCAGGGCCTGATGCCGGACGGCAGCAGCCGTTTCTCGCTCGACGGCAGGCCCGTGCTGCACTACATGGGCACGTCGACGTTCGCGCAGTTCACGGTGGTGCCGGAGATCGCGCTGGCGAAGATCCGCGAGGACGCGCCGTTCGACAAGGTCTGCTACATCGGCTGCGGCGTCACCACCGGCATCGGCGCGGTGATCTTCACCGCGAAGGTCGAAGTGGGCTCGAAGGTGGTCGTGTTCGGGCTCGGCGGCATCGGCCTGAACGTCATCCAGGGCGCGCGCCTGGCCGGTGCCGACATGATCGTCGGCGTCGACCTCAACCCCGCCCGCGAGGCGATGGCGCGCCGGTTCGGCATGACCCATTTCGTGAACCCGGCGGAGGTGCAGGGCGATCTCGTGCCGTACCTGGTGTCGTTGACGAAGGGCGGCGCCGACTACACGTTCGAGTGCATCGGCAACACGAAGGTGATGCGGCAGGCGCTCGAATGCGCCCACAAGGGCTGGGGCACCAGCGTCATCATCGGCGTGGCGCCGGCCGGCGCCGAGATCAGCACGCGGCCGTTCCAGCTCGTCACCGGGCGGAACTGGCGCGGCAGCGCTTTCGGCGGCGCCCGCGGCCGCACCGACGTGCCGAAGATCGTCGACTGGTACATGGACGGCAAGATCGACATCGACTCGCTGATCACCCACACGATGCCGCTGGAGAGGATCAACGACGCGTTCGGGCTGATGCACCGCGGCGAGTCGATCCGCAGCGTCGTGGTGTACTGACATGACCGTCGAGATCGTCGCCGAGCACGCCAGCTTCGGCGGCGTGCAGGGCTTCTACCGGATGGCGTCGGCCGCCTGCGCCGGGCCGATGCGCTTCGCCGTGTACCAGCCGCCGCAGGCGCGCGCGGGCCGGGTGCCGGTGCTGTATTTCCTGGCCGGGCTGACCTGCACCGAGGAGACCGCGACGGTGAAGGCCGGCGCGCAGCGGGTGGCCGCGGAACTCGGGCTGATGCTGGTGATGCCCGACACCAGCCCGCGCGACACCGGCCTGGCCGGCGCCACCGGCGACTGGGAGTTCGGCGAGGGCGCCGGCTTCTACGTCGATGCGACGCAGGCCCCGTGGTCGTCGCGCTTCCGCATGGAGACGCATGTCGTGCACGAGTTGCCGGCGGCGATCGCCGACCATTTCCCGGCCGACCCGACCCGCGCCGGCATCCTCGGCCATTCGATGGGCGGGCATGGCGCGCTGGTGCTGGCGCTGCGCCACCCGGAGCGTTACCGCAGCGTGTCGGCGCTGGCGCCGATCGTCGCGCCCAGCCGGGTGCCGTGGGGGACCAAAGCCTTCTCGAACTACCTGGGCGACCACCATCGCGCCTGGGCCGAGCACGATGCCTGCGAACTGGTGCGGCGGCGGCCATTCGCCGGGCCGATCCTGGTCGACCAGGGCCTGGAAGACCGGTTTCTCGCCGACCAGCTGCAGCCCGAGCGCTTCGAGGCGGCCTGCGCCGAGGCCGGCCAGACGCTGATGCTGCGCCGGCAGCCCGGCTACGATCACGGCTACTATTTCGTCGCCAGCTTCATCGAAGACCACCTGCGGCACCACGCCGCCCACCTGGCCTGACCGGAGCCCGTCCATGTCACCGATCGCGATCGCGCTGACGGCCCTCGTCGCCCTGCTGCACGCGGGCTTCCTGGTGCTGGAGATGTTCCTGTGGAACACGCCGTTCGGCCGCAGGACCTTCCGCCTGAGCGAGGAGAAGGCGCGCGATACCGCGGTGCTCGCCGCCAACCAGGGTCTCTACAACGGCTTTCTCGCCGCCGGCCTCGTCTGGGGCCTGCTGATCCAGGACCGCGGCGTCTGCCTGTTCTTCCTGGCGTGTGTCGTGGTCGCGGGCCTGTTCGGCGGCGCCACCGTCAAGCGCAGCATCCTGTACGTGCAGGCGCTGCCGGCCATTCTCGCCGCGATCGCCGTCCACTACTTCTAGTTCGCTGGTTCGCTAGTTTCTGGACTTGGGGCTGAGCCACATCGTCACCACCGCATTGAACACCCGCTCGCCGGCCGGATCGAACACGTCGACGTTGACCGGCAGGTCGTAGCCGGTGGCGGCACTGGCGATCGGGATCACCGGGGTGGCCACGCCGCGCTGGGTGCCCGAGGCCTTCTTCAGGTACTGCACGGTCATGCCCTTGGGAATCCAGCGCATGTCGGCCGGCAGCGAGGCGTCGGTCATCACGCCGGCGCAGAGTTCGGCGAGATTGCACAGCGCGATCGCGTGCACGGTGCCGATGTGGTTGTGCACGCCGCGGCGGTCCGGGATCGTCGCCTCGCAGCGGCCGGCCTCGAGCAGGCGGAAGGTCGGCGAGATCGTGCCGAAGTAGGGCGCCTTGAAGCACACCGCGCGGCTGAACAGCCAGTGGCCGGCGGGCCAGCGGGTCATCTTGCGGTACATCCGCAGCAGGGAGGTGTCGGCCACGTGCCGCTCCGGTCGGGGGTTCTGGTCGGGGTCACGGATCCGCCGGAAGCCGCCGCGGCGGGCGGCGGCTTCCGTGCGTCATGCCGCGCGGTGCTGGTGCGCGGTGCGCGGCTCGTCGCGGTGCAGCGACCACGCCTCGAGCTCCCATGGTTCGAAGTCGTCGACGGAGATCGCCTCCCAGGTCAGCGCCCGCAGCTCCTCGAGCTGCAGTTTCTCTTCGGCGGTGATCCAGCCCTCGCGCACGCCCTCGGCCAGCTGCGCCGGGAAATCGAGCGCCTCGATGTCGCTGTTCTTCAGCGCCTTGAGCAGCTTGCGTTCCACCGGCTCGGCCAGGATCACCTTCGGCAGGTAGCTGTTGATGCGGCCGGCGGGGTTGTTCTCGCACGGGGTCAGGAAGGTGCCTTCGCCGAGGCGGTCGCGGGCGTCCGACGGCGACATCAGCAGGGCCGCCGCGCGGTGGCCGAGGCGGTCCGACGGCGCCTGCGCGCGCCGGCCCCACGGGAACACCAGCATCCACAGCAGCCAGCCGACCGGGCGGATCGGGAAGTTGCGCAGCGCGCCCGACAGCGCGAGCTCGATCTTGTGCGCCGAGTCGTGGAACGCCCATGCCAGCAGCGGCTGTTCGCCGGCCGGGCGGCCGTCGTCCTCGTACCGCTTGAGCATCGCGCTGGAAATGTAGAGCTGGCTGAGCACGTCGCCCAGGCGGCCCGACAGTTTCTCCTTGAACTTGAGTTTGCCGCCCAGCAGCAGCATCGACGTGTCGGCCACCAGCGCCAGGTTGGCGGAGTAGCGGTTGAGCTTGCGGTAGTAGCGCTTCGTGTACGCGTCGCCCGGCGCCTTGCCGATGCGCGCCGACACGAGCCCGAACACCCAGCTGCGCACCGCGTTGGAGATCGCGAAGCCGATGTGGCCGAACAGGTTCGCGTCGAACTCGCGCAGGCGCACCTCCGGGTCCGGATGCGTCGCCGCCTGCATTTCCTTGAGCACCCACGGATGGCAGCGGATCGCGCCCTGGCCGAAGATCATCAGGCTGCGGGTCATGATGTTGGCGCCCTCGACCGTGATCGAGATCGGCGCCGCCTGCCAGCCGCGGCCCAGGTAGTTGCGCGGGCCGAGGATCACGCCCTTGCCGCCGTGGATGTCCATCGCGTCGGCGGCGACCTGGCGCGCCATTTCGGTGGCGTGGTACTTGGCGATCGCCGACGGCACCGCCGGCTTCTCGCCGCGGTCGACGGCCGCGGCCGTCGACTGCGACAGCGCGCTGGTGGCATAGGCATAACCGGCGATGCGCGCCAGCGCCTCCTCGACGCCCTCGAAGCGGCCGATCGACAGGCCGAACTGCTTGCGGATGCGCGCATACGCACCGGTGACGACCGCGGCCATCTTCGAGGCGCCGCTGGAGGTCGACGGCAGCGTGATCGCGCGGCCGACCGACAGGCATTCGACCAGCATCCGCCAACCCTGGCCGATGTAGTCCTCGCCGCCGATCAGCTGGCTGAGCGGGACGAACACCTCGTGGCCGCGGACCGGCCCGTTCTGGAACGCGCAGTTGAGCGGGAAGTGGCGGCGGCCGACCTGCAGCCCCGGCGTGTCGCGCGGCACCAGCGCCAGCGTGATGCCGCGGTCGTCCTCGTCGCCGAGCAGCTTGTCCGGGTCGTACAGGCGGAATGCCAGGCCGATGACGGTGGCGACGGGCGCGAGCGTGATGTAGCGCTTGTCGAACGTCAGCTTGACGCCGAGCACGCGCGCGCCGTTCCAGTCGCCCTCGCAGACGATGCCGTAATCGGGGATCGAGGTCGCGTCCGAACCGGCGGTCGGGCCGGTCAGCGCGAAGCAGGGCACTTCGCGGCCGTCGGCCAGGCGCGGCAGATAGTGGTCCTTCTGTTCGTCGGTGCCGTAGTGCAGCAGCAGTTCGGCCGGGCCGAGCGAGTTGGGCACGCCGACGGTGGAGCTGAGCGTGGCCGAGATCGACGCCAGCTTCTGGATCACCTTGTGGTGGCCGAGCGCGGAGAAGCCCAGGCCGCCGTACTGCTTCGGGATGATCATTCCGAAGAACTTCTGCTTCTTGAGGAACTCCCACAATTCGGGCGGCAGGTCGTTGCGGACGTGGGTGATGTCCCAGTCGTTGGTCATCCGGCAGGCCTGTTCGACCGGGCCGTCGAGGAACGCCTGCTCCTCGGCCGACAGCACCGGCTTCGGCTGCGCCAGCAGGTCGGCCCACCTGGGCATGCCGGAGAACAGTTCGCCCTCGAAGCCGACGGTGCCGGCTTCCAGCGCCGTCTTCTCGGTCTCCGACAGCGGCGGCAGGATCTTCGTGTAGAACTTCAGCAGCGGCGCGGTGATCAGCGACTGCCGCAGCGGCGTGATCAGCAGCGGCAGCGTGACCAGGGCCAGCAGCACCGCCGCGACGATCGTCGCGGTGGCGTTGGCGCCGGCCAGTGCCACGCCGACCAGCGCGGTCGCCGCGATCGCGGTGAACACCGCCAGGCTGAGCCGGTGGTAGGCGACGATCAGGGTCGCCAGCAACAGCGCGAGGAATGGGGCGAGGATGCTCATCGTGAAACTCCGGGGGCGGCCGTGGGGGCCGCGGAAAGGTCGGACAGGAACAGCAGGAGGGAATCGGTGAAGGCGTCGTTGTCGTCGCCGGCGACCATGTGCGTCGCGTCGGGCAGCTGGACATGGCGCGCGTGCGGCGCCAGGTCGAGGAAGTGTTCCACGGTGCGGGTCGTGACCAGGTCGCTGCGGCCACCGCTGACCAGCAGCAGCGGCACGTCGAGGCCGCGGCAGGCCTGCTCGAGCGGTCCGTGCAGGTCGCCGGTCTCCGGGATGAACTCGCTCAGCAGGCGCGGATCCCAGTGCCAGCCGAGGCGGCCATCGTCGCGGCGGACCAGCAGGTGCGCCAGCTGCGACGGCGTCTTGCGGACGCGGCGGTGCGGCAGGTAGGCGGCGATCTCCTCGGCCGCGTGTTCGAACGAATCGAAGCCGTCCGGGTGGGCGTTCATGAAGCCGAGGATGCGCTCGACGCCCGACGCTTCCCAGCGCGGCGTGATGTCCACCAGCACCAGCGCCGAAAACGGCCGCGCCAGCGCCTGGGCCATCATTCCGGTGAGCCCGCCCATCGAGGCGCCGACCAGCACCGGGGCGCTTCCCAGGGTCCGGGCCGCAAGCAGGATGTCGTCGACCAGCTGCTCGCCTCGGTAACGCAGGTGGCCGGGATTGCGGTCGGACTGGCCATGGCCGCGCACATCCCAGGCCAGGCTGGCGTGGCCGGCGGCGGCGAGCCGGCGCTGGGTGTTCGCCCACGCCTGCCGTGTCTGCCCGAACCCGTGCGCCAGCAGCAGGCCGGGACCGGCGCCGGCGACGTGGTCCGCGCGCAGCCGCACGCCGTCGGCCGCGGTCAGGGTGATCGCCGCCGGGGACGGCGGCACATGTTCGGCGGGGGAAACCATACGGCGGAGTATTGGTGTCGGGGTGGCGGGCTGTCAATACCTGTCCGTATGGTGCATGATCCACGCCATCGGCGCCAAGCGGCGCCGGCCAATCCCCCGTTCAGCCAGTACAATCGCGACCGTATGGCAGCTCCCGCGAACAAGATGGATCGTCCCTCCCGCCTGAGCGCGGAGGATTGGGCCCTGGCGGCCCTGGACGTGATCGCCGAACAGGGCCTGGCCGCGGTGGCGGTCGAGCCGCTGGCGCGTCGGCTCGGGGTCACCAAGGGCAGCTTCTACTGGCACTTCCCGTCGCGTGAAGCCCTGCTGGTGGCCGCGCTGGAACGCTGGGAAGCGATGGAGCAGGAGACCGTCTTCGGCAAGCTCGAGGCGATTTCCGACCCTCGCGCGCGTCTGAAGGCGCTGTTCGAACTGGTCGCGCACGAACTCAAGCCGCACATCATCTATTCGGAACTGCTCAAGGCGCTCGACCACCCGGTCGTGCAGCCGGTGCTGCACCGGGTGTCGCAGCAGCGGCTGGAATATCTGACCGCGAGCTTCCGCCAGGCCGGCCTGCCGCGCCTGGACGCGCAGAACCGCGCCCGCCTGACCTACGCCGCCTATGTCGGTTTCCTGCAGCTGTCGCTGCAGCTGGGCCAGCCGCGCCTGCACCACGACGAGTTCGAGGCATACGTCGGGCACGTGATGTCGACGCTGATTCCATGAAAACGATTGCATCGGCTTGACAGGACAGCTTCCGGCCCAGCCGGTAGAATGCCCGCCACGCCTGGCGCTGAGTCCGCGCGCCGCCCCAGTCCCCGCCTTGATGGCCCCGCCCGGAGCCCGAACCTTCCATGTCCACGAAACTCGACAGCCTCAAACAGTGGGTCGACGACGTCGCCCGTCTGACCCAGCCCGACCGCATCCACTGGTGTGACGGCTCCGACGCCGAGAACCAGAGCCTCGTGCAGCAGATGCTGGCCACCGGCGACCTGGTGGCACTGAACGACAAGACGCATCCGAACTGCTACCTGCATCGCTCGAGCCCGAGCGACGTCGCGCGCGTCGAGCACCTGACGTTCGTCTGCACGCACGACCCGGCCGACGCCGGCCCGAACAACAACTGGATGGCGCCCGACGAGGCGCATGCCGAGATGGACGCGCTGTACGCCGGCTGCATGCGCGGGCGCACCATGTACGTGGTGCCGTACTGCATGGGCCCGATCGATTCGCCGCTGTCGCGCTGCGGCGTCGAGATCACCGACTCGCCTTACGTGGTCGCCAACATGCGGATCATGACCCGCATGGGCGCCGCGGCGCTGGCGCGCATCGAGCGCGAGGGCAGCTTCGTGAAGGGCCTGCACTCGATCGGCGAACTCGATCCGAACCGCCGCTTCATCATGCATTTCCCGGAAGAGCTGTCGATCCAGAGCTTCGGCTCCGGCTACGGCGGCAACGCGCTGCTGGGCAAGAAGTGCCATGCGCTGCGCATCGCCAGCTGGCAGGCACGCAAGGAAGGCTGGCTGGCCGAGCACATGCTGATCGTGGGCATCGAGAACCCGCAGGGCGAGACGCACTACGTCGCCGCCGCGTTCCCGTCGGCATGCGGCAAGACCAACCTGGCGATGCTGATCCCGCCGGAAGGCTATCGCCGCGACGGCTGGAAGGTATGGACCGTCGGCGACGACATCTGCTGGATGCGCCCCGGCGCCGACGGCCGCATGTACGCGATCAATCCGGAGGCCGGCTTCTTCGGCGTCGCCCCGGGCACCAGCGCCAAGACCAACGCCAACGCGCTGGCGATGCTCGACAAGGATGCGATCTTCACCAACGTCGGCGTCACCGCCGACGGCCAGCCGTGGTGGGAAGGCCTGCCGGACGGCACGCCCGCGAAGGACTGGCAGGGGCGGCCGTACGACGCCGGCAACGGTCCGGCCGCGCATCCGAACTCCCGCTTCACCGTCAGCGCGAAGAACTGCCCGAGCTACACGCCGAAGGCGGAGGATCCGCAGGGCGTGCCGCTGAGCGCGATCGTTTTCGGCGGTCGCCGCGAATCGCTGGTGCCGCTGGTGTTCGAGGCGCGCGACTGGACGCACGGCGTGCTGGTCGGCGCCTCGATGGCGTCGGAGACGACGGCGGCCGCCACCGGCGCGGTCGGCGTCGTGCGCCGCGACTCGATGGCGATGAAGCCCTTCGCCGGCTACAACTTCGGCGACTACTTCGAGCACTGGCTGTCGTTCGACAAGCCCGGCGCGCAGCTGCCGAAGATCTTCCACGTGAACTGGTTCCGCAAGAACGACCAGGGCAAGTTCATGTGGCCGGGGTTCGGCGACAACCTGCGCGTGCTCGAGTGGATGCTCAAGCGCGTCACCGGCCAGGCGGCCGCGATCGAGACGCCGATCGGCAACCTGCCGCGGCCGTCGGACCT
>JAKFCL010000184.1:0-5289 GCA_036676665.1 Arenimonas sp. | reverse complement strand
GTCACCTCGGCGTTCGCCGAGGAGCCGGTGGCCTTCACGATGCCGCCCGCGCCGACGGCCGCCGCCGCCGCGCCGGCCGCGCCGGTCAGCACGCTGCCGGTCATTCCGGGCTTCGACGGCACCAGCGACGAGATCGACGACGAGATCCGCGAGGTCTTCCTCGAGGAATTCCAGGAAGAAATCGGCAATCTCGAGCAGCTGCTGCCCACCTGGCGCAGCAAACCGGACAACGCCGAGCAGCTGCGGCCGATCCGCCGCGTGTTCCATACGCTCAAGGGCAGTGGTCGGCTGGTCGGCGCCAAGGCGCTGGGTGAATTCAGCTGGAAGGTCGAGAGCATGCTCAACCGCGTGCTCGACGGCACCCGTCCGGCCAGTCCGGCGGTGGTCTCGCTGATCGAAAACGCGTTCAACACGCTGCCGTCGCTGCGGGCCGCGCTGGAAGGCGAGGTCGTGCATGCGGACCTCGCCGGGATCGAACAGATCGCCGACCGCGTCGCCGCCGGCGAAGAGGTGTTCTACCAGCCGCCGACCGCCGCCGCCGCGGTGCCGGTGGTCGCGCCCGAGCCCGTCGAGGTCGCTCCGGAACCCGAGCACGAACCGGAGGCGGAATTGCCCGCCGCGGAGCCGGAACCCGAAGTGGTGGTTCCGCTCACCGCCGAATCGATCCAGGAAACCGGGTTCGTCATCGATCCGGTGCTGTTCGAGATCCTCAAGCCGGAAGTCGCCGGCCACCTCGAAACCGTCGACGCGTGGCTCGCCCAGTGCGCCGCCCGCGGCCCGCAGCCGGTCACCGACCCGCTGCTGCGCGCGGTGCACACGATGAACGGTGCGTTCGCGATGACGGAAGTCACCGTGCTCACCGATGTCACCGCCCCGCTCGAGGGCTACATGAAGCGCTCGATGGCCAACCATCGCGTGCCCGGGCCGGAGGGTGTGCGGCTGGTGGCCGACGCCGCGGCGGCGATCCGGGAGGCGATCATCGCGCTCGAGCGCCCGAATCCGGTGATGCCGAACTTCGACGAACTCGCCGCGCGTGCCGACCAGGCCCGCGAAGGCCTGCCGGAAGCGGCCAGCTCGTTCGGCCCCGTGCATCCGGACGAGGTCGAAGCCGTATTGCCGACGCCGGTGCCGATGGAAGCACCGGATGTGTCCGGCCTGCCCGAGTTCGCGAAGGAACCCGAGGAGCCGGCGTTCGAACAGGAGCGGGTTTCGCTCGACGCCTTCCTGGTCGACGCCCCGGTCGATGCCGGCGCGCCGATGCTGTCGGTGACCGAACACGGTCTGGACCTGGACCCCGACCTCAGCGTCGGCGCCGGGTTCGACCCGTCCGACGATGCCTTCGCCGCCGAAGCCGCGCGGGCGGACGCTGCGATCGCCGAGGCGCAGGCGGCCGAAGCTGCGGCCGTCGAAGCCGAAGCGGTCGCCGCGGCCGAAGCCGCCGAAGCGGCCGAAGCCGCTGCCCGCGCCGCCGCTGCCGAAGCCGAAGCTGAAGCTGCGATCGCCGCGGCCGAAGCCGCCGAAGCCGCCGCCGCCGAGGCGGCCGCCGCCGAAGCCGAAGCGGCCATTGCCGCCGCCGATGCCGCGGCCGCCGAAGCGGCTGCCGCCGAAGCCGAAGCCGCAACGGCCGCCGCCGAAGCCGCTGCTGCCGAAGCCGCCGCTGCCGAAGCCGCCGCCGCCGAAGCCGCCGCCGCCGAAGCCGCCGCTGCCGAATCCGAAATCGCGATGGATCTCGATTTCCTGGAAGGCGAGGTCGCGGCCGAGCCGGAGTCCTTCGTCCCCGAGGACGAACCGGTCGTCGCCCTGGCGGACGCCCCGGTCGCCGCCGACGATTTCTATGGCATGACGCTCGAGGAACTCGAAGCGCTGACGTCGCCGACGTCCGTCGAACCGGTCGCCGCCGAGACGCCGCCGACCGAACCTGTCGTCGTCGAACCCGAAGTGGTCGAGCCCGAGATCACGACGCCCGAAGTGGTCGAACCCGAAGTCGTCGAGCCCGAAGTCACGACCCCGGAAGCCGACGGAATCGATGCATTCGCCGCCGAGCTGGCCGCCGCCGAAACCGCCGCCGCCGACGTGTCGGCCATCGAGGCCGAAGAACGGCTGGTGTTCGAGGACGAGCCGGAGCCGGCGCTCCCCGAGGAGACGCTGGTCTTCGAGGACGAGGCGCCCGAACCGGTCGCCGAGCCGGTCGCGGAATCCGAAGAGGAAGCCGTTGCCGCCGAGGTGTCCGCCGCCGCCGAACAGGTGCCGATGGCCCTGGATCCGGACGATCCGGATGCCGCGCTGGACACCAGCGACATCGACGTCGACCTGCTGGACATCTTCCTGGAGGAGTCGGGCGACCTGCTCGACCACTCCGACGGCCTGCTGGCCAAGCTGCGCGACAACACCGGCGACCGCGAACTGGTCGTCGGCCTGCAGCGCGACCTGCACACGCTCAAGGGTGGCGCCCGCATGGCCGGCATCTATGCCGTCGGCGAGCTGGGTCACGCGATGGAATCGCTGCTCGAGGTCGTCGCCGAAGGCCGCCGCGAACTCGACCAGACCGGCGTGGTGGTGCTGGAGCGGGCGTTCGACCGCCTGCACGGCATGGTCACCCGCGTCGGCGAGCGCAAGGCGATCGTGTTGCCGGCGAACCTGATCGGACAGATCGACGCGCTCGCCAAGGGCCGCCCGCTCGAGCCGGGCCAGGTCGAGGCCGCGAAGCCGGTCGAGCGCGTCGCGCCGGTCGAAACCGCACTGGACCGCGCCGCCGCCGCCGCCGAGGAAGCCGTGGCGATCCGCCCGGTGCTCGCACCGCGTGTCGCCGCCGGCGGACTCGCCAGCGAGATGGCGCCGCTGTCGGCGCCGATCGACGGGCTGGGAGAGGAAGGCGAGGGCGGGGGTGTCGCCGCTCCGCAGGAGCAGGTGCGAATCCGCGCCGACCTGCTCGACCGCCTCGTCAACTACGCCGGCGAAGTCGCCATCTACCGCGCCCGCCTCGAGCAGCAGCTCGGTGCGTTCCGCGCCAACCTCGGCGAACTGGGCCAGACCACCGCCCGCCTGCGCGACCAGCTGCGCAAGCTGGACATGGAAACCGAGGCGCAGATCATCGCCCGCTACCAGCGCGAAGGCGAAACGAGCGACGAGCAGTTCGATCCGCTCGAGCTCGACCGCTTCACCAACCAGCAGCAGCTGTCGCGTTCGCTCGCCGAGTCGGCGGCCGACCTGACCAGCCTGCAGGTGTCGCTCGACGACCTCGTGCGCCAGTACGAAACCCTGCTGCTGCAGCAGTCGCGCGTGAGCTCGGACCTGCAGGAAGGCCTGATGCGCACCCGCATGGTGCCCTTCGATGCGCTGGTGCCGCGCCTGCGCCGCGTGCTGCGCCAGTCCGGCGGCGAAACCGGCAAGCAGGTGAACCTGAAGGTCGACGGCGCCAGCGGCGAAATGGACCGCAACGTGCTCGACCGCATGACCGCGCCGCTGGAGCACATGCTCCGCAACGCGATCGCGCACGGCCTCGAGACGCCGGCCGACCGCCGCAAGGCGAAGAAGCCGGAAGAGGGCACCGTCCGCATCCAGGTGCTGCGCGAAGGTTCGGAAGTCGTGCTCAAGGTCAGCGACGACGGCCGCGGACTCGACAAGGAAGCGATCCGCAAGAAGGCGATCGAACGCGGCCTGTTGAAGGCCGACGCCGAGGTTTCCGACCAGACGCTGTACGGGTTCATCCTCGAGACCGGCTTCTCGACCGCCCAGTCGGTCAGTCGCCTGGCCGGCCGCGGCGTCGGCATGGACGTCGTCTACAGCGAGATCCGCCAGCTCGGCGGTTCGCTGATCATCGCCTCCGAAGCCGGCAAGGGCAGCACGTTCACCGTCCGCCTGCCGTTCACGCTGGCCGTCACCCAGGCGGTGTTCGTCAAGATCGGCGAAACCAGCTATGCGGTGCCGATCGCCTCGGTGCAGGGCGTCGGCCGCGTGTCGCGCGCCGAACTCGACAAGCAGCTGGCCACCGACACCCCGACGTTCATGTACGCCGGCGAAGCGTATGCGATCCACGACATGGGCCGCCTGATCGGCCATGCGCCGGCGAAGGCGCAGGACAGCCTGCAGATGCCGCTGCTGCTGGCCCGGTCCGGCGACCTGCGCGCGGCGATCTGCATCGACCAGGTGCTCGGCAGCCGCGAAATCGTCGTCAAGCCGGTCGGGCCGCAGGTCAACTCGATCCCCGGCATCTTCGGCGCGACCATCATGGGCGACGGCCGCGTCGTCGTGATCCTGGACGTCGCGCCGCTGGTGCGCCGCCAGGCCAGCATCGACCGCAGCGTCGAGCCGGTCGCGCCGGCGCCGGCGCCGGTCGCCCAGCGCGTGCCGGTGGTGATGGTGGTCGACGACTCGATCACGATGCGCAAGGTCACCGGCCGCGTGCTCGAACGCCACAGCATGGAAGTGATGACGGCGAAGGACGGCGTGGACGCGATCGAGAAGATGGCCGAGCGCGTGCCCGACCTGATGCTGCTCGACATCGAGATGCCGCGGATGGACGGCTACGAGCTCGCGCAGAACATGAAGTCCGACCCGCGCCTGAAAGACGTGCCGATCATCATGATCACGTCGCGCACCGGCGAGAAGCACCGCCAGCGCGCGTTCGACATCGGCGTCAACCGCTACCTCGGCAAGCCCTACCAGGAAGTCGAACTGATGCGGAACGTCTTCGAGATGCTCGGCATGGAGCCGGCACATGCCTGAATCTCCGGTCCGGGTCGCCCTGCTCGCCCGCGCGGGCGACGTCCGCGAACAATTGCGGCATGCGCTGATCGAGCTGGGCGCCGAAGTGGTGGCCGAGGGCGACCCCGCCGAGCTCGATCCGGGAACGGTCGCGTCCGGTCGTCCGGCCGTCGTCGTCGTCAGCCTGGAGCCGGCGATCGAGGATGCGCTGGCGGAGTTCGACGATCTGCTGGCGATGCCCGGCGTGCAGGTGATCTACGACGACGCCGAGGTGACCCGCCAGCTCGACGGCTGGGACCTCGCGCGCTGGGCACGCCACCTTGCGTCCAAGCTCGCCGGTACCGAGTCGGCGCTGCTGCCGCCGGCACCCCGCGACGCCGACCGGGTGCCGGAAACCGAGATTTCGCTCGAACCGGGCGCGCCACCGACGCCGGCCCAGGAGATGGACCACCACAAGCTCGAGGATTACGCGGCCGAGTCGCTGGATCTGTCCGAGTGGGTGCCGAGCACGCCCTCGCTGACCGACGTGCAGGTTTCCGACGAGCCTGCCACCGGATCGGCCGAAGAGCCCTCGCCGGATCTCGA
>JAKFCL010000183.1:0-3590 GCA_036676665.1 Arenimonas sp. | reverse complement strand
TGCCCGCGCCTTCCGCCGAGGCCCGGTCCCCCGCGATCGAAGACGTGCGCGCGCGCGACGCCTGGATCGTCGTGTTCGACGAAGCGCCGGCGGCATCGTTCCGCGGCTTCGCCGGCGACAGCCGCCGCCCCAAGCTCGCCGCCACCAGCCCGCGCGTCACCGGCGCGCCGAAATACGATGCGCGCAGCGACGAGGCCCGCGCCTACGCCGGTTACCTGGCGCAGCTGCGCGAGCGACGGCTGGCGGACATGGCGACGCGGCTCGGCCGTCCGGTGCACCCCGACTACATCTACACGCACGCGACCAACGGCGTCGCGCTGACGCTGACCGCCGCCGAGGCGTCGGTCGTGCGCGCGATGCCCGGCGTGCTTCGGGTCGACCCCGACTTCAAGCGGCAGGTGCAGACCAGCAAGAGCCCGCAGTGGATCGGCGCCGACGAGATCTGGAACGGCTCCGTGCCGGGCGTGGGTTCGCATCGCGGCGAGGGCATCATCGTCGGCGTCATCGACACCGGCATCTACCGCGCCCACACCGCGTTCGCCGGCACCGGCATCAGCAATCCGCTGGGCGGCTTCCGCGGCTTCTGCGCCAGCAACGCCGGCGCCTGCAACAGCAAGCTGATCGGCCTGTGGGACTTCACGTCCCTGGATTCCGGCATCGCCGATCCGGTCGACAACCAGGGCCATGGCACGCACGTCGCCGCGACGGCCGCGGGCAATGCATTCCTGGCCTACAGCGGCGTCGCGCCGCGCGCCAACATCATCGCCTACAAGGGCTGCCCGGACGACGAGTGCAATGGCGTCGCGCTGCTGAAGGCGATCGACCAGGCCGTCGCCGATGGCGTCGACGTCATCAACTATTCGATCGGCAGCGGCCCGAGCGACCCGTGGACGGGCGTGCAGATCTCCAGCTACTACGACGACACCGAGGCCTTCCTGGCCGCGCGCGAAGCCGGCATCGTCGTCGCCGCGGCGGCAGGCAACGACGGTTCGGATCCGGGCACGCTCAGCTTTCCGTCGAACGCGCCGTGGGTGATGTCGGTGGCCAACGCCAGCCACGACACCATCAGCGTCGCCCAGGCCGACCGCCTCGCCGACAGCAGCGGCCGCGGCCCGGTGATTCCATTCGGCGTGGTGAAGCCGGATGTCACCGCGCCCGGCACGTCGGTGATCTCGGCGGGCCTGGACAGTCCGACGTCCACGGCCACCAAGACCGGCACGTCGATGGCGACCCCGCACGTGGCCGGCGCCGCCGCGCTGCTCAAGTCGACCAACCCGGCCCTGACGGCCGACCAGATCGTATCGGCGTTGATGCTCACCGCGCGCAACAGCGTCAAGGTCATCAGCCAGATCGCGGATCCGCACGAACAGGGCGCCGGCATGATCGACGTCGCCAAGGCGGCGCGGGCCGGCCTCTACCAGGAGATCCCGGGCAATGCGTTCCGGCTGGCGCGCGCCAACGTGTTCGATGGCGCCGCCGAGGCCTTGAACCTGCCGTCGTTCGGCGACGGTGCCTGCTTCCGCACCTGCACGCTGACGCGCACGTTCAAGCTGATGCCCGGCGCCGCCGCGGCCAGCTACAGCGTCGCGGCCACGACCATCGGCACCGGCTTCACGATCACGCCCAGCGTGACCACGTTCTCCGGCTCGGCCGCGGGCACGCCGCTGAGCATCACCGTGAACGTCGACAATCCGGCGATGGTCAACCGCTGGGCCTACGGCTGGGTGACGTTGACCAATACGTCCGGCGACGGCCGTCCGAGCCTGCGCCTGCCGGTGGCGGTGTTCGCGACACCGCTGGCCAACCGCGCCGCCGAGACCGCGGTGGAGGACATCCAGCACGTGGCGACGGCCGAGCGCGGTTATTTCGACGTCGAGATTCCCGGCATGGTGGCGCTGGCCGACGCCCGCTTCACCACGTCGGCGCTGGCCGCGCCGCAGCGCACGACCCAGAACATCGCGGTGGATCCCACCCGCGATGATCCGTTCGACAACGCCACCGGCACGTATTACCGCACGTTCAGCGTCCCGGCGACGGCGCTGGCCACGACGTACCGCATCGGCGCATCGACGACGGCGGCCAACCCCGACATCGACCTGTTCGTGGGCCGCGACCTCAACCACGACGGCCTGCCGCAGGCCATCGAGGTCCTGTGCCAGTCGGCGAGCGCCGCGTCGAACGAGCAGTGCACCGCCGAGGTCTCCACGGCGGCGGCCGCCACGTTCTGGGTGGTCGCGCAGAACTGGTCCGGTCCCGGCACCGGCGTCACCGTCGAGTCGTTCGTGCTGCCGATGACGGAAGGCGAATCGCCGAACCTGGTGGTCACCGGCCCGGGCAACGTGCCGGCCGGCACGCCGTTCACGATCCGCGTCGCGTACGACGACCGGACGATGCTCGACGCGAACGAGCGCTTCGGCGTGTTGTTCATCAAGTCCTCGCCGAGCGCGACCATGGTCTCCGCGCCATTCACGATCACGCGCAGCGGCAACGTCCCGGCCCCGTTCGCGCTGGCGCCGGCGGTCGCCCG
Source organism: Arenimonas sp. (assembly GCA_036676665.1). GTDB lineage: Bacteria > Pseudomonadota > Gammaproteobacteria > Xanthomonadales > Xanthomonadaceae > Arenimonas. The sequence continues at coordinate 1,063 of JAKFCL010000183.1, read as the reverse complement.
CACGGTGACGCTGGCCGCGGGTACGGCCCACGAGCGCCTGTACGTCGACATCCCGCCCAATGCGACGCAGGTGACGTTCCGCACCCAGAACGGCACGGGTTCGGTGTCGCTGTACGCCGCCCGCACGCCGATCCCGGCCGGCCCGGTCGTCGCCGCCGCGCCGGCGCGCAATGCACCCGGCGTGCGGGTGGCCAACGCCGCCGGCGCCAACCAGACGATCGTCGTCAGCGGTTCCGGATTGCAGGCGGGGCGCTGGTACCTGACGCCGGTGAACACCGGTACCGGCGTCGCGACCGTGGACGTGGTCGCGACGATCGATACGGTCGCCGCGGTGCCGACGCTCAGGCGCGGTTCGTACTACAACCCGACCCGCGGCGGCCACGGCATCTTCCTGTACCCGTCCGGGACCGTCCACGCGCTGATCTGGTACACGTACCTGCAGGACGGCACGCCGACCTGGTACTACGCGCAGGGCCCGCAGCCCGGCGCCAACCAGGTGTGGAACGGGGCGGTCTACCGGGCGGCGTGGAACGGCACCTCGCGCACGCTCGAGCAGATCGGCAACCTGGTGGTCACGCCCAGTTCGGCGACCGGCCTGACGATGTCCTACAACATCGACGGCTTCACCGGCGCCGAGACGATGGACACGTTCCTGACCGGCTGCCCGACCTACTCCGGCTCGCCGCTGGATATCAGCGCCCACTGGTTCGACACCGCGTCGCCCGGGTACGGCTACAGCGTCCAGGTGCATCCGGCGTACGAATTCCTCGCGACGTTCGTCTACGACGGAATCGGCGTGCCGCGCTTCCTGGCGGCCGAACGCGGCGGCACGTTCAACGGCGGCAATCCGACGCTGCCGCTGGACCAGCTGGCCGGCTTCGCGCCGCTGGGTCCGCATTCGACGCCGGTCCGCACCACCGTGGGCCAGCTGACGCGCGCGTACGGCGTCAGCACGATCCAGACGATCGGCACGAATGCCACGTTCGTCAACGGCGTGCCCGGTACCTGGGCACGTTCGGCGACTGTCACCCGCCTGAGCGACCTGACGCAGGGCTGCAATTGA
>JAKFCL010000182.1:0-14869 GCA_036676665.1 Arenimonas sp. | reverse complement strand
AACCCGCGGCGGAGAAGAAACCGGCGCCACGCACCCCGCGCCGCTGACGCACGGCGCGGCGGCGATCAGTCGAGCAGATCGTGCCCGGCGCCGGTCGGGCCGGCGTCGCCGGATTCGAGCGTGCGCACGCGCTTGGCGTCGCGGCGTTCCTCCGACAGCTTGCGCACGGCCTCGCGCAGCAGCTCGGCGTCCTTGAGCCAGGGGATGTGCACTTCCGGCGTCGAGGCGTCGGTGGTGTAGAGGATCACCTCGCCGACGCCGAACATGCGCTCCCAGAACGTCTGTTCGAACTTGGTGTCGCGCACCCGGTACAGCTCCAGGTCCTCGGTGACACGGTTGAAGACGCCGCGGCGGACCTTCAGCCGCTCGGTGGTCAGCGTGAACACCGTGTTGCGCACCACCAGCCAGCGCCAGATCGCCCACGGGATCGGGATCAGCAGCAGGCAGGACAGGAACCAGCCCAGGTTCTGCATCTGCGACGGCGTGCCGGTCCATTCGACGCGTTCGGTATCGGCCATCTGGGTGCTCCGGGGTCAGGGGTTGCGGTGGGGAAGCGCGGACAACACCGACAGGTCGGCATTGCCCCCTGACAGGATAATCCCGACGCGGCGGCCGGCGAAATGTTCGCGATGGCGCAGCACGGCCGCCAGCGCGGTGGCGCCCGACGGCTCCACCAGCACCTTCAGGCGCTCGAGCAGCAGGCGCATCGCCGCCAGCACCTCGTCGTCGGAAACCAGCAGCGCCGCGACCGCATGCGCGCGCATCAGCCGCAGGTTGATCGCGCCGACGGTGCCGCGCAGGCCGTCGCAGATCGTGTGCGGCACGATGTCGGTGATGCGGCGGCCCTGGCGCAGCGATTCGTAGGTGTCGGCGGCGCCCTCGGGTTCGGCCCCGAACACGGCGGTGCCGCGGTCCCGCCCGTGCACTGCCAGCGCGGTGCCGCAGACCAGGCCACCGCCGCCGGCCGGCGTCACCAGCGCGTCCAGGCGGCCGGTTTCGGTCAGCAGCTCCAGCGCCGCGGTGCCCTGGCCGGCGATCACCCGCGGATCGGTGTACGGATGCACCAGCGTCGCGCCGGTCTCCAGGCGCAGCTGCTCGGCGCGGGCCTCGCGCGCGGCGATCGTCGGCGCGCACCAGTGCAGCGTCGCACCGGCGGCCTCGATCGCCGCGACCTTGCCGGCGACCGCCCCTTCGGGCACGACCACGTGCGCCGGGATGCCGCGGCCGCGGGCCGCCAGCGCCAGCGCGGCGCCGTGGTTGCCCGAGGAGTGGGTGACGACGCCGCGGGCGGCCGTTTCCGCATCCAGCGCCCAGACCGCGTTGCAGGCGCCGCGGAACTTGAACGCGCCGGAGCGCTGCAGGTTCTCGCACTTGAAGTGCAGTTCGGCGCCGGCCAGCGCGTCGAGCGAGCGCGAGCGCAGCACCGGCGTGCGCTGGGCATGCGGGGCGATGCGCGCGGCCGCGGCGAGCACGGCAGCGAAGTCGGGAAGGTCTGCGGTCATGGGCGGCCGTCGGGAAGCGCGTGATAGCCTAACAAAACCACCTGTCTCCCCCCGGCACGACACCGCGCATGAGTTTTCCCAGAGAGGACGGCCACGTCCACCTCGCCGACTACCTGCCGCCCGCCTGGCAGGTCCGACACGCCGAACTGCACTTCGACCTGGATCCCGACGGCACCGAGGTGCTTTCGCGGCTGACGCTGGTGCCCGACCCGGCGCAGCCCGACCACGACCCGATGCTGCACGGCGAGGACCTGGAGCTGCTGGCGGTCGCCATCGACGGCGTGCCGCTGCCGGCCGACGCGTACGACTACGACGGCAGCCGGCTGCGGCTGGTCGGCGTGCGCGGCGCCTGCGCGCTGGAAACCCGTGTGCGCGTCCATCCGGCCGGCAACACGCGCCTGGAAGGGCTGTACCGCAGCGGCGCCCTGCTGCTGACCCAATGCGAGGCCGAGGGTTTCCGCCGCATCACCTTCTTCGTCGACCGCCCGGACGTGATGCCGACCTGGCGCATCGTGCTGCGTGCCGACCCGCGCGCCTTCCCGGTGCTGCTGGCCAACGGCAATCCCGCCGGCGAACGCCTGCTTCCCGACGGCCGCCACGAAGCCGCGTGGGAAAACCCGCACCCGACGCCGAGCTACCTGTTCGCGATCGCCGCCGGGCCGCTCGACAGGGTGTCGCGCGGACTCGAGACGATCGAGGGCCGCCACATCACGATCAACGTCTGGGCCGATCCGGCCGACGTGCCGCGCTGCGCCTACGCGCTCGGCGCCGCCGAGCGGGCGCTGCGCTGGGACGAGCAGCGCTTCGGCCGCGCCTACGACCTGGACGTGTTCAACATCGTCGCCGCCCAGGACTTCACGATGGGCGCGATGGAGAACAAGGGCCTGAACATCTTCAACGCCCGCTACATCCTGGCCGACGAGCAGACCGCGACCGATGCCGACTTCATGGGCATCGAGTCGGTGGTCGCGCACGAGTACCTGCACAACTGGTCGGGCAACCGCGTCACGCTGCGCGACTGGTTCCAGCTGTCGCTGAAGGAGGGGCTGACGGTGTTCCGCGACACCGAATTCAGCTCCGACCTGCATTCGCGGGCGCTGCGCCGGATCGAATCGGTGCGGCTGCTGCGTGGCCGCCAGTTCGCCGAGGACGCCGGCGCGCTCGCGCACCCGGTGCGGCCGGCGCGTTATCGCGAGATCAGCAACTTCTACACGCTGACGATCTACGAGAAGGGCGCCGAGATCGTCCGCGTGCTGCACACGCTGCTCGGCGACCGGGCGTTCCGCGCCGGCATGGACCGCTATTTCGCCGACAACGACGGCCGCGCGGCGACGATCGAGGATTTCCTCGCCGCCCACGCCGTCGCCAGCGGCCGCGACCTGGCGCATTTCGCCCGCTGGTATTCGCAGGCAGGCACCCCGGAACTGCGCATCGACGAGGCCTTCGATGCGGCGACCGGCGATTACACGCTGACCGTGCGCCAGCACACGCCGCCGGTGCCGGGCCACCCCGAACCCGGGCCGTTGCCGATCCCGCTGCGGCTGGCGCTGTTCGACGCCGCCGGCATGCGGATCGCCGCCCGCCCGCAGACCGATGCGCGCCACGGCGACGGCCACTTCGAACTGTTCGCCGCGACCCACGTGCTGCGCTGGCACGGACTGCCGGCGCGGCCGCTGCCGGCGTTCAACCAGGGGTTCGCGGCGCCGGTGAAGCTGCATTTCGACTACAGCCCCGACGACCTGGCGCGGCTGGCGCGGCTCGAGCGCGATCCGTTCAACCGCTGGGACCTGCTGCAGCGGCTGGGCACGGCGGCGCTGCTGCGGACGATGGACGAGGGATCGGCGATCTCGGCGCTGAGCGACGCGCTGGCCGACCTGCTCGACGACGGCGCGGCCGACCCGGCATTCGTCGCCGAATGCCTGGTGCTGCCGGACGTCGATACGCTGGCCGAGGCCGTCGAGACGATCGACGTGGACGCGCTGGTCGCCCGCCGCGAGGCGCTGCTCGACCAGCTTGCCGAAGACCATGTGGAGCGCCTGCAGCGGCGTTACGAGGCGCTCGCCGCGAAAGCGGCCACCGGCGTGGACGCCCCGGCGATGGCGGCGCGCGCGTTGCGCGTGGCCTGCCTGGACTGGCTGACGCGGCTGGATCCCGAGGCGGAACTGGCGCAGCGCCAGTTCGAGACCGCGCAGACGATGACCGAGCGGCTCGCCGCCCTGCGCTGCCTGGTGCATTTCGAGGCGCCCGCCGCCGCCGCCTCGCTGCAGGCCTTCCGCGACCGCCATGCCGCCGACCCGCTGGTCACCGACAAGTGGATCGGCATCGTCGCCACGCGCCCGCATCCGGACACGCTGCAGGACGTCGTCGCGCTGCTGGCGTCGCCGTGGTGGAAGGCGACCAATCCCAACCGCGTCCGCGCCGCGCTCGGCAGTTTCGCGCGCTCCAATCCGCTCGGTTTCCATCGCCGGGACGGCGGCGGATATCGGCTGCTCGCCGAGCAGATCGTCGTCCTGGACAAGCTCAACCCGCAGGTCGCGGCCCGCCTGCTGGGCGCGTTCGAGAGCTGGCGCCGGCTGGTGGAGCCGCAGCGCGGCCATGCCGCGCAGGCGCTGGCGACGATGCAGGGCCGGCTGGCCTCGTCCGACGGCTGCGACCTGCTGCAGCGCCTGCTCGCCGGCTGATCGTCAGGCGCGCCGCGCGCCCATCAGGCTCGCCAGCGCCGAGCCGACGACGACCAGCCCCGCGCCGGCGTAGCCGATCGCGGCGACACGCTCGGCGGCGATCGCCTGCGGCCACAGCGCATGCACGGCCGCGACCACGCCGATGCACAGCAGTGGCGTCAGCGCGATCACCGCCGACACCCGCGATGCTTCCCAGTGCGCCAGCGCCTCGGCGAACGCGCCGTAGGCCACCAGCGTGTTGATCGCGCAATACAGCAGCAGCGCCCAGTGCAGCCCGTCGAGTTCCAGCAGCCGGTCCGGCCGCGCCAGCGGCAGCAGCAGCACGCTGGCCGCGACGTAGATCGCCAGCAGGATCGCCGGCGACGACAGCTTCTGCAGCAGCTGCTTCTGCGCCAGCGCGTAACCGGCCCAGACCACCGCCGCGACCACCACCAGCCCCGAGCCCAGCGCGTAGCGATGCGCCGCCGTCGCATCGGCCGGCGTGCGCACCTGTTCGGAGAAGAACAGCGCCAGCCCGACGACGATCACCGCCAGGCCGGTCCACTGCCAGGCATTGAAGCGTTCGCCGAACACGACGATGCCGCCCAGGGCCATCAGCAGCGGCGCCAGCTGGATCAGCAACTGCGCATTGGCCGGCGAGGTGTACTGCAGGCCGAGCAGGTAGAGCAGGTAGTTGCCGATCAGCCCGCCGGCGGCGAGCGCCAGCAGGAACCAGTACCGGCGCGTGAGCCCGGCGAATCCGCCGAGGCCGCCGCGGGCGCCGAGCCAGGCCAGCATCACGCCGGCCGCCAGCACGAAGCGGAACCAGGTCAGGGTGTACGGGTCGAGCTGCTCGAGCGTCACCTTCAGCGCCACCGGCAGCGTCGCCCAGCTCGCCGCGGTCAGCAGCGCCAGCAGCAGGCCGAGCCGCCATCGTCCGGACACCTGGTGCAGCGCCATGCGATAACACCGGGAAGGGAGTGGGCGCGCACCTTAACACGCGCGTTCATACCGGCAGGATTAAGCACGGATTCACCGCCTCTTGACGAGACTGCCGCCGACAACCGGGGAAACCGCCATGTTCCGTCGCATCGCTCTTGCCGTGCTCCTGCTGGTGCTCGCCGGCTGCACGTCCTATTACGGTGGCAATTACCGCTACAGCGATTACGGCTACTACGACGGCTACGGCTACGACGAAGGCTATTACGGCGACGACGGCTACGGTTACGGCTCGGGTGCGTACGAGGACCGTTACGACGACTACGGTTACAGCTCGTACACGCCGTTCTGGGGCCTGGACCGCTACGGCTGCGGCTACTACGGCTGCTCGCCGTACTGGAACAGCTACTACGGCCGTCCCTACAGCGGCTGGAGCCTGACGTTCGGCAACCACTGGAACTACGGCCACTGGGGCTGGTACGGCGCCGGCTGGGTGCCGTGGTACGCCTACGATTATTACTACTACCGTCCACGCTGGCGTCACCCGCGTCCGGACCCGGATCGCCGCGACATCGAGCCGAAGCCGCCGTATCCGGAAGACGGCAATGCGCAGGCGATGGAGCGCCGTTCGGCGCCCGGCGAATACCTGCGCCCGCCGTCCTCGCGCCGGCCCGCCGGTTACGCGCCGGTGCCGCAGCAGCGCCCGATCAGCGGCCCGGTGGCGCCGATGGCGAAGCCGAACCCGCGCGGACTTCCATCGGCTCGTCGCGCGCCGGACGACGGCGTGCCCGTGTGGCGCACGCCGGCGCCGGAATCGCGCCCGTCGCCGCGTTACGAGCGGCCGGCCGCGCGCGAGCAGCCACGTTACGAAGCCCCGCAGCCGCGTTACGAGCGACCGGCCGCGCGCGCGCAGCCGCGCTACGAAGCCCCGCAGCCGCGTTACGAGCGACCGGCTGCGCGCGAGCAGCCACGTTACGAGGCCCCGCAGCCCCGTTACGAGGCGCCGCAGCCGCGTTACGAGTCGCGCCCCGAACCGCGCGAGCGCGCGCCCGAACGCGAAACGAGAAGCTCGTCACAGAACGACGATCGCGACGACGAACGATGACTGCAGGCGCCCGCGAACCGTTGCACGCTCGCGGCGCCCGGAGCATCCTGTCGCCACCGACTGACCCAACGCGTCACGTTGTGACGCTGGCGCACCCCTGACGCGCCCACCCTGTTCGGCGCCCGGCACCAGGTCATCTGGATTCCCCCTGTTCCAAAGACCCGCCGGGCGCCGACTTTTCCATCGGTCGCGCACGCTCGCGCCGCCGCCTGCCGGCCCCGCGCGCCGCAAATAAAAAGGGTCGGTAGCTCCCCCCCGGGAGCTACCGACCCTGGCGTCCCTGTCACGCGCCTGACCAGCCCCTGTTCAGTCTGGTCGACGCCCCCCGGCGTATGGCCGTGACAGGTGCCTTTCACGTAAAGCAGGAAGCGTGCCAACGCCCCCGGAGTGCATGCGGGGGCCCGTGGCGGGATAATCCGCCGCCTTCTGGAAGGATCGGTGGATGCAGGACTACGACGTCATCGTGATCGGCGGCGGACACGCGGGCACCGAGGCCGCGCTGGCGTCCGCGCGCGCCGGCGCGCGCACGCTGCTGCTGACCCACAGCATCGAGACCGTCGGCCAGATGAGCTGCAACCCGGCGATCGGCGGCATCGGCAAGGGCCACCTCGTGCGCGAGATCGACGCGCTCGGCGGCGCGATGGCACGCGCGGCCGACGCCGCCGGCATCCAGTGGCGCACCCTCAACGCCAGCAAGGGTCCGGCCGTGCGCGCCACGCGCGCGCAGGCCGACCGCGTGCTCTACAAGGCGGCGATCCGCCGCATCGTCGAAACCCAGCCCGGGCTGGACCTGTTCCAGCAGGCGGTCGACGACCTGGTGATCGAAGGCGACCGGGTGACCGGCGTCGTCACCCAGGGCGGCCTGACCTTCGCCGCGCGCGCGGTCGTGCTGACGGCCGGCACGTTCCTGGCCGGCCGCATCCACGTCGGCCTGACCCACTACCCCGGTGGCCGCGCCGGCGACCCGCCGGCGACGACGCTGGCGCAGCGCCTGCGCGAGCGCCCGTTCGGCGTCGACCGGCTCAAGACCGGCACGCCGCCGCGCATCGACGGCCGCAGCGTCGACTACTCCGGCCTGGTCGAGCAGCCCGGCGACACGCCGGTGCCGGTGTTCTCGTTCCTCGGCAGCGCCGCCGACCATCCGCGGCAGGTGTCGTGCTGGATCACCCACACCAGCGAGCGCACGCACGAGATCATCCGCGCCGGACTGGACCGCTCGCCGATGTATTCCGGGGCGATCGAGGGTGTCGGCCCGCGTTATTGCCCGAGCATCGAGGACAAGGTGGTGCGCTTCGCCGAGCGCGCGTCGCACCAGGTGTTCATCGAGCCCGAAGGCCTGGACACCCACGAGATCTATCCCAACGGCATCTCCACTTCGCTGCCGTACGACGTGCAGCTGGCGCTGGTGCATTCGATCCCCGGCTTCGAGCGGGCGCACATCACCCGGCCGGGCTACGCGATCGAATACGACTACTTCGACCCGCGCGGGCTGAAGGCCTCGCTGGAGACCAAGCTGGTGGAAGGGCTATTCTTCGCCGGCCAGATCAACGGCACCACCGGCTACGAGGAAGCCGCGGCACAGGGGCTGCTCGCCGGCCTGAACGCCGCGCGGCACGTGCACGGGCGCGAAGCGTGGTCGCCGCGCCGCGACGAGGCCTACCTGGGCGTGCTGGTCGACGACCTGGTGACGCACGGCACGACCGAGCCGTACCGCATGTTCACCAGCCGCGCCGAATACCGGCTGCAGCTGCGCGAGGACAACGCCGACGCGCGCCTGACCCCGGTCGGCCGCGAACTGGGCGTGGTCGACGACGCCCGCTGGCAGGCGTTCTCGCGCAAGGCCGACGCGGTCGCGCGCGAGCGCGGGCGGCTCGCGGCGCTGTGGGCGACGCCCGGCGGCGAGCTCGCGCGCCAGCTCGAGGCATCTACCGGCGTCGCGCTCAGCCGCGAATGCACGGCGCTGGACCTGATGAAGCGCCCCGAACTGGATTACGCGGCGCTGATGCGGCTGCCGGCGCTGGCGCCGGGCAGCGACGACCCGGCGGTGGCCGAGCAGGTCGAGATCGGCGTGAAGTATTCGGGTTACCTCGAGCGCCAGCACGACGAGATCGCCCGCCAGCGCCGGCACGAGGAATCGCGCTTTCCCGCCGACTTCGATTACGCCGGCATCCCCGGCCTGTCGGCGGAACTGCAGGCCAAGCTGGCGCGCGTGCGCCCGGAAACCATCGGCCAGGCGCAGCGCATCCCCGGCATGACGCCGGCGGCGATCTCGCTGCTGCTGGTGCGGCTGGCGAAGCTGGGCGGCCGCCGCGTCGCCTGACGGCGCGGGCCTTCGCGATGCCGCATCGCCACCACCCGCTGCACCTGCGGCTGCTCGCCCGCCGCCGGCGCCTGCGCCGCTGGCTGCGGCCGCTGCCGCGCAAGGCCAATGTCTCCCGCTACCCGGTGATCCGGTGGTTCGCCGAAGCGGCGCGCAAGCGGCCGTGGCTGTGGTCGTTCCGGCGCCGCGAGGTGCTGGTGTCGCTCTACGCCGGCGCGGTGCTCGCGCTGCTGCCCACCTATGGCGTGCAGCTGCTGGCCGGCTTCGCGCTGGCCGTGTGGCTGCGCGGCAACCTGACGGTGATGGCGGCGCTGCAGATGGTGGTCAACCCGCTGACCATCGTGCCGATCTACGCCGGCACCTATTTCCTCGGCAGGACCGTGATCGACGCCACCGGCATCGGCCTCGCGGCGTCCGCCGCCGCCACGCACGTCAATGCGCTGGCGATCGGCGGTGTCGTCGCCGGGCTCGCGTTCGCGATGCTGCTCGACGCCACCTGGCGACTCGTCGGCTGGGAAGCCCGGCGCTTCCGCGGCCAGTGGCGGGCGATGCACGCGGCGGTGCACCGGGCGCGCGCTGTCGAAGCCACCGCCGGCCCGCAAGCCGACGCCCGGGACGGCGACGGTGGCGGTGACGGGCCCGCGTCCACGCACTGATCCGAACCGGACGCCGTGGCGGCGAGGCCTCGCCGGGTGCGCGCCGCGTTGCGGTTCGCGTGCGCCAGGATGGTGCCCCACGCCGCCGGCCGCTATGGTTGCGGCATGAGAATCCGTGCCCTTCGCGCTTCGGCGCTGCTCGCCGCCGGCCTTGCCGCCGCCACCCCATCGCTGCAGGCCGCGTCGGTCGCCGACTGGCCTCTGCCGCCGGCCGCCAGCGCCGCCCAGCCCGACCTGTCGCGGGCGCCGGACGGCACGCTGCTGCTGAGCTGGATCGAGAAGGAAGGCAAGGGCCATCGCCTGCGTTTCGCCCGCCATGCCGGCACCGACCCCGCCGCCGGCTGGTCGGACACCCGCACGGTCGCCGCCGGCGACGACTGGTTCGTGAACTGGGCCGATTTCCCGGCGTTGCAGGCCCTGCCCGACGGCAGCCTGTGGGCGCATGCGCTGGTGCGCAACGGCGAGGCGACCTACGCGTACGACACGAGGCTGTTCGTCTCGCGCGACGACGGTCGCCGCTGGACCGCGCTGGGTCCGGTGCACGACGACGGCACGCCGACCGAACACGGCTTCGCGACGCTGTGGCCGCAGTCGCGCGACACCCTCGGCATCGCCTGGCTGGACGGCCGCAACACCGGCGGCGGCCACGACCATGCCGCGGGTGGCGGCGCGATGACCCTGCGCGCGGCGGTGTTCGGTGCCGACGGCAAGCGCGCCGAACACGAGATCGACGTCAGCACCTGCGACTGCTGCCAGACCGCCAGCGCCGCCACCGGCGACGGCGCCACGCTGCTGGCCTGGCGCGACCGCGCCGCCGGCGAGATCCGCGACATCGTCGTCGCCCGTTTCGACGGCAGGCGCTGGAGCGCGCCGGTGCCCGTGCACGCCGACGGCTGGAAGATGCCGGCGTGCCCGGTCAACGGGCCGGCGATCGCGGCGCATGGCGGCAAGGCCTGGGTCGCCTGGTACACGGCCGCGACCGGCGAATCGGAGATCCGCGTCGCGGCTTCCCCCGACGGCGGTCGCCACTTCGGTCCGATGACTTCGATCGCGCGCGGCGATGCCCAGCACGGCCGCGTCGATGTCGCCGCCGACGCCGACGGGGTCTGGGTCAGCTGGGTCGAGGAAACCGCCGCGGGCCAGGCGCTGTGGCTGGCGCGGTTCGCGCCGGACCTGGTCACCGAATCGTTCCGGATGAAGGTGGCCGGGATCGCCGGCCGGGGCCGCGCCACCGGCTTCCCGCGCATGCAGCTGCGCGACGGCGCCGCCTGGCTGGCGTGGACGGAGGTGGTGGACGGGGCGCCGCGCCTGAAGGGCGCCGTGGTCCGTCCCTGAACCACCCTACCGGGTGGTACGGATCGTTGGTTTTGCGTTAATGTGACGCGGCCCCGGACAGCGTCCGCCGGGGGCAGAACGCGGCTCAAGGGGAGGGAGCGTTCCCGGCCAACCGGCACGGGAAGGCCAGAGGAGACCCTGGGCACGTGGTCGAGCGTTTCCACTGACCAACAGGAGTTTTCCCATGCCCCGTTTCCACCGTTTGGCCGGAGCCGTCGTGCTCGCGCTGGCCGCCACCGGCACTGCCCACGCCCAGGAATTCACCGGCGTCGTTTCGTTCGGCGACAGCCTGTCCGACGCGGGCAACTACGCGCCGTTCATCCCGGGCGCGGGCAGCTTCACCACCAACCCCGATCCGGTCTGGACGGAGGTCCTCGCCAGCATGCTCGGCCTGACCCAGACCGCGTACACCGCCGGCGGCACCAATTACGCCTGGGGCGGCGCGCCGACCAGCGCCCCGTTCGTCTGCGTGCCGGTGACGCTGCCGTGCCGCAACGTCAGCCAGCAGTTCGGTGACTACCTGACCCCTCGTGGGGGACTCGCCGACCAGGGCGTGCTGCACACCTACTGGGCCGGCGCCAACAACATCTTCAATGCCGCCGCCAACCCGGCGACCGCGCAGCAGGTGACCGGCCAGTCGGCGCAGATCGCGGTCGGCCAGATCGGCGCGCTGCAGGCCGCCGGCGCCGAATACATCGTCGTGATGAACCTGCCCGACATCGGCGTCACGCCGGCCTTCTTCGGCACGCCGAGCCAGGCGTCGGTGTCCGGCCTGGTGTTCGTCTACAACACGACGCTCAATGCCGGCCTCGCCACGCTCGGCGACGGCATCATCCCGATCAATACGTACGGGATCATCAACGAGATCCTCGCCAACCCGACGCTGTACGGCTTCACCAACACGACCGGCACCGCCTGCAACCTGGCGCTGACCGGCGGTTCGTCGCTGTTCTGCCAGCCGGGTGCCTATGTCGCCCCGGGCGCCAACGAGACCTACCTGTTCGCCGACGGCGTGCACCCGACCGGCGCCGCGCACGCGATGCTCGCCAGCGTCGTCTACAGCACGATCATCGCGCCGCTGCAGGTGTCGCTGGCCGGCGAAGGCGGCCTGAAGATCGCCGAGAACCACGGCCGCGCCGTCACCGACGAACTGATGTCGGACTTCCAGCTCGACCGCGAAACCGGCAGCGTGCGTGCGTACGCCACCGGCCAGTTCGGCGACCAGGACTTCGACGGCGGCGGCTACCGCGCCGCCAACGCCGACGTGATGTCGCTGACGCTGGGCGCCAACCACCGCATCACCGACAACGCCTACTGGGGCGTCGCGATCACGATGGGCAACCACGACAACGACGTGATCGGCGCCAACATCGACAGCCGTGCGGTGATCGCCTCGATCGGCGGCGCGCTGACCTTCGGCGGCGGTGGCTACATCAACGGCGCGATCGGCGGCGGCAGCACCAGCATCGACATCGAGCGCGCCATCGTGATGGGCCCGACCGTGCGCCACGAGTTCGGCTCCACCAACGCCAGCCAGACGTACGCCGAGCTCGGCTTCGGCTGGCTGTTCGGTTCGGCGGGCGGCTTCCAGCACGGCCCGTTCGTCGGCGGCACCTGGGTGTCGCAGGACGTCGACGGCTACGCCGAGGAAAGCGGCGATTCGACGTCGATGAACTTCGCCGGCTTCGACCGCGATTCGATGGTCACCCGCCTCGGCTACCAGCTGATGGGTGGCAGCGCCGACAGCTTCCGTCCGTACCTGCGCGTGGCCCACAACGAGGAGAGCGAGGACGGTGCCATCGCCGTCAACGCCGGTTCGAACTCGATGAACGGCCGCTTCACGATGGAGGGCTATTCGCCGGCGCAGGACTGGATCAGCGCCGACCTCGGCCTGAACTGGTCGCTGGGCGAGTCGACCACCGCGTTCGCCGCCTACAGCGGCCGCTTCGGCGACAACAACGAGGACAGCAACAGCTTCAGCCTCGGCCTGCGCATGACGTTTTGAAGTTTCGCTTGCACGGATATGGAGGGCCGCCTTCGGGCGGCCTTCCTGTTTCTGCACGGGCGAAACTCTCCCACGGTTCGCTGCGCGAACCGCGGGCCCCATCCGTGCTTCGGGTTGAGGCGTCGCCGCGAGGATCCTCCGACAGGGCTCACGTCGCGGAGAGCTGCTCCACCGCGGCGACCGCCGCGAAACGATCGGCCACGAGCCTGAGCAGTGCCAGCCGGTTGTCGCGCAGCGCCGGGTCGTCGGCCATCACCATCGTGCGGGCGAAGAAGTTGTCGACCGGTCCCTGCAGCTCCGCCAGCCGCTTGAGCGTGCCGACGTAGTCGCGCGCCTCGAGCAGCGGGTCGGTGTCGGCCAGTGCCTGCACCAGCGCGCCGTGCAGCGACTGTTCGGCCGGCTCGACGAGGCGGCCGACATCGACGGCATCCGGGATCTCGCCGTCGAACTTCTTCAGGATGTTGCGGATGCGCTTGTTGGCGGCGGCCAGCGACGCGGCCTCGCGCAACTTCGCGAAGCCGGCGATCGCCTTCAGGCGGCGGTCGAAGTCGACCAGCGAGGTCGGGTGCACGTCGGCGACGGCGTCGAACTGCACGCCGGGCACGCCCTGGTCGGCGTAATAGCCGCGCAGGCGGTCCAGCACGAACGCGGTGAGCTCGTCGATGTCGCCGACCCGCATCAGGCTGGGGCCGACCGGCAGCGCCACCGGCGCGTCGGGGTCGAACGGGACGTCGGCGCCCTTGGCGCGTGCCTGCACCGCCGCGATCGATTCCAGCGCGTGGGCGCGGGCGGAGATCAGCAGCTGGCGCAGGTCCAGGTCGATGCCCGATTCGATCATCGTGCGCGCCAGGCCCAGCGCGGCACGGCGCAGCGCGAACGGGTCCTTGTTGCCGGTGGGCTTGAGGCCGGCGGCGAACCCGCCGGCGAGCGTGTCCAGGCGCTCGGCGATCGCCAGCACCTGGCCCAGCAGCGACGGCGCGATGGCGTCGCCGGCAAAGCGCGGCATGTACGCCTCGTCGATCGCCGCGGCGACGGCGGCCGGGTGCCCGGCGGCTTCGGCGTAGACGCGACCGGCGATGCCCTGCATCTCCGGGAATTCGTTGACCATGCGGCTCTGCAGGTCGGCCTTCGCCAGCTGCGCGGCCAGCCGCGCCTGCAGCGGCTCGGCGCCGGCCTGCACCGCGATCGCCTCGGCCAGCAGCGCCACGCGCGTGGCCTTGTCGGCGATCGTGCCGAGCTTGGCCTGGAACGTCACCGTCTTCAGGCCCTCGGCCATCGAGTCCAGGCCCTGCCTGAGGTCCTCGTCGAAGAAGAAGCGCGCATCGGCGAAGCGCGGGCGGATCACCCGCTCGTAGCCCTTGCGGATCTCGGCCGGATCCTTGCTGTCGAGGTTGGCGATGCCGATGAACTTCTCGCTGAGCCTGCCGTCGGCGCCCAGCACCGGGAAGAACTTCTGGTTGCCCTGCATCGTCGACACCAGCGCCTCCTGCGGCACGCGCAGGAACTCGCCCTCGAAGCTGCACAGGATCGCCCGCGGCCACTCGACCAGGCAGTTGACCTCCTCGAGCAGCGCCGGCTCGACCCGCGCCGTGCCGCCGGCCTCGCGGGCGGCGGCGGCGATCTCGGCGCGGATGCGCTCGCGGCGCTCGCGCGGATCGGCCAGCACGTGCGCCTCGCGCAGCGCCTGCACGTATTCCTCGGCGTCGTTGAGCCACACCGGCTTGGTGCGGTGGAAACGATGGCCGCGGCTCATCCGGTCGGCCTTCAGGCCCAGTACTTCGCCGGGGGCGACATCACGCCCGAGCAGGATCACCAGCCAGTGCACCGGCCGCACGAACGCGGTGTCGCGGTCGCCCCAGCGCATCGGCTTCGGGATCGGCAGGCCCTTCACCGCCTCGGCGACGACCTCGGCAAGCAGCGCGGCGGTGGCCGCGCCCGGGCGCGAGCTGCGGGCGACGAAGCGCATGCCCTTGGCGTCGGTGATCCGCTCGAGCGCCTGCCAGTCCACGCCGTTCTTCTGCGCGAAACCCAGCAGCGCCGGGGTCGGGTTGCCGTCGGCGTCCAGGCCGATGTTCAGGTACGGGCCCTGCACCTCGCTGTGCTGGACCGGCTGCTGGACGGCCACCCGCGGCAGGAAGACGGCCAGCCGGCGCGGCGTGTACAGCGGGCCGCCGCCGGCGACGCCGGACTCGTCGCCCACCTGGATTCGGCGCGCGGCCAGTCCCTTGAGCACGCCGTCGTGGAAGGCCTGCGCCAGCTCCGGCAGCGCCTTGGGCGGCAGCTCCTCGGTGCCCAGTTCGATCAGCAGCGGCAGGAAATCAGCCATGGGCCACCTCCGCCGCCTTCA
>JAKFCL010000181.1:0-4133 GCA_036676665.1 Arenimonas sp. | reverse complement strand
TTGCGGGCCTTGGCCTCGCCGTAGGCCATCGCGCGGTTGATTTCCTTGATGTCCGGCAGCGTCAGCCACAGCGAGTGCTCGATCGCGATCAGCTTGTGCTGCTCGGCGACGATGGCGTCGCGGAACTCGCGCATGCCCGACGACCACTTCTGCTTGCGGCGGATGACGTCGTCGGCCCAGTCCAGGTTGATCTCGTTGCCCGGCCACGCGCGCAGGAAGTCCTTGCGCGGCATCTTGGCGTTGCGGGTGGAGATGTCGAGGATCTTGCGCTCGTGTTCCTTGATCGAGTTGACCACTTCGCGCAGCTTGCGCACGAACGCGTCCATCAGCGCCAGCGGCAGCTTCAGGCGCAGGAACTCGGCCGCCATCTCTTCGCGGACCTTGGTGGTCTTCTTGTCGACCGCGCCGTACTTGGCGTGGGTCTTCTGGAACTTGGTGTACAGGCTCTTGAGCGCGTCCATCCGGCGGCCGACCTCGGCCGGGTCCGGACCGGTGTCGACGACGGTCTCCTCGGCGTCATCGCCGGCGGGCTCCTCGTCTTCCTCGATCTCGGCCTCGACTTCCATCACGGCGACCGGGATCACTTCCTCCGGCTCTTCCATGTCCAGGAAGCCGACGACGACCTCGTTCAGGCGCTTCTTGCCTTCCAGGTGCTGGTCGTAGTCCTCGAGCAGCAGCTGGATCGACCACGGGAAGCTGGCGAGCGAGGCGTGGACCTGGTTCAGGCCTTCCTCGATGCGCTTGGCGATCGCGATCTCGCCCTCGCGGGTCAGCAGCTCGACCGAACCCATCTCGCGCATGTACATGCGCACCGGGTCGGTGGTGCGGCCACCCTCGGTGTCGAGCGAGCTCAGCGCGGCGGCGGCTTCCTCGGCGGCGGTCTCGTCCGACTCGCGGCTGGACGACGTATCGGAGAGCAGCAGCGTCTCGGCATCGGGCGCAACCTCGTGCACCTCGATGCCCATGCCGTTGATCATGCCGATGATGTCTTCCAGCTGCTCCGGATCGACGATGTCGTCGGGCAGGTGGTCGTTGACCTCGGCATAGGTCAGATAACCCTGCTCGAGGCCCTTGCTGATCAGCTGCTTGATTTCGGACTGCGCTGCCGGACGATCGTTGGCCATGAAGCTGTATCCCGAGACAGGGAAAATGGAACCGCGCAGTGTACAGGAACCGGCTCGCCCCGGGTAACCGTTTGATTAACCAAGGAGAAATGCCCGGCCGGACATCTCCGGGGGGGCGGGGCTCAGGACTGCAGGCGGAAGGTCACCGGTCCGTCGTTGACCAGGCTGACGATCATGTGGGCGCCGAAGCGGCCGGTTTCAACCCGGGCCGGGCGCCCGTCCCGCTGCGCGCCGGCGTCGGCCAGGCCCTGCCGGCACAGCCCGACCAGCCGCTCGAAGCCGCGCATGGCGTCCTCGGGCGCCGCCGCGGTCGTGAACGACGGCCGCATGCCCTTGCCGGTGTCGGCGGCCAGGGTGAACTGGCTGACCAGCAGCAGGTCGCCGCCAGTGTCGGCCAGCGACAGGTTCATCCGCCCCTGCGCGTCGGCGAACACGCGGTAGCCGAGCAGGCGCTGCGCCATGCGGGCGAAACGCGCCTCGTCGTCGCCCGGCTCGACCGCCACCAGTGCCAGCAGGCCGGGGCCGATCGCGCCGACGACCTCGTCGTCGACGCGCACGCTCGCTTCGGTCACGCGCTGGATGATGGCGATCATGGCGCCAGTCTAAGCGAGCGCCGCGATCGGTTCCCTTACACTTCGGCGATGGGAAACCGCGCATGAGCTTCGCCGCGATCGCCAGCCGCCTGCTCTACGCCGCCGCCTGGGGCGTCGGCCGGCTGCCGCTGCGCGTGCAGCAGGGCCTGGGCGCCGCGCTGGGCGGCTTGATGCGGCTCGCCGATGGCCGCGAATGCAAGGTCGCGCGCCGGAACCTGGCGCTGGTGATGCCGGAACTGACTCCCGCGGCCGCCGAGACGCAGCTGCGGGCGGTGCTGCGGCAGACCGGCCGGCTGGCGCTGGAAACGCTGCGCATCTGGACCCGCCCGCGCGCCGACAACCTGCGGCTGATCGCCGCCGTGCACGGCGAGGACCGGCTGCAGGCGGCGCTGGCGGCCGGCCGCGGGGTGGTCGTGGCGGCGCCGCACTACGGCAACCTCGAGCTGATCATCGAATACATGGGCTCGCGCGGCCCGTTCGCGCTGGTCTACCGCACGCCCGAGGAGGAATACGGCGACCGCTTCCTGCGGATGGCGCGCGGCGGCGAGAACATCACGCTGGTGCCGGCCGAGGCGTCGGCGATGCGGCCGCTGCTCAAGGCGCTGCAGGGCGGCGGCGTCGTCGGCATCACGCCCGACCAGCAGCCGAAGGAAGGCGCCGGCGATTTCGCGCCGTTCTTCGGCCGCCCGGCGCAGACGCTGAGCCTGATTCCGAAGCTCGCCGCGCGCACCGGCGCAGCGGTGCTGATGGTGTACGCCGAGCGCCGCGCCGACGGCCGGTTCGACCTGCACATCGATGCCACCCCGCCGGCGATCGCCGATGACGACCCGGGGGTGGCGATGACGGCGATGAACGCCGCCGTGGAAGCCGTGGCCCGCCGCGACATGAGCCAGTACCAGTGGACGTACAAGCGCTTCAGCCGCCGCCCGCCCGGCAGCGACGAACCCAACCCCTACAAGCAGGATTTCCGTTGAACGCCCCGATACCCGAGATGCCGCAGGCCACGCCGTCCCCCGACGACACGATTCCGGACGGCTGGCAGCCGCTGCCGCCCGCCGCCCGCAAGGTGGCGATGATCAGCGGCGCGCTGATGGCGCTGCCGATCGCGGTCGCGCTGACGATTGCGCCCTCCGTCCTGCTCGCGGCCGGCCTCGCCGCCCGCGCCGGCCTGTTCGTGGCGATGGCGGCGCTGCTGGCCGTGGCCGGCGCGCTGCTGGCGCGCGCGCGCTGGCGGCGCACCCGTTGGCGGCTGGATGCGCGCGGCCTGCAGGTCGCGCGCGGCATCGTCTGGCAGGGCGAGGTGCTGGTGCCGCGCAGCCGCGTGCAGCACATCGACATCGAACGCGGGCCGATCGAGCGGCGGTTCGGGCTGGCGACGCTGGTGGTGCACACCGCCGGCACGCGCCTGAACGCGCTGCGCCAGTCCGGCTTCGTCGACGCCGACGCGGTCGCGCTGCGCGACGCGCTGCTGCCGGAGGCCGCGAGTGGCGACGACGAACTCTGACCGTGCCGGCGAGCGCCGGCTGCATCCGCTGTCGTGGCTGTTCGTGCTGATCCAGCAGCTCAAGAGCTTCGCGCTGCCGATCCTGGTGCTGCTGTTCGGCCCCGGCGGCAACACCTGGGAACTGTGGGGCCTGGTCGGCGCCGGCGTGCTGGTGCTGGTGTCGCTGGCGCAGTACTTCACGTTCCGCTTCCGCGTGACCGGCGACGGCCTGGAGATCCGCAGCGGCGTGCTGCAGCGCAGCCTGCGCAACATCCCGTGGCAGCGCGTGCACAACGTGGCGCTGCACCAGTCGGTGCTGCACCGCGTGTTCGGAGTCGCCGAGGTGCGGCTGGAATCGGCGGGCGGCATCAAGCCGGAAGCCGAGATGCGCGTGCTGTCGCTCGATGACGCCCGCGACCTGGAGGCACTGATCCGCAGCCACGGCGGCACGCCGGGCGAGGCCGGCGCCGCGGCCGTCGAACCCGAGGCGCAGGTGCTGCTCGACCTGCCGACCAGCGAGGTCGTGCGCCTGGGACTGATCTCCAACCGCGGCATGCTCGTGGTCGCCGCCGGCATCGGCGCGCTGGCGCAGGTGAGCCCGAACGTGTTCGGCGACGCGGTGGAGGATGGCGGCGGCCTGCTGCTGGGCTGGGGCCGCGAACTGCACCTGGGGGCGGTCGGCTGGCTGCTCGGCGCGGCGGTGCTGGTGGCGATGTTCATCGTGGCGCTGCGCATCCTGTCGGTGGTGCATGCGCTGCTGCAGTTCCACGGCTTCGTGCTCAGCGAATCCGGCCGCCGGCTCAGCGTGCGCCGCGGCCTGCTGACCCGGCTGCGCGCGAACATGCCGCGCCGGCGCATCCAGGCCTGGAGCCTGCAGGAAGGCCTGGTGCACCGCTGGTTCGGCCGCCGCAGCCTGCGCGTGGACAGCGCTTC
>JAKFCL010000180.1:0-2054 GCA_036676665.1 Arenimonas sp. | reverse complement strand
CTGCACCGGGCGTTGAGCCTGATCGCCGGCGAAGACCCCGGGCCGATGCGGCCGGTGGACGTGACCGTGCGCGCCGCCGCCGGCGACGTGCGCTGCCGACGCGCGGTGGACGTGTTCTGCGCGGTGTTCGGCGCCTGCGCCGGCGACCTGGCGCTGACGCTGGGCGCCTGGGATGGCGTGTTCCTGACCGGGGGGCTCGTGCCCCGGCTGCTGCACGAGCTGCAGCATTCCGGCTTCCGCCAGCGCTTCGAGCACAAGGGCCGCTTCTCGCCGGCGATGGCGCGCGTGCCGACCCTGGCCGTGGTGCATCCGCAGCCGGGGCTGCTCGGCGCGGCCGCATTCGCGCGGCAGTGGCTGGGCGGCGGATGAACGCCGGCGAATTCGTCTGGCAGCGCCATGCCGACGCCGGTGCGTGGGCCCTGGCGATCGCCGACGCCACCGCCACCGCGCTGCGCGACGCGATCGCCGCCGACGGACACGCCAGCCTGTTCGTCTCGGGCGGCACGTCGCCGGCGCCGGTGTTCGCGCGGCTGGCGGACACGGATCTTCCCTGGGCCCGGGTCACCGTCGGCCTGGTCGACGAACGCTGGGTCGCACCCGACGACGATGCCTGCAACGGCCGTCTCGTGGGCGAGACGCTGCTGCAGGGCGCCGCCGCCGCGGCGACCTTCCTTCCCCTCGCCCGCGCCGACGGCGATCGCGCGCGCGCGGTGGCCGAGGCCAATGCCGGCTTCCCGACGCGGCCGACGGCGATGCTGCTCGGCATGGGCGAAGACGGCCATACCGCCTCGCTCTTTCCGGGCATGCCCGGCCTCGAGGCCGCACTCGCGGCGCCGGGCCCGTATGTCGCCACCGACGCCGACGGCTGCCCCGGTGCGCAGGCCTGGCCGCAGCGGGTCACGCTGACCCCGGCCGCGATCGCCCGTGCCGGCAGCCGCCTGCTGCTGATCCGCGGCGTGCGCAAGCGCGACCTGCTCGAACAGGCCCTGCACGAAGCGGACCGCGTCCGCTGGCCGGTGCTGGCCGCGATCGACCCGGCCGGCTCGCCGCTGCAGATCCACTGGTGCCCCTGACCGGCACCGATTCCGGAGAACTTCCATGGACACCCACCCGCGCCTGCTCGAGATCACCGAACGCATCCGCCAGCGCAGCCTGCCCACGCGCACGGTCTACCTGGCGGCGATCGAGGTCGCGCGCGGCCGTGGCCCGCATCGCGGCGAACTGAGCTGCGGCAACCTCGCGCACGGTTTCGCCGTGGCCGAGGGCGTCGACAAGCAGCGCCTCGCCGGCGGGCCGACGCCGAACCTGGGCATCGTCACCGCGTTCAACGAGATGCTCTCGGCGCATGCGCCTTACGAGGCGTACCCGCCGCTGGTCCGCGACGCCGCGCGCGCGGCCGGCGCCACCGCGCAGGTCGCCGGCGGCGTGCCGGCGATGTGCGACGGCGTCACCCAGGGCCAGGACGGCATGGAGCTGAGCCTGTTCTCGCGCGACGTCATCGCCCAGTCCACCGCGATCGCGCTGACCCACGACATGTTCGACGCGGCGCTGCTGCTGGGCATCTGCGACAAGATCGTGCCGGGACTGCTGATCGGCGCCCTCGCCTTCGGGCACCTGCCGTCGGTGTTCGTGCCGGGCGGGCCGATGCCGCCCGGACTGCCGAACAAGGAAAAACAGGCGGTGCGCGAGCGCTTCGCCAACGGCACCGCGACCCGCGCCGAGCTGCTGGCCGCCGAGGCCGCGTCGTACCACACGGCCGGCACCTGCACGTTCTACGGCACCGCCAATTCCAACCAGGTGCTGCTCGAGGCGATGGGCCTGCAGCTGCCGGGTTCGTCGTTCGTCAATCCGGGCACGCCGCTGCGCGAGGCGCTGACCCGCGAGGCGGTGGCGCTGGCGTCGCGCATCACCGCCCTGGGCGACCACTGGAAGCCGATGGGGCGACTGGTCGACGAGCGGGCCATCGTCAACGCGATCGTCGCGCTGCTGGCCACCGGCGGCTCGACCAACCACACGATCCACTTCGTCGCGGTCGCGCGCGCGGCCGGCATCCT
>JAKFCL010000179.1:0-3018 GCA_036676665.1 Arenimonas sp. | reverse complement strand
GCCGACGGCTCGATGGCGCGGCGGCCGGAACTGGAGGCGTTCGCCGCCGAGCACGGCCTGAAGATCGGCTCGATCGAGGACCTGATCCGCCACCGCCTGGAAACCGAACACACGGTCGAACGGGTCGACGAGCGCGGGATCGACACCGCGCACGGCCCGTTCACCCTGGTGACCTACCGCGACCGCGTCAGCCGCGACCTGCATTTCGCGCTGGTGCACGGCCAGCCGAAGCGCGAGACCCCGACCCTGGTGCGCGTGCACGTGAAGAACCCGCTCAGCGACGTGCTGGCGTGGCGGCGGGCCGACTTCGGCGTCAGTGCCGGCCAGGCGCTGGCGGCGGTCGCCGCGGCGGGCGAGGGCGTCGTGGTGGTGCTGGCCGAGCCGATCAGTGCCGACGACCTGCTGGCCCGGATCACCGAATCCGCGACCGCCGACGCGCCGCGGCAGCGCGAATGGCGCCGCAACGGCGCCGGCGCGCAGATCCTGGCCGACCTGGGCCTGGGCAAGCTGCGGGTGCTGGGCACGCCGCGCCGGCAGGTCGGGCTGGCCGGCTACGGCCTCGAGGTCGTCGAGTACGTTCCGCCGGCCTGACCGGGCGGTGCGGTAAACTGCCGGTCCTTCTTCACCCGCCGGCCCCATGACCCATTACGAAGGCGACGTCCGCAGCCCCGCTTCGGCGCGCTACCTGATCATCTCCAGCCGCTGGAACCCGCGCATCACCGATGCGCTGGTCGAGGGCGCGCGCCGGGCGTTCGCCGCCAACGGCGTCGCCGACGACGCGGTGGACGTGATGCGGGTGCCCGGCGCCTGGGAACTGCCGGTGGCCGCGGCGATCGCGCTGGACCGGGCCGACTACGCCGGCGTCGTCGCCCTGGGCTGCGTGGTCCGCGGCGACACCCGCCACTACGAGCAGGTCGCCGACGAATGCGGCCGCGGCCTGATGCGCGTCGCCCTGGACACCGGCGTGCCGGTCGCCAACGGCGTACTCGCCTGCGAACTCTATGCCGACGCCGAGGCCCGTTCCGGCGGCTCGCACGGCAACAAGGGCGAGGAAGCGGCGATGGTGGCGATCGAGATGGCCAACCTGATCGGGAAACTGCCATGAAGCACGTCCGCGCCGACGGCGTCGATCCGCACGCCCGGTCCCGCGCCCGCCGGCGCGCGCTGCAGGCCGTCTACGCCTGGCAGATGTCGCACACGGCGATCGCCAAGGTCATCGAGCAGTTCCGCAACGAGCAGGACATGGAAGTGGCCGACCTCGAGTATTTCGAGGACCTCGTGCGCGGCGTCGACGCCAACCTGGCGTCGCTGGACGAAAAGCTCTCCGCGTTCGTCGACCGCGAGATCGCCCTGGTCGACCCGATCGAGCGCGCGGTGCTGCGCATCGCCGCCTACGAGCTGCTGCACCGCCCGGACGTGCCGTACCGCGTGGTGATCAACGAGGCGATCGAGACCACCAAGCGTTTCGGTTCCGAGCACGGCCACACCTACGTCAACGGCGTGCTCGACCACGCGGCGGCGCAGTGGCGCGCCGCCGAGGCGCAGGCTTCGCGCCGCTCCTGAGATGGCGGGGCGGCCCCATGACGGCTGAGTTCGCCCTGATCGACCGCATCCGCGCCCGCGTGCGCGACCGCGGCGACGTGACGCTGGGCATCGGCGACGACGCCGCGCTGCTGCGGGTTCCCCCGGGCCATGAGCTCGTCGTCACCAGCGACACGCTGGTGGCCGGCGTGCATTTCCCGCTCGACACCGGGGTCGCCGATCTGGGCTGGAAGGCGCTGGCGGTGAACCTGAGCGACCTGGCGGCGATGGGCGCCGCGCCGGCCTGGTGCACGCTGGCGCTGACGCTGCCGACGGCCGACGCCGACTGGGTCGACCAGTTCCTCGACGGTTTCCTCGAACTGGCGGCGCAGCACCACGTGCAGCTGGTCGGCGGCGACACCACCCGCGGCCCGCTCGCCGTGAACATCACCGCGCACGGCCTGGTGCCGGAAGGCGCGGCGCTGCGCCGCGACGGTGCCCGGGTCGGCGACGACGTCTGGGTCACCGGCACGCTCGGCGACGCCGCCGGCGCGCTGGCGCAGCTGCTGGCCGGCGGCCCGTATTCGGGAAAGCTGCGCTACCGCCTCGACCGGCCGACGCCGCGCATCGACGCCGGCCTGGCACTGCGCGGCCTCGCCCACGCCGCGATCGACGTCAGCGACGGCCTGCTGCAGGACCTCGGCCACGTGCTGGCGGCCAGCGGCCTCGGCGCGCGGCTCGACCTGGGCCGGCTGCCGACCTCGCGCACGCTGGCCGATCATTTCGACGAGCGCCGGCGCTGGGAGCTGCAGCTGGCCGGCGGTGACGACTACGAGCTGTGTTTCACCGCGCCGCCGCACGCCGCGCTCGCGATCGAACAGGCCCTGGCCGGCTTCGAGGTCGGCGCGACGGTGGTCGGGCACCTGGTGGCCGGGCAGGGCGTCGTGATCACCACGCCCGACGGCGAGGCGTACGCGCCGCCGGCGACCGGCTACGAGCATTTCCGCGGCACGGGGAACGCCTGATGGCCGTGCTGCCGGTCGGCACCCGCCGCCGCCTGATGAAACATCCGCTGGGCTGGGTCGCCGCCGGTTTCGGCGCGGGTTTCTCGCCGAAGGCACCGGGCACCGTCGGCAGCCTCGCGGCGCTGCTGCCATGGTGGTTCTTCCTGCAGCACCTGTCGCTGCCGCTGTACCTGGGCGTGCTCGCCGCCGGTTTCGCGATCGGCTGCTGGGCGTCGCACTGGGCGATCCGCGAGACGAAGATCGAGGACCCGTCGCTGGTGGTCTGGGACGAATACGTCGGCATGTGGATCGCGCTGCTCGCCGCGCCGGCCGGCTGGCCGTGGGTGGTCGCGGCGTTCGTGCTGTTCCGGATCTTCGACATCGCCAAGCCGTGGCCGGTGAGCTGGGCCGACCAGAAGCTGCACGGCGGCTTCGGCGCGATGCTCGACGACGCGATCGCCGGCGTCTATGCGCTGCTGGCGCTGCAGTCGGC